>NZ_DATCRY010000174.1:0-6866 GCF_036568765.1 Dyella sp. | reverse complement strand
CCGTGACACTGGCCGCCGAGGCGCGTTTGAGCGCATCGACCAGAGTCAACAGCTCGAACAGGTTTTCCGCGCTCGGTGCGCCGGTCGGCTGCAGCACGAACACTTCCTGGCGACGGACGTTTTCTTCGATCTCGATCTGCGTCTCGCCGTCACTGAAGCGGCCGATCAGCGCCTTGCCGAGCGGCACACCCAAACGCTGGGCGACATCCTCTGCCAGCTTGCGGTGCGCATTGCCGGTGAAGAGCATCGGGGTGGACGTGTCCACGTGGGTTCCTCAAAGAAAGCCATTCTTGAATGGCTGGGGCGGCAGGATTCGAACCTGCGCATGCGGGAATCAAAATCCCGTGCCTTAACCAGCTTGGCGACGCCCCAGTGTTTCTCTATCCACAACCCGCGACGACCACTGGCGACCGACGCGCGATAACTTGTGTCAGGCACGCCCCGCATGACGGTGCAGTGCCTGGTGCAACGGCGACACATTCACACCCGCGACAACCCACGCGGTGAAGGAGGCCGGACACGCTTCGGCGATCACCTCGGCCGCGTCACGCGATCGTGTCTCCACGAATACGCAGGCACCGCTGCCGGAAAGTCTTGCCCGACCGTACTCGCCCAGCCAGTTCAGCGCCGCATCCACCTTGGGGTGGCGTGCACGAACGACCGGCTCGAATGCGTTCTCGGCTGTTTCGCCCGAAGTAAAGGAAGAAATTGTCGCCCGTGGCGCATTTCGTGTCAATTCGCGCGCTTGAAAAAGTGCTGCGGTCGGCACGTGTTCGTGGGGATCGACCACGACGTACCAACGTTCCGGGAGGGTAAACGGCTCGAGTTTTTCGCCCACGCCCTCGGCCCAGGCCGAACGCCCGCGCACGAAGACCGGGACATCGGCACCCAGTTGGCACCCGAGCTCGGCCAAGCTATCGATGTCCAGGCCACAGCCCCATAACCGATTGAGGGCTACCAGCACCGTGGCGGCGTCCGAGCTGCCCCCGCCGAGCCCTCCGCCCATCGGGACGCGCTTTTCCAGGCCGATATCCACGCCTGCTCCGGCAGGGGCAAGTGGCTGCAAAATCCTGGCAGCGCGCACCGTCAGATCGGTCTCCGCCGGCACACCCTCAATCTCATTGACCCGCAAGACTGCCCCGTCGGTTCGCAAGCGCAGGCGCAATTCGTCGCCCCAATCCAGCAGGCGAAACACCGTTTGTAGCTCGTGGTAGCCGTCGGCGCGCCGACCTGTGATGCGCAGGAACAAGTTCAGTTTGGCCGGCGCCGGCCAGATCGACCAATCGTCGGCCGATAATCGCTCCAGCTTGCGGCGCATGAAAACACGCAGACGATCGGGAAAGCCGTTCTCGCGATCGCGCTCCAGCGCAAAAGCGAACTCGGGCGCATGCTTGTCTACTTCGACAAAGCCATGGCGCGCATAGAAAGGCGCATTCCATGGCACGTCACGTAGCGTACCCAGCTCGATCGAACGATATCCCGCCGCACGCGCCCAGTCGCAGGCGTGCTCGAGCAAGGCAGCACCGATGCCACGCCTGCCCCAGGTCGGCAGCACATCGATCTCGGCCACGCCGATGCTGGCGCCGCCCTCTTCCGTATCCAGGCAGATAAACCCGACCGGCTCCTGGGCCTCGTTCAATGCGACCCAAACCAGCCCGCGCGCAATCGCATCGCCCAGCACATCCGGGGGCAGCTCTACGGCCGAGTACGCCGGCCATGCTTCATGCCCGCGAAACAGCTCGACCGCGCTGCGCTCGATGGCGCAAAGGGTGCCGATGTGTGAGGGCTTGGCGCGGTGGATGGAAAACATTTGGGAGTGAGGTCGACGGCTACGCCGCCTGGGAGGGGCCAGGAGTGAGGAGACAAGAGCACGATTATGCGGTATGCCTTTCAGGCAGGGACATACTTACTTCCACCCAACTCTCCCCTAACTCCTCAAGGCACCGCCAGGCGCGGCCTCACCGAAGATCCCAGCTATCGATCGACAGCTTCACCTTGAACGGCTTTTTGTCCGCAAACACCTTCTTCGGCAAAGCTGGCCGATGGGTCGTATCCCATTCACGATAATCGACATTCCAGCCATCCTGCTGCAGCAACGACGGTAAGCGGTCGGCACCGAAGCTCAGCTCGGCCGGACCGCCGTCGGCACGCAGGCCAAGCACCCAGGCGCGCAGGTCGCGCAGCGGCACTTCCCAGCCCAGCGCCTTGCGCAGCAAAGCCTCGGCATCGGCACCGCCGACCGGTCCGCCGTCCATACCCTCGAGCAAGGCCTGGCCTGGGCTGCCGGTCAGACGGAAGCTCTTGCCGAACGGGCCGCGAATGGTGAATTCATAGCGCTCGCCGTCCTGCACCCAGGTGATATCGCCGCTACCGCTCGTATGGGCATCGGAGACAGCGATACGACCCTCCAGCGTCCATCGATCGGTACGGGCAAGTGCCTGCTCGCGTGCCTGCTGGTCGTTGAACATGGCTGTGTCGCCCTGCAGGCGCACAGCCTGTCGAGGTGCGCAGGCAGCCAGCAGCAGCGACAGCAGCGCGGCTGTGTAAAGACGATAATTCGGCTTCATGGATTCAGACGCTTGAGCGTTTCGTGCAAGGCGTTGTTCTTGGGATCGATCTTGCGTACCTCATCGAACACCCGCCGCGCCTCTTCCTGCCGACCAAGCCGCCACAGCACCTCGCCCAGATGCACGCCCACGTCGGCGTCCTTCTGACTCTGCCAGGCGCCAGCGAGGACTTGCTGGGCCTGATCCAGATGGCCAAGACGGTACTGCACCCAGCCCCAGGAATCGGCGATAGCCGGATCGTCCGGCTTGGCAGCCCGTGCAATCTGAATCAACTGCTCGGCCTCCGGCAGGTCACGGTTGGCATCGGCCAGGGTGAAACCCAGGGCATTGCTGGCGTCGGCGTCGCCGGGCTTGAGCTCCAAGACACGCCGCAGGTCGCGAATGGCGAGGTCCGTCTTGCCGCCCGACGCATAAGCCAGACCGCGGCCGTACAGCAATCCCGGATCGTCCGGCGCGACCTGCAAGGCCCGCGTATAGGCCGCATCGGCCTTGGCGTATTGCTGCTCGCGCATGTACAGCTCGGCATCGACCTCGAAAGTACGGCGCAACTGCGCGGGCTGATCGAGATAGTCGGCCTGCATTTGCTCCAGCTGCGTATGCGCCTCGGCCGAACGGCCCAGTTCCTGCATCAGCACGGTACTGCGCAAGTCGGCATCGAAGGCGTGTTCGTCCTCGTCCGGCACTTGGCCATACCACTTGAGGGCGTCTTCTTTCTGCCCCTGCATTTCGGCCAGCTGACCGAGCAGATACGCACTGTCGTTGCGCACGTCTTCGGGCGAGTGCTGCAGCTGGCCGTAAAGCCGCTGCAAGGTCTTGGTGTCATTGGCATGCGCAGCCAGCGCGGCACGCAACTGGAAGGTGTCGGCATTCTGCGGACCGTCGGCAAGCAGCTTGCCGGCACCGGCGTAATCGCCGTTCTGCCCCAGCAAGCTGGCATAAGCCAGGCGCAAGCGGATGTTTTTCGGCGACTTGGCGATAGCCTTCTGGAACATCGCCTGGGCGCCCTTGCGATCGCCCGCCTTATATTTCAGCTGCGCATCCCACGCATAAGCCTCGGCCGTACCGAACCGCTTCACTGCTGCTTCGGCGATTTGCTGAGAGTAGCCGGTGCGCCCAAGCCGATCGCCCAACTCGCTCATCGCCAGCCACGCCTGGACTTCATTGGCCGGCAAACGTTGCGGCGTAGCCAGCGTCTCGAGCAAGTGCGAAGCCTGCGCCGGGTCCCGGCCGCCGACCAGCACACGACCGAATTGGCGCCAGGCGTCCGCGTCACCGGACTCGGTAAGGAGTTCCAGTTGCCGCTGCGCCTCGGCAGTATTGCCCTGGCCCAAGGCCAGCTGACCACGTGCCTGAGCCAGTTCGGCCGGCTTGGCGCCCAACGCCTGCCAACGGGCAATCGCCCGCTGGGCGGCCGCATCGTCACGAATGGCCACGGCCATGCCGGTCGCCAGTTCGGCAATGCGCGGATCGTTCGAGAGCATCATCGCGCGGTTGTAAGCGGCCGACGCTTCCTTGAGATCGGTGCGGGTAAGCGCCATCTCACCGACCATGAGCTGGGCCAGCAGGTCGTGATCGGCATCCGGGGTAACCACCTGCAGCCGCTCCAGCGGTTGCCGGGATGCCGTCGCGCTATTCTCGGAGCGTCCCGGCAGCGCCGCACACCCCACCAGGGCCAAGAGCATGAAACTCACCCCGAAATGCCGCAGTTGCTTGAACTTGGCCGACCTGCTCAGCACACTATTCTCCATTGAACCATCTGTTCCGGTCAGTTCGATGCCCGGACCGGGTATCGATTCTAGTTTACGCCGCCCGGTTCGAGCCGCCGCCACTTAATTTCAAGTCATGACGCTGATCGCCCTTGGGCTCAATCACCTCACCGCGCCGGTCAGCCTGCGCGAACAGGTGGCATTCGATGAGGATGCCGCGAGCAAGGCGCTGCATGACCTACGCGGCCAGCCCGGCGTCGAGGAGGCGTTTATCCTCTCCACATGCAATCGCACTGAGCTTTACGTCAGCGTGAAGGCCGGCGCGGAGGATATGCCCAGGTCGTGGCTGGACCGGCATCACCGGTTGACCCCGGGCAGGCTGGACGAGTTCCTCTATCGTCACGACGAAGATGCGGCGGTCCGTCACATGTTTCGCGTCGCGACCGGGCTGGACTCGATGGTGCTTGGCGAACCGCAAATTCTTGGACAGGTCAAGGATGCGTATCAGCTTGCGCGCGATGCGCAGACGATGGGCGCACCGATGGACCGCCTGCTGCAGCACACGTTCGCCGTCGCCAAGCGGGTACGCACCGATACGCGCATCGGCGCACATACGGTGTCGGTCGCCTTCACCGCGGTCCGCCTGGCCGAACAGGTCTTTACCGACCTGCGCCAGGCCTGCGTACTGCTGATCGGCGCAGGCGACACCATCGAGCTGGCCGCGCGCCACCTGGTCGACAAGCAGGTCCGCCGGTTGATCGTGGCCAATCGCACGCTGGAAAACGCGCAGGAGCTGGCCGGCCGCCACGGCGGTTATGCCATCGCCCTGCACGATCTGCCGCAACACCTGGCCGAAGCCGACATCGTGATCTCTTCCACGGCGTCGCGTACTCCGGTGGTCACCCGGACCATGGCGGAAAAAGCCGTGCATGCGCGCCGCCACAAACCGGTGTTCATGGTCGACATCGCTGTACCGCGCGACATCGAAGAGGGCGTCGGCACACTCGACGATGTCTTCTTGTACGGCATCGACGATCTCAAACAGGTCATCGACGACAACCGCCGCTCGCGCGAAGCGGCAGCCCGCGAAGCCGATGCGATCATCGATTTGCAGGTCGAACGTTACATGGCCTGGCGCCGGGCGCTCGGTGTACGCAATCCTGCCCTGGATATGCGCCAGCATGCCGAAACCTATCGCGACGAAGTGCTGGCCAAGGCGCAGGCGATGATTGCGCGGGGCCGCCCGCCGGAAGAAGCGCTGGCTTTCCTTGCCAATACGCTGACCAATAAGCTGCTGCACCACCCCAGCGCGCGCCTGCGCGAGGCGGCGCTGAACGGCGACATGGAGCTTCTGCACGCGGCCGGCCGTCTTTATGGTTTGAACGACGACGAGAAGCTCGACATGGAGAAGTAGCGACGCGACGTTCCACCCGCCCGCTCGCGCCCTCTTCCTCCTCTTTGTCAGCACTCGCCCCATGACACCCTCGATTCGCCGCAAACTCGAAGCTCTCGCCGAGCGCCACGAAGAAGTCGGGCTGCTGCTCGGCCAACCCGATGTGCTGTCCGACAACAACCGCTTTCGCGAACTGTCGCGCGAATATGCGCAGCTCGAACCCGTCACCGCTTCCCTGCGCGAACACGACCGGGCCGAGCACGAACTCGCCGACGCGCAGTCCATGCTGGACGATCCGGACATGCGAGAGATGGCGGCCGAGGATATCGCGCGGCTGGAACAGCGCCTGATCGAGCTGGACGGCGAATTGCAGATCCTGCTGCTGCCGAAGGATCCGCGCGACGAGGCCAACTTGTTCCTCGAAGTGCGCGCCGGCACCGGCGGCGACGAGGCGGCCATCTTTGCGGGCGACCTGTTCCGCATGTACACGCGCTATGCCGAGCGGCGGCGCTGGCATGTGGAAGTCTTGAGCGAGCACCCTGGCGAGCATGGCGGCTACAAGGAAATCGTCGCGCGTATCGAAGGCGCTGGCGCGTTCTCGCGACTGAAATTCGAATCGGGCACTCACCGTGTACAGCGCGTACCGGAAACCGAATCGCAAGGCCGCATCCATACCTCGGCCGCGACTGTGGCAATCCTGCCCGAGGTCGAAGACATCGCCGATATCGAATTGCGTGACGCCGATCTCAAGGTCGATACCTTCCGGGCTTCCGGCGCCGGTGGTCAGCACGTCAACAAAACCGATTCGGCCATCCGCATTACCCACTTGCCCACCGGTATTGTGGTGGAGTGCCAGGACGAGCGCAGCCAGCACAAAAACCGTGCCCGCGCGATGAGCCTGCTCAAGGCGCGCCTGCTCGACGACGAGCGCAGCAAGCAAACTGCCGCCCAGGCCGAATCGCGGCGCCTGCAGGTCGGCTCCGGCGACCGCAGCCAGCGCATTCGTACCTATAACTTCCCGCAGGGGCGAATCACCGATCATCGCGTCAACCTGACCCTGTACCGGTTGCCGGAGGTTATCCAGGGCGACCTGGATGAGCTGATCGATACGCTTACCCGTGAACACCAGGCCGACGAGCTCAAGACCCTGACCGCCTGACCGGACGCAATGCGCATCGGCGGGCTTACGGGCTTGCGAGC
>NZ_DATCRY010000173.1:0-7119 GCF_036568765.1 Dyella sp. | reverse complement strand
CCGCCAGTACACCCTGCCTCATCCCGTCGATCTGCCCAACGGCAGCGTCACGCAGACACCCCTTTACGACGAACGCAGCCTCGACTGCGAGCGGACGGCGCTCTACGAGAACGGCAACTGGGGCGTGCCTTCGCAACCGATGATCGCATCGGGATACGACGTCGCCAACAATAATCAGATCACCCATACACTGACGTTCAAGGCCTTCGACAGCCTACCCGCGGGCTATCTGCGCGTGCTGGCCAGCGATCGCGACGGTACTCCGCAATACCTGGGCGAGGCCGGCATCGCCGATACGGCCAAGGGGCAAAGCGCTACGGTAACGCTCGGCAATGCCTTTGACCTTACAGCCAAGCGCGAACGTACGGCCTTCTCGGTCGATCGGGCCAATCGCCACATGGACGCATCGTTCAAAATCACCTTGAGCAATGCCGGCGATGCTCCGCGCGTGGTCACAGTGCGTGAACATCCGAATCGCTGGCACGAGTGGCAGCTTACGTCTTCGTCGATCAAGCCGAGCAAGCAGACCCCCGACACATTGGATTTCAAGATCAACGTGCCATCCAACGGCACGGCAACGCTTGAGTATTCCGTGCGCTATCACTGGTCGCCCGACATCACGCCGCAATAACACCGGATTCGGAAGCGAAGCCCCGATGGCTTCGCTTCCGGCCCCAACGTTTGAAACATTGCCTTGCTGCACCGCCTGTTGCATCGAAAGCCGTTTTGTCCGCCAATGGGCGTCTGTTCTCTGCCACTGACGGCATCGCCATGCTCAACATCATCGCTCACGACAACATCGTCGAACTCAACCTGGCGCGACCGCCGGTCAACGCGCTGAACCTCGAACTGCTCGACGCGCTTTGCACCGCTCATGACCGCGCCATTGCCGACGGTGCACGTGGCATCGTGTTATCCGGCGCGCAAGGGATGTTCTCCGCTGGCGTGGACGTTCCTGCCCTGCTGGGGCTCGACCGCGCCGGGGTGATGACTTTCTGGAGGGCCTTCTTTGCCACCTGCGCGCGCCTGGCGCGCTCGCCGGTGCCGGTAGTCGCCGCGATCACGGGCCACAGCCCGGCGGGCGGTGCCGTGCTATCGCTGTTCTGCGATTACCGCGTGATGGCCAATGGCCCCTACCGTATCGGCCTGAATGAAGTACAGGTCGGGCTCTCCGTACCGGAGTGCATCCAGCTCGCACTGCGTCGCGTCGTCGGGGCGTATCGCGCCGAGCGCCTGCTTATCGCCGGTGCGATGATCGAATCGGAACAAGCCCTGGCCTATGGTTTCGTCGACGAGCTGACCGCCGTCGACCAGGTTGTACCGCGTGCCTTGCATTGGTTGGGCGAATTGCTCGCGCTACCTTCCCGCGCCATGCTGACCACACGCACCACCGCACGTGCGGACATCGGCGCAGCCTTTGCCGATGTCGATGCCTTGCCGCTGGACGAGTTTGTCGATGGATTTTTCCATCCGCAGACACAGGCTGTTTTGCAGGCGCTGGTGGCGCGGTTGAAGAGCAAGGGTTGAAAGCGCGACTACTAATCTGATTAGGGCTGGGGAATGTCCAATAGTCTGCGCTGAGGGACTTTGCGGCGCTGCCCACTCACTTCCCCCGGCAAGCCAGGGGAGAAGGCTGGGTGAGGGGTAACGCTGCTACATCCGTCACCCAAAAGTATTTCAAGGATTCCTTTAGTCGCCGGTGGCTACCGGACGACTGCGGTCGCTAAGCCAGCCACTCCATGAAGGGGCATACAGGCGCGAGCCGTGCAAACCGGCATGCTCCATCGCCAGCAGGTTATGGCAGGCGGTGACGCCCGAACCGCACATATGCACCACGTCTTCAGGTCGATGCTCGCCCAGCACGGCCAGGAACTCCTCGCGCAGCACCTCGGCCGACTTGAAATAGCCGTGCTCATCAAGGTTGGCGGTAAACGGACGATTACGCGCACCCGGTACGTGGCCGGCCACCGGATCGAGCGGCTCGACCTCGCCACGGAAACGCTGAGTAGCGCGAGCATCGATCATCAGGCTTTCAGGCCTGGCACCGGGCTCGTACTCGAACAACACCTCGTCCGGATCGAAGCGCAGCGATACATGGGTAGACGCGCGCTCAGGCAGGCGTGTTTCCACCGGCTTGCCGGAGGCCAGCCATGCGGGATATCCCCCATCGAGCACGGCAACGTCACGCACCCCGGTCAGGCGCAGCATCCACCATAGGCGTGCCGCCGCCAGCGAACCGCTGGCGGCATCATAGGAAACGATCTGCATGCCACGCCGCCAGCCCCAACGCGCCAGCAGCGCGGCAAAGGCCTTCTCGGACGGCAATGGGTGTCGCCCCAGGCCCTGCGTCGAGCGCGACAGATCGGAAAGATCGGTTTCCAGATTCGCATAGACCGCGCCAGGGATATGCCCCTGGCGATAATCCATGTCGCCTTTGGTGCGATCGGCAAGATCGATACGGCAATCCACGATCAGCACATGCTCGGCGGGCAGCGCCGCCAGTGCTTCGACCGAAATCAGGGTGGTGTACAGCTTCATACTCGCCCAAGCCTCGTCAGCAGATTCAACAGCATCGCCGCTGTCGCCCCCCAGATCCGATGACCACCGTGCAGGAACTCCACCATAGCGCGGCTATGACCGCGAAAATCCATGGTGTAGCGACGCAAGTTGGCCGGCTCCAGGAAAAACGCCAACGGCACTTCGAAGATCTCCGCCACCTCGTCGGGCGCAGGGTAAAGCGGTGCATCGGCGGCGACCTTCGCCACCACCGGTGTCACGCAGAATCCCGAGATGGTTTCAAAACGATCCAGATAACCCAACGGCGCGACCGCTGCAGGATCCAGGCCGATTTCCTCATGGCTTTCGCGCAGCGCCGTGTGCACGGGGCTGGCATCGTCTGGATCCATGCTACCTCCAGGAAACGCCACCTGCCCCGCATGCGATTGCAAGCTGTCGGTGCGCACGGTGAGAATGAGTCGCGGCTGCACACCCTCGCGCACACCGACGAGCACCGCAGCTGGACGACGTGGCGCATCGCCAAGCAAGACGGCCATATCCGCATGGTTCCAGCCCGGCCCCGAGGGCGGCTGGCCCAGTGGTTGTAGTGCGGCCTGCCATTGGTCCCAGGCAATATCCATCAATCGACCTTGCGGGCAGGCAGAATCTCGCGCATGTAGTGAAGGCGCTCATTATCGCCCATACCCCGCCAGCGAGCGATTTCATCGCCCGTGCGCAGGCAACCTTCGCAATAGCCACGACTGTCCAATCGGCAAATACCGATGCAGGGGCTGGCAATCGGCGGGACGGCGGGAGCGGGATCGTTCGGCATAGATGGCGCATCTTAACGCATGCGCGATGCCCTACGCCGGGCACATAGCCCGTCTTTACGGCTGTTTTATGGCGAGCAGCTCGATTTCGAAAACCAGCGCCTCATTCGGACCGATACGCGGCAATGCACCGCCCTCGCCATAGGCCAGATTGGGTGGAATCACCACTTTCCAGCGATCGCCGACGTGCATGCGCGGAATGACGTCCTGCCAGCCGCGGATGACCTTGTCGACCATGAAGCTCACCGGGGCACCGCGCGCCCAGGTGCTGTCGAATTCGGTGCCATCGATCAACATGCCACGATAGTTGACTGTGACCATGCTGGTCACCGAGGGACTACCCGTACCTTCGCCCTTGCGTATCACCTGGTACTGGATACCCGAAGGCAGTTGCACCACGCCCGTCTGCTTGCCGTTGCGCTCCAGGTAATCGGCGCTCTTGCGCGCATTGGCCGCCGCGATGCGCTTGTATTCGGTCAGCGCGCGATCGTGCTCCTGCATATCGAGCGCTTGCAGCTGCTGATGCATCTCGAGCATGGGCACCGACGGTGGGCGCTTGCTGTATGCATCCTGGATGGCTTTCTGCATGGTAGCGATATCCACATCCGGATCGCCGGAAGCGAACTGGCTGCCAATCTGGTAACCAATGGCGTAGGACAGCTTGTTCTTGTCCAACTTCGCCGAGGAAGCGTTCGGCGGGACGGCACGATTCTGCGCATGCGCCAAACCTGCCAGCACGAACATGCCCAGAGCCAACCATCGCCAATATGTCATGCCGTCCTCCATCGCAACGCGCGAACCTTACCATGCCGGCGCATCCGGTGGCCCTAAGGCCGGACATGAGAAAGCCCGGTTCGGCAAAGGTTCCCGCTGCTACCATGCGCCCTTTAACCATTGGACATCCGCCATGGCCTATCGCAACCTCGAGATCAGCCACCGTGACGCCGTGCGCAACATCACGGTCAATCGCCCGGACAAGCTCAATGCGCTCAACCGCGAGACGCTCAACGAACTGACCCTGGCCTTCAACCAGGCCGCACAGGACGATGCCGTGCGCGTCGTGGTGCTGGCCGGCGCTGGCGACAAGGCCTTTGTCGCCGGTGCGGATATCGCGGAAATGAACGGCTACACACCGGTGCAGGCACAGGGGTTCTCGCGTGCCGGGCAACGCCTGATGTCGACCATCGAGCGGCTGGGCAAGCCGGTCATCGCACGCATTCAGGGCTTCGCACTGGGTGGCGGCATGGAACTGGCCATGGCCTGCCATCTACGCGTAGCCAGCGAAAAAGCCAAGTTCGGCCAGCCAGAAATCAATCTCGGCCTGATTCCTGGCTTCGGTGGCACGCAACGCCTGCTGCGCCTGGCCGGCCGCGCTGCCGCGCTGGAGCTGTGCCTGCTTGGCGCGCCGATCGATGCGCAGCGCGCATACGAACTGGGTCTGGTCAACCGTGTGGTGGCGCCGGAAACCCTGGACGAAACGGTGGCCGCCATGGCCAACCAGTTGGCAAACGCCGCGCCGCTCGCTGCCGCCGGCATCCTCGATGCCGTGTTGCAAGGCGGTGAAACCGGGATCGATCAAGGACTGGAATTCGAGACCCAGGCCTTTGCGCTGGCGTTTTCCACTGAAGACATGCGCGAAGGGACGAGCGCGTTTCTGGAGAAGCGCAAGGCGGCGTTTGTCGGACGCTGATGAAAAGCGGAGGTGGGAGATGGGTAGCGGGGACGCAAGTCCGTATTCATGCAATCAGCCCGAAGTTTCCAAAAAAAGCATTCCCGCTGCCCATCTCCCATTCATCAATGTTCCGAACCGCGATACTTCTTTTCTCCGGCAGTCACAGCGATATCCAACCGATTTTCCGGCGGAGCTAGCGGACACGTAGCATAGGGAGTGAACGCGCAAGGCGGGTTGTAAGCGCGATTGAAATCCAGCACCACTTTGCCGTCCTTGGGTAGCGCGGCATAGAGGAAACGTGCCGCGCCGTAGGTTTCCTTGCCCGATGTGCGGTCTGCAATCACGAAAAATAGCTCGCCACCGGGCTCTTCCTGGTAGGGCAAGAGTTCGAAGGTATGGCCGTCGCGCTGGAACACGGCCTTGCCGGGTACGTCGACTTTGTCGATGGTGCCAAGCACCGTGCCGATCTCCAGTTTATGTGGCGGATCGAATGGCACCCAATCGGCGACCACGCGCCAGGACGATTCAATGGGGTAGTAGTCCAGGCCGAGGAAATGCTTGCGCGTAGGCGCATCGGCATCCTTGATTCGCAGACCTTTGCGGCCGTCGCGTTCGATCACGAAGAAATTGGCCGTGCCGAACGCCACAGTGGTCGGCTTGCCCTTTTCGCCCGCCTGCACATCGTCGATCAGTCTGGCTTCGTGCTGTGTTTTGCCATCGATAGTCGCGCCGCTATTCTCGTCCAGCACGATCTTGGCCGTGCCATCGGCAGCCAGCGAAATCACACCCAGGTGTGCCGGCCCCACCTTCAGCACGATGTCGTTATCGGCGGCGCTGCCGACGCGGTTGTCGCCTTGATGCAACCAATCCAGGCCGACCAGGCTCAGCCAGCCGTCGGCCGCGGTCAGCCGGGCCAGGCGCTGCTGTTGCCATTGTTCGGCTTGCCGCGTCACTTCGGTAGCAGACGGTTCGGTCGATGACACCTTCGATGAAGCATTATGTTCGGCGTGCACTAGGCCCACTCCAAGACTCAAGAATCCCATCCACAGATGTCGGCGTAACATGGCACGTCCCCACAAATAAGCCCCACTCATCAGGCGTTTTGCAGTATGGACGTCCAAATACACGAGCCGCAAGGCTATGGCTTATGACTTCGAAACCGTTAGTTATAACCTACCGGCCACGCAGGAACAGCCGATCCAGCTCACCCAGGCTCAGCTGCGTCCAGGTCGGACGACCGTGGTTGCACTGACCTGAGCGCTCGGTCGCCTCCATCTCACGCAACAACGCGTTCATTTCCGGCAAGGTCAAGCGCCGTCCGGCACGTACCGAACCATGGCAGGCCATGGTCGAAAGCAATTCGTTCTCCAACTCCTGCAAGCGGCGCGAACTGCCGTGCTGAGCCAGTTCGCTCAGAACATCGCGGCATAATTGCGCCACGTCGGCCCCCTCAAGGAGCGCAGGAATACGGCGCACGACCACGCCTGCCGGGCCGCTGCGGGAAAGTTCGAGACCCCAGTCGGCCAGCGCCTCGGCATGTTCTTCGGCAGCAGCCGCTTCTTTGGCGCTTACCGATATCTGCAGCGGCACCAGCAGCAATTGCGAGCGAAGATTGCTTGCCGCACGGCCGGACTTGAGCTTTTCATAGGTAATGCGCTCGTGGGCCGCGTGCATATCCACTAATACCAGTCCTTGTTCGTTCTCGGCCAGGATATAGATGCTCTTCAACTGTGCGATGGCAAAACCCAGTGGCGGCGCAGCGTCATCGTCGCTCTCCGGCAATGTGGGTTGTACGCCGACGGATATCGTTTGCGTTGCCGGCCCTAACAAGGCCGCGTAGTCCGCAAGCGGCTCGTCGCGCACACCCAGACTAAGGCGGCTTTGGCTGAATTGTCCGGGCCATGCGGGCGCCGCCGCGCGAGGCGGTGCGGCATAGGCGGTAGCCGGGACACTGCCGGCAAGCATCGACAACCCGTCTTCGCCGGCCTGTGCATGACTCGCCACTTGCCCAGCACGTGTTTGCGCGAGAGCTTCATGCAAGCTGCGGAACAAGAAATCGTGCACCAACCGCTGTTCACGGAACCGCACTTCGTGTTTGGCCGGATGCACGTTGACATCGAC
>NZ_DATCRY010000172.1:0-10818 GCF_036568765.1 Dyella sp. | reverse complement strand
CTCAAACGCCACCTCTGGTGGCCTCCCAAAAACCAACTACGGCAATTCATCCGAGCCATCTCCAGCGGTCCTCTGACTTGGGTGTACACCGGCATCTCTACGTGAAAAACGTGGGGATACCTCAGGGGCTGGGGTGAGGGGACGCCGCAGGCGCAAAATCCCTCATGCGCAAACTATCCGGGAATCCCCCTAAAGGCGAGAGATCGTAACCGTTTCGGCGCCCAGCGATACCGATTGCGTGTCACCGGCATGGAAACTGTACGAGCCCTTTGCCTGCGCGAGTCCGTCCAACTGGTAATCGAGCACGATCGAGCCATCCGCCGCCCGACGACTGGACAGGTGGAAACGCATGTCGCCCAGCGTATCGCTGATCTCGCCTTCATCGCCGGCCAGCACATCGACTTGTCGCGTATTGCCACCTGCCGGATCGCTCAGTGCGATGCGATAGAGCACGCGCGCAGGCGGTAGCTTGGGATCGACACGGACTACCCGATCGGCCAACTGCGCTAGGCACTGGCTGAAATATACGCTCTGTAGCGAACAGACCCAGTATTGAGTAGGAACATCGACATGCAAGGCGATCTTGGCGGCGTCACAGGGCTCGCGTCCGGCGCTATCGCCTACCGACATGCAAGCTGCCGTCTGCGTGATGTTCGGGCTATCGGTATCGGTCGCCGATGCCGGTGGGATCGCTAGCAGCATAGCAAGGGCGAGAATGCCTTTATGCATAAAAAACTCCTTGATTTAGGGTGCCGTATGAAAAATCCAGCGTGTCGCCATCGCACGTGGAATTCCGGCAGGGAATCCACTCCTTATTCGGACAATTGGCGCCGAACCTGACAAGGAAACTGTTAATCAGATCACGAATTTATAGGGGGCATAAAAAAAAGAACGGGAAAAAATCCCGTTCTTTTTAGATACATCCCGATTTCTTTGATTAAGCGACTTACTTCTTGCCTTGCGCGGCAGGAACGAACTGCGTGCGCACGGCTTCGGCCAACTGGTCGGGCGGCAACAGGCCCTGGTTGATGACAAAGTCGTTGAACGCTTTGCGATCGAACTTGGGCCCGAGCACCAGCTGGGTATCCAGCCGAAGCTGCTGCAGGCGCATGTAGCCGTAGAAGTACGCGGTAGCCTGGCCGGGACTGTTGAAGGTGTAGCGGTCCAGCTCCTGGCGCGCCATGGCCTCGGACAGACCGACGTCATGAGTAAGCACATCGTGTGCGCGCTCGCGCGTAATCAGGCCCAGGTTGAGCATCGGATCGAGATAGGCACGCGCCGCGCGCATCATGCGAGCCTGCACGGCGGCGAACTGGCCGGCGGGTGGCTCGTACGGCAGCATCTCCGATTCGGCATAGAGCGCCCAGCCTTCCACGTTCACGCTATTGAACGCGAACAAGCTGCGAGCCAGCGACACGCCGCGCTCGACCATGGCGGCAAATTGCAGTTCGTGTCCAGGGCGGCCTTCGTGCGCCGTCAAGGTCCACGCAGCGGCCTTGAAGGTGAAATCGTCATAGGCCTGGCTGCTATCGCCGCTGCTCGACGGGTTGCCCATGGTCAACACGAATGTGCCTTGTTCGCCGTGGTTGTTGATGAAGGGCGGCGGATCCATGTGCGGTGCGGGTACGGCGGCCGCCTCGGCTTCCGAGGCTACGCGCATCTGCATCTTGCGCTGGGGCAGGGTGACAATATTCTCGCGGCGGATAATGTCCTCGATCTTGCCGATCACCTCGTGGTACCACGGCTCGACATCGTTCTTGCCCAGCTGTTGCTTTTTCAGCGCCTTGAGCACATCGCGATAGTCGGTGCTCTGGATGCCTTCGGCCTTGGCCACTTCCGGCGCCAGCGTGCGCATCCAGCTCTGCAGCTCGACGAATTCCAGTTGGGCGATCTTGATCAGTTGTTCCGGGGGAATGTCGATGCCGACCTGCTTGAGGTTATACGCATACAGCGGCTCGGGCAGCCGGAAATCGGCGCGTGCACGCGGCACGACAGTGCTGCGCACCCAGGCGTCGTAGCCCTTGATCTGCTCGTCGAGCGCGGCCAGTGCGGCCTTGGCTTCGGGTGTGTTGTCGAGCTTGTACTTCTGGAACAGTTGACGAATGCCCTGGGTGTAGCGAGCGCTATTGGCGAGCTTCTGCTCGACGTCGCCCTTGTATGGGCCCAGCAGCGATTTGTCCTTCAGGCTGGCGTTGACCAGTGCCTTGGCCTGTTCGGCGATCGGCGTGCAGCCCGGCGCTTTGCCTACATAGCACTGCAGGCGCGCAACGGCTTTGGCACGGCGTTCGGCGGGAACGTCGTCCTTGAGCAGCACGAATTCGCCGCTGAAGATCAGGTTGCCGACATCCTGGTACGGTAAGAGATATTTGCGATTCAGATCGATGCCTTCGATCTGATCGCCCGCTGCCTTGATCAGGATCTGCAGATCCTGGCGCACATTGGTATCGCGTTCGGTGGCGAGCATGCCTTCGAGCTTGCCCTTGGCTTCGACTAGCGCCTGGCGCGAGCGCGCGTCGATATTCGGTCCGAGGTCGGCGACCTTCGCGTCATAGGCAGGCAGGCCCACTTGCGAAGCGAATTCCGGACTGAAGCGGGCGATGGCTTCGAGCAGCACCTGCGAGTCGGCGTTGCTGCGCTCCACCCATCCTTGCGTGCCTTGTGCATGCAAGGCGCCAGCACCCAACAGTGTAGCCGCCAGAGCGGCCGTCAATCGTTTGTACATTCCATGACTCCCCAAATAGAGTGAAGCGAGACTAAGCGGGCCATGCGGCCGGCGCCTGTGCCGATTTAGCTAGGCGCGGTTAATGCAAAGCGCTAGGGGCTATAGGCATTAAGCAATAAGCCATGCGAAGCCGAACAGGCCGATCATCGCCAGCGAAACGACCAGCTTGACCAGCGTGCCGAAGAGCAACCCGATCCAGGTGCCGATGCCCACGTGGGCAGAGCGCAGTACGCTGGTGCCCGACAACAACTCGCCGCCCACCGCGCCGACGAACGGGCCGAACAGCAAGCCGGGAATGCCGAAGAACATGCCGACCACGGTGCCGACAGCCGCCCCCCAGATCGCTCGTTTACTGGCGCCTACGCGCTTGGCGCCGAGCGCGGTGGCGACGATATCGACAATGAAGCCGATCGCGCCTAGCACGGCGATGATGCTCAACCACCAAGCCCCGACGTGCTGGTAATGATCGACAGCGGCGGCCAGCCAGATGCCGCCGAAAATCACCGGAATGCCCGGCAGGGCGGGCAGAATCGTGCCTGCCAGGCCGATAAGTATCAGCACCGCCGATAGCACATAGAGCGCTATATCCATAATGCTCACGCAAAAAGTCCTTTGCTTGGGTTGCTTGGCACAGTCCGGTACGAATCGGCCACAATACGAGGCGGACCCGGCACGCAGTGTAGCCGGGCGCGATGCTACACAAGTATTTACCGGCGTGCCCAAATCCACCTTACTCAAGGCTGACGAGCTCGGCCGTATCGAAATGGTCGAGCGCGACGGTCAGCGCATGATCCGACGCGACATCGCCGCGGCCCGCTGGTGGGCGCGGTGGTTCGCGCGGCGTGCAGCCGCGCGCGAAGCGCGCGCCTTGCGCAAGCTGGCGGGCATCGACGGCGTACCGGCCTTGCTCGCCTGGGACGGCAAGGAGCTCCTGCGCGGCTTTATTGGCGGCCGCCCGATGCAGCAGGCGCAGCCTCGTAACCGCGACTACTATCGCCGCGCATTGCGCCTGCTGGCTGTGCTGCATCGACGAGGTATCGTGCACAACGATTTGGCCAAGGAACCCAATTGGCTGGTGCGCGAAGACGGCAGTCCGGGGTTGGTGGATTTCCAACTGGCTTGGACGCGTGGGCGCAGGGGGCGGTTATTTCGATTGCTGGCTCGCGAGGATGTGCGGCATCTGCTCAAGCACAAACGGACATATTGTGAAGATGCATTGACGCGGCGGCAACGCGCCATGCTCGATACACCCGCGGTGCATTCACGGCTGTGGCGCGCAACCGGCAAGCGTCTGTACAAGTTGATCGCGCGGCGCGTATTTGGGTATTGGGATAACGAAGGGAAGGGGCGGGTGCGGGATTGATGGTACACGGCATCGTTTAAGGCCTGCCTCTTCCAGCCTCACTCTTCGGCCGGAAACCGCTCCATCAAGAACTCGATCACGCTGCGCAACTTCGCTGTCGGTCGCCGATCCTGCGCATACAGCAAATGCATCGGCATCGGCCGCGACCCCCAGCCAGGCAGCACGTGTATCAATCGGCCAGCTTGCAGATCCTCGCCAAGCAGAACTTCCGGTTGCAATACGATCCCGGCATCGGCCAATGCCGCGACGCGCAGCGCTTCGCCGTTATTCGCCGTGAACGATCCTTTTACGGGCACTTCGATCTCGCCTGTCGGCCCGATCAATCGCCATCGATCGCGCGGCGACCAGGTACTGAGGCTGATGCAGTTGTGCGCACTCAAGTCCTCCGGCGTCTGCGGTGTGCCACGCTGCGCGAGATAACGCGGCGTGGCGGCCATCGACATGCGAAACGGCTGCAGCGGTCGCGCTACCAGGCGATCGTCGCCAATCTCGCCGATGCGCAGCCCCAGCTCGAAGCCTTCATTGACCAGATCGTAGGCGCGGTTATCGAGTGACAGCTCGATACTGACTTCCGGATGCCGCTCGAGGTATTCGGTCAAGGCCGGAACCAGCTTGCGGCTACCGAAAGTCAGCGGCGCGGTCATGCGCAGCACACCGCGGGGCGTGGCTTGTAGTTCCGACGCGCTCGACTCGGCCAGCTCGATATCGGCCAGCACCTGCTTGCAACGTTCGTAGTAGAGCCGGCCGACATCGGTCAGCTGTTGGCGACGCGTCGTTCGGTGTAAAAGTCGAGCCCCCAGGCGTAGTTCGATATTGCGTACATGCTTGCCAGCCATAGTGGCCGAGACGCCGGCCTCGGCGGCCGCCGCGGCGAAACTGCCGGTATCGACCACGCGTACGAACATGGCCATATTGGCGAGCTTGTCCATCATTCAAAACCTATAGGTTTGCAATGAATCAAGCCTAGCGATGTTTATCAACCGAAGAAAGTTGGCCAGACTGTATTTTTTCCCCTGCTTAGGAGCTTCGAGCCATGCGTATCCTGATCGTTGGTGCCACCGGCACCATTGGCCGTGCCGTCACTGCAGCTCTGGCCGGCCGGCATGAAGTCCTGCGCGCGGGGCGCCGCTCCGGCGAATTGACGGTCGATGCGACCGATCCGGCCAGCGTGCAGGCGATGTTCGAGAAGGCCGGTCCGTTGGACGCGGTGATCATGACCGCCGGCGGCGCGCATGTCGGCCCGCTGGGCGAGATGACGGCCGAGCAGTTCCGTGTCGGCCTCAACGACAAGTTGATGGGACAGGTCAACATGGTATTGGCCGGGCAGCGCTACCTGCGCGATGGCGGCTCGTTCACCTTGACCAGCGGCGTGATCAGCGAGCACCCGATCAAGCACGGCGTGTCCCTGATGGCGACCAATCGCGCGATCGAAGGCTTTGCACAGGCCGCCGCCTGCGAACTGCCACGCGGCTTGCGCATCAATGTGGTCAGCCCCGGTGTGCTGACCGAGTCGATGGAGGTCTACGGGCCGTATTTCCCCGGTACCGAGCCCGTGCCCGCCGCGCGCGTTGCCTTGCGCTACGAGCTCAGCGTCGAAGGCGTCGAGACGGGCAAGATTTACAAGATCTGGTAAACAGGTCTACTTCTCGACGAAGGCCCGCTCGATCACGTAGTCGCCCGGCTCCCGCGTGCGCGGCGACGCCTGGAAGCCGCGGCCGTCGAGCAGAGCGCAGGTGTCCTCGAGCATCGCCGGGCTGCCGCAAAGCATGACCCGGTCGGTGTCGGGGTTGAGGGGCGGCAGGCCGGTCGCCTGGCTCATCACGCCGTCGGCAATGGCGTCGGTGATGCGGCCGCGGTTGCGAAACGGCTCGCGTGTGACCGTGGGGTAATAGATCAGTTTCTCGCGCACGAGCTCGCCGAGGTAATCGTGCTGCGGCAGCTCGCGTTCGAGGTAATCGGCGTAGGCCAGGTCGCTGATATGCCGCACGCCGTGCGCCAGCACGATCTTGTCGAAGCGCTCATAGGTATCCGGATCGCGCACTATGCTCATGAACGGCGCAAGGCCGGTCCCCGTGCCCAGCAGATACAGGTGCCTGCCGGGCTTGAGGTCGTTGAGCACCAGGGTGCCGGTGGGCTTGCGGCTGACGATGATCGGATCGCCGGGCTTGAGATGTTGCAGGCGCGAGGTCAGCGGCCCATTGGGCACCTTGATGCTGAAGAACTCCAGATGCTCTTCGTAGTGCGCACTGGCGATGGAGTAGGCGCGCATCAACGGGCGCCCTTCCACTTCCAGGCCGATCATCACGAAGTGGCCGCTTTCGAAGCGAAAGCCGGGATCCCGCGTCGTGCGGAAGCTGAAGAGACTGTCGTTCCAGTGGTGCACGTCGATCACGTGCTCCGTCGCCAATGCCACCATGCCGGTTACCGTTACCTGAGACGAAAAGGAAATGCTGCGAAGCAGGCGACCGGTTCAATCGGTCGCACAAGGCTCGTGTGGGTTTGCGGCAGCAGGGCCGCGGCCTGACGAGCGCTGCCAGGGAGTGCAGCGGACGCACACATTATGCCATCGATGGCCCCACAGTCGTCGCGAATTTGTGCGACGCAACATCTCGGGCCCCCGCCAGTAGCCCCTTGGTCGGTCGGTGCGACAAGCGGAGAGTCTCACTAAGCAACCAGACAATCGCAATATATTACGAATTTATTTCTGTTTCCGCGCTTCTGAAAAGAAGTCGGGCCAAGCTGAAAACGGTGAAGCGCGCGACATAACTATATGTACGATCTTCATATTATGCCGCGCGGTTGTGGCGTTAATCTGGGTTCGGGGCGGCGCCAGGGCGGCGGATTATTTCAGCGACCGGCATGGCTTGTAACTTGTTTGTCATCAATCGCACCCAGTATCGCGACCAAATGTTTTGTTCGCGTTAGCACGCCTGCAACTTTTTTTGCTCCTGCAACAGGGGCATTTTCAAAATTCAAGGGAAACATTCATGCGTAAATCGGCGATAACGGCAGCGCTGCTGCTGGCTTTCGGTGCAGTGGGCAGTGTCCATGCCTACGATGACGGTGGCGTCGACGACATCTTCGTGCGCGGTCATATCGACGGCGAACTGCGTGCCTATAACTTCGATCGTCTCTACGACAGCAAGACCACGCCGGATCAGCATGCATTCTCCGGTGCTGCCCTGGTCAATGCGCAGACCGGCTCGTTCTGGGGCGGTTTTGGTTTCGGTACGTCCTTCGTGACCGCCAATTCGTTCGGTACGCATTCGGATGCGCTGTCGCGCATCGATACCACGCTGGCCGGTCCGAACAATTCGATCGGTGCCTTCAGCCAGCTCTACGCGCAGTTCAAGAACGACAACGTGTTGGTGCGCGGCGGTTACCAGTACCTGGATACGCCGTGGATGGGCAAGAACGATTCGCGCGTGCTTCCCTCGTCGTACAACGCCATCCTTGTCGATGTAACGCCGGTGAAGGGATGGGATCTCTATGCGATCCGGGCTTTTAGCTGGAAGAGCCGCACATCCACGGGCATGTTCAAGGACAACCTGTACTACCCGTCCACCTTCGATGGCGATTCGAGCTACGGCAACAACGGCTCGCTGCCGGCCACCGCACGCAAGGCCAATGGCACCAGCGCTGTGGGTACCGCGTACGCCAACGGCGGGCTCAAGGCACAGCTGTGGTACTACAACTTCCTCGGCTTCGCGAAGATGACCTACGCCGAGGGCGGGTACACGCTCAAGACCGACTCCCCGTTCAATCCGTTCCTGTCGGTGCAGTACCTGCATGAGACCAGCGGAAACGACAACATCCTGGTCGAAACGCAGACCAAGCTGTTTGGCGTGGCAGGTAATCGCGTGGACGCGCAGGTCTGGGGCGCCGATCTGGGTACCAGCATCTACGACGGCCGTGTCGATGTTTCCTATAACAAGCTCAGTGACGAGAAGGGCGCAGTAGGCGACGGCGCGCTGATCTCGCCCTACACCACCAACTATGCGACCGATCCGCTCTATACCACCTCGATGATTCGCGGTTTGGTGGAGGAAGGTCCGGGCCATGCCTGGAAGGCGCGCGCGCAGTACAACTTCTTCGACAAGAAGCTGCAACTGGTGGCGGCCTACGCCAAGTACACCACCGAGCTGCGCGGCAGCAGCCACGATGTGTACTTCGACATCATCTATAGCCTGGATCAGTGGGTGAAGGGTCTGACCGTCCGCGATCGCTGGGAGCGTTCGGTCGGTGGCATTGCCAACCTGAATCCGACCAATCAACCGTTCGTGTACAACCGCCTGATGCTCACGTACAAGTTCTGATGGCTTTGCGTTTGAAAAAGCAAGAAAGCCCCGAAGCGATTCGGGGCTTTTTTTAATGAGGGTCAGGCGGTTGGCGTAGGAGCGTGCGTGACGTGGCCGCCACTTCTGGGAACGTCTAAAAACCTCTCAATCGCCCAAATATAGCGAAAGCGGATCCTATCGTTGTGGGAGCGACTTCAGTCGCGACAAGGACTTGCGGTGAGGCACGATTGTCGCGACTAAAGTCGCTCCCACAGAAAGCAAGTTTTTCGAGGTTCCCTTCTAACGGAAGAGCCCGACTTTCAGGTGATCGAGTCCAGCGAAGTCCGGAATGGCCGCCACATCCCGTCCGCTCCTTCGATATTGATGACCACCGAACAGCGCTCGGCACGCTGGAGCCGTTCGGCTTCGCTGGCCGCAAATTCCACGGCATCTTTGCGCGTGGCAAAGTGCTGCCGCCGGTTGCGGCCAATCGCAACGGTCCAGCTGCGATCACGTTCAGGAGCAAAGGGAATATCGATCATCAACATGGCGGATCCTTTCGCGTAAAAGATTGCGTTTCCGTCTGAGTAGGAAATGTCGTGGCCGGATCGTCACGATGTTCACATTTAGAAAAGTACGAAAGCTGGCCGCTTCCGTTAAGTCTGTCTGTCGCGGACCTTTCATTGCGTAGGCCGCCGGAAAATCGTCGCGGGTGAAACCCATGGCAGGCCAACGGATGGCTCGATTTGTCGGGTTCACACCTCAATTTCAGTCCGCCGATGCCGATACCTCACCTGACGGATGGGGGACTCCACATGTTTGTGATTATCGGATCGATCGTCGTGCTGATCAGCGTGATCGGCGGCTTCGTGCTGTCGCACGGCAATCTGCTCGCGCTATGGCAGCCTTACGAAGTATTGATCATTGCCGGTGGCGCGATCGGTGCGTTCGTTGTGGCTAATCCGCCTTCGGTGGTCAAAGCGAGCCTGGCGGGCATCGCGGGGCTATTCAAAGGCCCGAAGTATGGGAAGCAGGACTATGTCGACCTGCTGTCCTTGCTCTACGACTTGTTCAGCGCGATGCGCAAGGAAGGCTTGCTTGCACTGGAAGAACATATCGAGGATCCGGCGTCGAGCCGGATTTTCTCGGCCTATCCGCGCCTGATCCGCGAACATCACCTGATCGATTTCGTCACCGACTGCCTGCGTCTGATTGTTGGCGGCAATATGAACGCGCATGAGCTCGAATCCCTGCTCGAAGTCGAGCTTGAAGCGCATCACGCCGAAGCCGAGGCTCCCGGTCTGGCGATCGCCAAGGTGGCCGATGCGCTGCCTGGCTTCGGCATTGTTGCTGCGGTGCTCGGCATCGTGACCACCATGTCCCAACTGGGCGGCGACACTTCGCGCATCGGCGAACATATCGCCGGCGCCCTGGTCGGTACCTTCCTGGGCATTTTGTTGAGCTACGGCTTTATCGGGCCACTGGCTGCGGCCATGGAAGCGCGCGCACGGGAAGACGGTCGCGCGTTCGAATGCGTCAAGGTAGCCCTGATGTCCAGCCTGCGCGGCTACAACCCGATGGTCGCGGTCGAGTTCGGCCGCAAGTCGCTGTCCGCGACGACGCGTCCGACTTTCCAGAGCCTCGAAGGCCATCTGAAGGCAGCGCGCTGATGAACGAAGACTCGTCGATCATCATCGTCAAGCGACGAAAACGAACCTCCCATGGGCACCATGGTGGGGCGTGGAAAGTCGCGTACGCCGATTTCGTCACGGCTATGATGGCCTTTTTTTTAGTGATGTGGATTCTTGGTGTGGGATCGCGCGAGCAGAAGGCGGCGATCGCCGACTATTTCAAGAATCCGTCGCCATCGGTCGGTGCGTCGATGCGCGCTGCGCCGGGCGTGGTGGGGCAGGGCGGGCCGAGCGCCAGCATGATCAAGCTCGGCGGTGCCATGGATCCGCCTAAAGGCGAAGGCAAAAGCGTCGGCCAACGCAAGATCGGCGGGCCCGACACATCGGCGCAGGACGCCAAACTTGCCGCCGAGCGCGACAAGGCACGCCTGGAAGACCTGCGTCGCGACTTGAACGCGGCACTGGATCGTAGCCAGGCACTGGCGCCGTTCAAGGATCAGTTGCTGTTGGACCTGACGTCCGAAGGTCTGCGTATTCAGATCGTCGACAAGCAGAATCGCCCCATGTTTAGTAGCGGCAGCGCGGCGTTGGAACCTTATACCGTGGATATCCTGCACGAGCTGGCGCGCTTTATCGACGAGGTGCCCAACCGCATCAGCATCTCCGGCCATACCGATTCCTTGCCTTACAACGGCACCGACGGCGCTGGTCATTACGGTAACTGGGAATTGTCGGCCGACCGCGCCAATGCGGCGCGTCGAGCTCTGCTCGATGGCGGCATGCCCGTGGAGAAAGTGACCCGCGTGGTCGGGTTGGCCGAGGCGG
>NZ_DATCRY010000171.1:0-10687 GCF_036568765.1 Dyella sp. | reverse complement strand
GGCTCGGACGAGGTCTGGGACAAGGCCGAGCACGCCCTGCGCGCGGCGCTGTCCGCGGCCGGGGTGGCCTGGGAGGAACTGCCGGGCGAGGGCGCCTTCTACGGCCCCAAGATCGAGTACCACATGAAGGACTCCATCGGCCGCGCCTGGCAGGTGGGCACCATGCAGGTGGATTTCATGATGCCCGAGCGCCTGGGCGCCGAGTATGTGGACGAGCAGAGCCAGCGCCAGCATCCGGTGATGCTGCACCGGGCCATCGTGGGCTCGATGGAGCGCTTCATCGGCATCCTGATCGAGCACCACGCCGGCTTGCTTCCGACCTGGCTCGCCCCCATTCAGGCCGTGGCGTTCAGCATCACCGACGCCCAGGCCGATTATGTGCGTGAAATCGTGCAAACCCTTGTCGGACAAGGCTTCAGGGTGGAAGCCGATTTGCGCAACGAAAAGGTCGGATATAAAATCCGCGAGCATACGTTGCAGAAGGTCCCCTATCTCATCGTGGTCGGCGACCGCGAGCGGGAAACAGGTACCATTTCCGTGCGTACCCGCGGGGGCGAAGACCTCGGCAGCATGCCGCTGGCCCAGTTCGTCCAACGTTTGGAAGCCGAGACCCGCCGATAAGGCCGCGGGTCCGGTATTGGGATCATTCTTCTGGAGGATAGCGGTATCGCTACGACCGATAACAAGGGCAATCGCAAGAACAACGAGATCCGCGTCCCGCGGGTCCGCGTGCTGGGCGCCGAAGGCGAGCAGCTTGGCATCATGGACACCCGTGATGCCATTCGTGCCGCCGAGGACCTCGGCATGGACCTCGTCGAGATCCAGCCGAACGGCGATCCGCCGGTCTGCAAGATCATGGATTACGGCAAGTTCAAGTTCGAAGCCCAGAAGAAGGCCCAGGCCGCCAAGAAGAAGCAGAAGCAGGTCGAAATCAAGGAAGTGAAGTTCCGTCCGGTCACGGACGTGGGCGACTACGACATCAAGCTGCGCAAGATGCGCGAATTCCTCGAGGAAGGCGACAAGGTCAAGGTCACGATCCGCTTCCGCGGCCGCGAGATGTCCCACCAGGACCTCGGCCAGAACCTGGCCCGCAAGATCCAGACCGACATCGGCGAAGAGGGCGTGGTGGAGCAGTTCCCCCGCCTGGAAGGCCGCCAGATGGTGATGATGATCGGGCCCAAGAAGAAGGCGTGAGCGCCGCTGACTCACGCCCCACCCCTGGCGCGCCCCTCACGTTTCCGTTACAATCGCGGGCTCGGTCCGAATGGATGGGCCGAACCACCGTACCCGGCAGGATGGAAAGCGCAGGCCCATCAAGGCCTTGCCGCCGGATCAGTCAGCAACCGAATACGGAGCATTCCGATGCCCAAGATCAAGACCAACCGGGCGGCGGCGAAGCGTTTTCGCAAGACCGCTTCCGGCAAGTTCAAGGCCGGTCACGCCTTCAAGTCGCACATCCTGACGAAGAAGTCGACCAAGCGTAAGCGCAATCTGCGCGCCACCAATCACGTCAAGGCTTGCGACACCAAGGGTGTGGCACGCATGTTGCCGTACCTGTAAGGCGAGGAGGAAACCACCATGGCTCGTGTAAAGCGTGGCGTTACCGCCCGTCGTCGTCACAAGAAGATCATCGGCCGCGCGAAGGGCTACTACAACGCCCGTCGCAAGATTTTCCGCGCCGCCAACCAGGCCGTTATCAAGGCCGGTCAGTATGCCTATATCGGCCGCAAGCAGCGCAAGCGTCAGTTCCGCGCGCTGTGGATCGTCCGTATCAATGCTGCCGCCCGTCAGTTCGGCCTGTCGTACAGCCGTCTGATCAATGGTCTGGCCAAGGCCGGCATCACGGTCGACCGCAAGGTGCTGGCCGATATCGCCGTGCATGACATCAAGGCGTTTGGTGCCATCGCAGAAAAGGCGAAGGCCAGTCTGGCCGCTTGATCGTCATAAGCGCTTAGCGCCCTGACGATATGATGTAAATCAAGCGGGGAGGAGGCCTTAGCCTCCTCCCCGTTTTCGTTTCTGGACTCTTTGGGATCGCACCGATGGACGATCTGGACGGCCGCGCCGCGCAGGCGCTGGCGGAAATCGACAAGGCCGATACGCTCGACGCACTCGATGCGCTGCGCGTGGGCCTTCTAGGCAAGAGCGGCATTGTCACCGCCGCCCTCAAATCGCTGGGCGCACTGCCGCCGGAAGAAAAAAAGGCCCGAGGCGCCGAGGTCAATCGCGTCAAGGAAAAACTTGCCGACGCCCTGTCCCTGCGCAAAGCCACGCTGGAACAGGCCGAACTGGATCGCCGTCTGGCGTCCGAGCGCTTGGATATCACGTTGCCCGGGCGCGATGGCGAGCGCGGCGGTATTCATCCGATCACGCGCGCATTGGAGCGTATCGCCGCGATCTTCGCGCGCCTGGGTTACCAGCGTGCCGACGGCCCTGAGATCGAGGACGACTGGCATAACTTCGAGGCGCTGAATTTCCCGCCGCACCATCCGGCGCGCGCCATGCACGACACATTCTATTTCGGCGACGGCCGCTTGCTGCGCACGCATACCTCGCCGGTGCAGATCCGCTCGATGCAGGGGCGGCAGCCGCCGATTCGCATCATCGCGCCGGGCAAGGTGTATCGCAGCGATTCGGACCAGACCCACTCGCCGATGTTCCATCAGATCGAAGGCCTGCTGGTCGATGAAACCTCCAGCTTTGCCGACCTGAAGGGCACGCTGGCCGAATTCATTCGCGCCTTCTTCGAGCGCGATTTCGAGATGCGCTTCCGTCCGAGCTACTTTCCCTTCACCGAGCCCTCGGCGGAAGTGGATATCCGCTGGGATGCCGAGGACGGATCCACGCGGTGGCTCGAAGTGCTCGGCTGCGGCATGGTGCATCCGAACGTGCTGAAGAACTGCGGCATCGATCCGGAGCGCTATACGGGCTTTGCCTTCGGTCTGGGCGTGGAGCGTTTTGCCATGCTGCGCTATGGCGTGTCGGACTTGCGCGCGTTCTTCGAGAACGATCTGCGCTTCCTCAAGCAATTCGCCTAAACGCCGCGCTAGGAACCGATCGATATGAAATTCTCCGAAAACTGGCTGCGCGAGCTGGTCGAGATCAAAGCGGATCGCGCCGCACTGGCGCACGCCTTGACCATGGCGGGCCTGGAAGTGGAAGAGCTCACCGTTCTGGGTGAAAGTCTGTCCGGCGTGGTGGTAGCTGAAATCGTTGCTGCGGAAAAGCATCCCGAGGCCGACCGCCTCCAGGTATGCAAGGTGAACGCGGGGCAAGGCGAGCCGTTGCAGATCGTTTGTGGTGCGCCGAATGCCCGGGTAGGCATCAAGGTGCCCCTGGCCACGGTGGGAGCGAACCTTCCCGGCGGCATCGCGATCAAGGCAGCCAAGCTGCGTGGTGTCGAATCCTTCGGCATGCTCTGCTCGGCCAAGGAACTGGGGCTGGACAACGATGCCTCCGGCTTGCTCGAACTGCCGGGCGATGCGCCGGTAGGGCAGCTCCTGGCCGATTACCTCGGGTTGCCGGACGCGGCTTTCGAATTGAAGCTGACGCCGAATCGCCCCGATTGCCTGGGCTTGGTCGGTTTGGCGCATGACGTGGCCGCGCTGTTTGGCAGTCACGTCAAGCAGCCGGAGCAAGCGCCGATCGCGGTCACAGGAACGGCTACGCGAGGCATTCGCCTGGAGGCCGGTGCCGATGCGCCGCGCTACCTCGGTCGCGTGATCGAGGGTATCGACACGGCTGCCAAATCGCCGCTGTGGCTGACCGAGCGTCTGCGCCGCTCGGGCCTGCGTCCGATCAGCCCGGTAGTAGATATCACCAACTACGTCATGCTCGAACTGGGGCAGCCGTTGCACGCCTTCGACAACGACATGCTGGAAGGCGACATCGTGGTGCGGCATGGCCGCGCCGGCGAAGCGGTCAAGCTGCTCGACGGTAGCGAGGCGAAGGTCGATTCTGGTTTCCTGCTGATTGCCGATGAGCGCAAAGCGCTGGCCGTGGCTGGTGTGATGGGCGGCTACGATTCGCGCGTGACGGATACCACCCGCAATATTTTCTTCGAGGCCGCGCATTTCGCGCCGGCAGCGATCATGGGCCGTGCGCGCAAGCTCGGCATGCATACGGACGCCTCGCATCGCTTCGAGCGCGGTGTCGATCCGGAGCTGCCGCGGCGTGCATTGGAACGCGCGACCGAACTGCTTATAGCCGTTGCCGGGGGTAAGGCCGGTCCCGTATTGACTGCCGAAAATCTTGCCGACCTGCCAAAGCCGGCGACCGTTGCGCTGCGTCGTGCGCGCCTGCGCCGCGTGTTGGGTGTCGAGGTGGCCGATAGCGAGGTCGCCCGTATCTTTACCGCCTTGGGCATGCACGTTGCCGGGACCGCCGAAGGCTGGCAGGTCACCGCACCAAGCAGCCGTTTCGATATCGAGCGCGAAGAAGACCTGATCGAAGAGGTCGCGCGCATCTTCGGCTACGACCGTATTCCTACGCACACCCCGGCCGGGGCCTTGAGCCTGGCCACCGAGCCCGAGGCACGGATTGGCGAGCTGGCATTGCGCGAGCAGTTGGCGGCACATGGCTATTACGAGGCGGTGACTCTGGCCTTTGTTGGTGCCGACCTGCTTGGCCGGTGGGGGTTCAAGGACAAGCTGGTCCCGCTGGCCAATCCGCTGTCAGCCGACCTGGCCGTCATGCGTCCTTCGTTGTTGCCTGGCTTGGTCGAGGTCCTGTCGCACAACCGTGCCCGCCAACAGGAGCGGGTTCGCTTGTTCGAACTGGGCCGCACGTTCGCGGCAGGCGATCCGCCGATCGAGACCCCGACCCTGGCCTTGGTCGCTTGCGGCGGTGCACACAGCGAGCAGTGGGGCGAGGCTGCGCGCGAGCTGGATTTCTATGACCTCAAGGGGGAATTCGATGCGATCGTGGCCTGGGGCGGAGAGCCACAGCGCTGGTCGGTCCATGCCGAGGGCTTGCCGGGCTGGTTGCATCCGGGGCGAGCGGCTCGTGTTGCCTTCGACGGTGCGACGGTCGGCTATCTCGGCGCGGTGCACCCTCGACTGGTCAAGGCGCTCGATCTGGGCAGCGACGTCCATGTGATGGAGTTGGCACTCGAACCGCTGCTCAACCGACGTCTGCCGGCCGCTCGTCCCGTGCCGCGATTCCCTTCGGTACGACGGGATATCGCGGTAGATCTGCCTGAGGACGTAAGCTGGAGCCAAGTCGAACAGGTCGTCCGGGCAAGCCTGGGCGAACGCCTCACCTCCCTTGTCCTGTTTGACCGCTACAGCGGCAAGGGTGTGGAGATAGGCCGAAAGAGTCTCGCTATGGGCTTGATTTTGCAGGACGCTTCACGCACCCTAACCGACATTGATGCTGACCAATGCGTGGGGGACGCGGTGTCTGCATTGGAGAATTCATGCAGGGCAAAGTTGCGAGGATGATATGGCGCTGACTAAGGCGGAGATGGCCGAGCGCCTTTTCCTCGAAGTGGGCCTCAATAAGCGTGAGGCGAAAGAATTCGTGGACGCCTATTTCGAGGTGATCCGCGAGGCGTTGGAAGGTGGCGAGCAGGTGAAGCTGTCGGGGTTCGGTAACTTCGATCTCCGGAAGAAGAACCAGCGGCCGGGTCGTAATCCCAAGACGGGCGAGGAGATTCCGATTTCCGCCCGCCGCGTGGTGACGTTCCGTCCGGGGCAGAAACTCAAGGTGCGAGTCGAGGGCTATGCTGGACCAAGGGAATAACACCGAACTGCCCGCCATTCCGGCCAAGCGCTACTTCACCATCGGTGAAGTCAGCGACCTGTGCGGAGTGAAACCCCATGTGCTGCGCTACTGGGAGCAGGAGTTTCCTGCGCTCAACCCGGTCAAGCGACGCGGCAACCGCCGCTACTACCAGCGCCATGACGTCTTGATGATCCGCCAGATCCGCTCGCTGCTGTACGACGAGGGTTTCACCATCACCGGCGCTCGCGCGCGGTTGGAAGGCCCACAGGCACGGATGGAGGCGAGCATGTCTCACCAGATCGTGCGCCAAGTGCGCATGGAACTGGAAGAAGTGCTGGTGCTGTTGCGTCGCTGAAGCCAGTATCGAGATAAGCCCGCCTATCGCTGTAGGAGCGGCTTCAGCCGCGACCGTGCAGGGCGTGGCGTAATCGGTCGCGGCTGAAGCCGCTCCTAAAGCGATAGGTCGTTTTTCGAGATTCTCCAGGGCTTGCACCTACTCGAGCCTGGGCTTTCCCACATGGAGCCCAACTGTTAAACTCGCTTTCTTGTCGAAAGTCGGGGCGTAGCGCAGCCTGGTAGCGCATTTGCCTGGGGGGCAAAGGGTCGTCGGTTCGAATCCGGCCGCCCCGACCAATTCGATGAAACGTAAGACGGCGCTTCTCGCGCCGTTTTTTTAATGCCTTAGTCGCTGACCTGTGGCATCTGGAATGCGCCGTCATGCGCTTTCGCTTCAACTGCAGCAGACGGGCTGCGTCCTTGGGATGCCGGCAGGCAGGTTGCTGTGTGTTCTATCGCTGCCTTCACACCGTCGGCGTCAGTGAAGGTGGTGCGGAGCTGGAACTCTCGTGGCGCCGAAACATCGCATGTGATGTCGTAGCTAACGGGTGAAGGTATCGGCTCGGCCAAAGTGATCCAGCCATCGGAGCAGGCGCCCGCGGGGCAACTGAGAACCTTGATATCAAGACGCGCTGGAAACTCCGGATGTCCTTTATAGTCGAGCGCGACAGTAGATAGCTTGTCATCTGGGTGAGGCGAATTATTGGCTGACTCAATGGAGAGAGGCTCGCATGTCTTGCCTTCGGCGAAGAGGCGATATCCCTTTTCGACGCCTTTCATCGATGCGGTGCGAAATGTTTTGTCTTGTAGGGCTACGGCATCATCAGGGTTAGTATGAAAACCGACTTCGATGATGATAGATGGCATATGCGCGAGGCGATTCTCAGCGTAGTCGCCTTCGTCGGATTCAACTGGAACTTTGTAGTTCTTGTAGTTTTCCTGAGCTTGAATCAGCTCTTTCATGGAGCATAGGACGCTGTCTGCAAGATGCTTGTCCTCGATGCGTCCCTTTTGGAAGAAAACCTTTGTTCCGGTTGCGCTTGGTGCTGCAGCATTTGTATGCAGGTGTAGTGCCGCAGCAACACCAATATGATTGGCAAGAAGGGGACGACTGTAAATATCCTCAGTGCGTTCTCGTAAAGAAGTTGTTGTGTCACTTGGCTTTGAATGCCAGATATTTGGATTATCCGGGTATAGTGCTTCCAAGTGATATCGTGCCCCGATCTTCCACCACGGCATTCCGCTGGGATTATGAGGCTGTACATCAGTTGAGCGTGGTGAAATAATGTCAACTTCACTTCGTTTTGTTAGCCATGTGGCTAATTCGTTTGCGTAAGTTGGGGTTATATAGTCCTCAACTATTCCGTTGCTTGGATCTCGCTGTGCGCGCCAGTCTTTATATTGATGGTTGTAATACACCCCGTGGCCTGCAGAGACCATAACGGGGGGCGCCGGCAAGATGAATGCTGACATTCCCTTCGTAGTGATGGGGCGTGGGGGGCGCCATTCTTCCGGAAAATAGTCATACATGGTTCTGCCACCATAACGTAGCTCCATTCCTTTATAGGGCGCTACTCCTTCCAGCAGCATCGATGCCGTCCCTTGCAGGTCTTCCTGGAGATCCTCCATTTCTGGGCCGTTGGACAGACGCCCGAGTGCTTCGCCCAAGTCCACCTGGAGTAGCCCGGTCTTTATGTCGAAATGAACTCCGACATGGATATGTTGTTCCTCTGCTCCAAACCATTGTTTGCTATCGACTCGATGCTGAAGCGCACTCGAGAGGCGCGCCTCAAGTTCGGCGCGCGTTGCCGAGGGCATGAGCGCCACAGGTGTTTCCACGTGTAGTGGCATCATAGCCGTGGGTATTTCTTGTGCGGCTACGGAGGTTAAGCTGAAAACTATCAGCAGTGTTAGCGTAAGAGCTTTTGGAAATGCGAACTTATGTCTCTCGCAATTCCCTATGGAATAGAGGTGCCTTGTCGCCATCGTTTTTGCTCCTTGGTCATGGGGAGCACCAAACTAAAAGTTGAGGCGATAAGGCGGTAGACGCAGCTACTAAGAGATAGCGTAGGTTTGTTGCGATGGACTTGGTAAGAGCCAGAAGGATTTCAAAGGTAATGGCTTTACTTTGGCCTTAGGAGGGCAGCTTGGATTGTTGTAAGTTGATATGCGGTTCCGTAAGCGTTCCGGCGTCGGCCAGAAGTTATGGGCGGAGCGATTTTCTGCCATGCAGACAAATCCGATAATCGCCCAATCGCTATACGGCGCCCTGAATGCGCTGCATGTCAATACAACACCCGACTACGCAACGTACCCGGAATGTCCGCCATGCGATCCTTCAGCGCTGCCGCTTGCGCTTCATCCGCCGACACATCGATCACCACATAACCGACCTGCGAATCGGTCTGCAGGAACTGCGCATCGATGTTGATATTGCCGGCGGAAAACAATTCGTTGATGCGTGACAGCACGCCCGGCACATTGCGATGGATGTGCAGCAGGCGCCGGCTGCGAGGGTGTTCAGGCAGGGAGACTTCGGGGAAATTCACCGCCGACAGAGTCGAGCCGTTATCGCTGTAGCGAACGAGCTTGGCGGCGACTTCGATGCCGATATTGTCTTGCGCTTCCAACGTGCTGCCGCCGATGTGCGGAGTGAGGATGACGTTGTCCATGCCGATCAGCGGCGAGACGAACGGGTCGTCGTTGCCCTTGGGTTCGACGGGGAAGACGTCGACCGCCGCACCCGCCACATGCCCGCTGCGCAGGGCTTCGGCCAGCGCATCGATATCGACCACCGTGCCGCGCGAGGCGTTGATCAGCATGGTGCCCTTGCGCATCTTGCCCAGTTCGGTGGCACCGATCATCAGCTTGGTGGAGGGCGTTTCCGGCACATGCAGCGTGACGACATCGGCGCGTTCGAGCAGATCGTCCAGGCTGGCGGCTGCGCGCGCATTGCCCAGCGAGAGTTTCGATTCGATATCGTGGAAGATCACGCGCATGCCAAGCCCCTCGGCCAGCACGCCGACCTGGGTGCCGATATGACCGTAGCCGACGATGCCGAGCACTTTATCGCGGGTCTCGAAACTGCCGGCAGCGGACTTGGTCCAGCCGCCGCGATGGCAAAGCGCGTTCTTCTGCGGGATGCCGCGCAGCAGCATGATGGCCTCGGCGATGACTAGCTCGGCCACACTGCGCGTATTGGAATAAGGGGCGTTGAAGACGGGGACGCCTTGCAGGCGTGCTGCTTCCAGATCGACCTGATTGGTACCGATGCAGAAGCAGCCTACCGCAATCAGCCGCTTGGCTTCGGCCAGCACATCGCCGGTCAGTTGGGTGCGCGACCGGATGCCGACGATATGGGCTTCGGCAATGCGATTCTTCAGCTCGTCTCCGCTCAGCGATTTCTCGTGATATTCGATCTGGCTGTAGCCGGCTTGGCGGAAACTCTCCACTGCGCTGCGGCTGACGCCTTCAAGCAGCACTACCTTAATGTCTTGCTTGGGGAACGATGTCTTCATGACTGGCCGGTGACAAGGGAGGTTCGGTCCACTATGCCAGATGTCGAAGCGCTTGCGGCAATGCAGCACTGGACCTGGGCGCGGCCGGCTGGCAGGCTGATCGTATGCCGATCCCAGCCGCCCCTATCGATACCCGCCTGACCGAATTGGCCGAGGCTTGCCCAGGCCTGCGTTTGCTGACCGAGCCGAGCGATCTTGAGCACTATGGCCGCGACTGGACCCGCCGCTGGATGCCGGCCCCCCTGGCCATCGCCTTGCCATCGAGCGCCGAAGAGGTGCTGGCGACCATCCAGTGGGCCAATCGACACCGGGTGGCGATCGTACCTTCCGGTGGCCGGACGGGCCTTTCTGGCGGGGCCGTGGCGGCCCATGGCGAGCTGGTACTGAGCCTGGAGCGAATGAACCGCGTACTCGGCTACGACCCGGTCGATCGCACGCTGACCGTGCAACCCGGTATCAGCCTGCAAGCCGTACACGAGGCGGCGGCCCAGCACGGCTTGATCTATCCGGTCGATTTCGCAGCGCGTGGGTCGTGTTCGATCGGCGGCAATATCGCCACCAATGCGGGCGGTATCCGGGTCATCCGCTATGGCAATACGCGCGAGTGGATTGCCGGTCTGAAGGCGGTGTCCGGCAGTGGTGAATGGCTGGAGCTCAATCGAGGCCTGATCAAGAACTCCAGCGGCTACGATTTCCGCCATCTGCTGATCGGCTCGGAGGGCACGCTTGGCGTGGTTGTCGAGGCTACGCTCAAGCTGACCGACCCGCCGCCGCCGTCGCAGACCATGTTGCTGGCCTTGCCGGACATGGATGCGCTGATGCAGGTGTTTGCGCTGTTTCGCTCGCGGTTGTCGTTACAGGCGTTCGAATTTTTTACCGATATCGCGCAGAAGCACGTGCTGGCCCATGGCGCACAGCGCGCGCTCGATGGCGATTACCCGTATTACGTCGTGACCGAATTCGATGCTGTCGACGCAGCGGCGGAAGAGGCAGCCATGAATGCGTTCGAGCAAGGCATGGCGCAGGGTTGGATCGTCGATGGCGCAATCGCCCAAAGCCAGGCCCAGGCCGCTGCGTTATGGCGGCTGCGCGAAGGCATAACGGAGAGT
>NZ_DATCRY010000170.1:0-2606 GCF_036568765.1 Dyella sp. | reverse complement strand
AGCATGACGCGCCCTGCCGCAACACGATGTATGCCGTGCGGCATCCAGGCAACAGCCGTCCGTCGATCGAACTTACACTGGCGGCCTTGTGTGCCGCATCGGCCGGACGCTCTTTAAGTCGACGACAACGCTGCGACTTCGGAAATATCCAAATAGCGCCACTGGCCCTTGGCCAATTCGCCCAGCGAGAGCGAGCCGATCGCCACACGTACCAACCGCAGCACCTGGATGCGATGTGCCTCCAGCAGGCGGCGGATATGCCGATTGCGTCCTTCGTCCAACACAATTTCCAACCATGCGTTTTTTTCGCCCTGGCGCAATACGGTCACCTGCTTGGCGGCCAGATGTTCGCCATCGCTGATCGTGCCTGCAATAAGTTGCTGCAATAACTCGGATGTAGGCAGAGTGTCGATCTGCACGTGGTAGGTCTTGTCTACATGCCGCTCCGGTTCGGTGAGGCCGGCAGCCCAAACGCTATCGTTACTGAGCAACAACAGGCCCTCGCTGGCCCTGTCCAGTCGCCCGACCGGCCCCATCCATGGCAGCCCGGCGTCCTTGAGCAGGTCATAGACCGTGTCGCGACCACGTTCGTCCGCCGCTGTCACGACGATGCCACGCGGCTTATTGAGGGCGATATAGACACGCTTCGCCTCGGCCACCGGGCGGCCATCCAGGCAGATCCGCTGGCGCTGTGCATCGGATGGCCGTTCCGGGTCGCGTACTACCCTTCCATCCACACTCACCCGTCCCTCTCGCACCGCCTGCTCGGCCTGGCTGCGTGAGCAGACACCGAGCTTGCTCAGGACGCGGGCGAGGCCGTGGCGGGGGGCTGGGGGGCGCTGGGGACGGGGTGGCATGTGGGGATTTTAGCGGGTCGCCGTTGGGGACTCTCTGTTGGTGCGTGAGGAGTGAGAGCAAACCGTGCTTTTCTCCCTCTCCTCCCCAAAAGAAAAAGCCCGGCGCAGGGCCGGGCTTTCTCCACACTCTCTTACCGATAGTCCGATTACTGCTGGACCTGCAGTTCCGTGCGGCGGTTGCGCGCGCGGCCAGCGTCGGTGTCGTTCGAGTCGATCGGGTCGTTCTTGCCATGACCGATCGGACCTTCCAGACGGCTCGCATCGATACCGTGCGAGGTCAGGTAGTCGTACACGATCTGTGCGCGACGCTCCGACAGCTTCTGGTTGTACGCGTCCTTACCCACCGAGTCGGTGTAGCCGGCAACCGTCACCTTCACCTGCGGGTAGCGCTGCAGCGTGTCCACCGCCTGATCCAGGATCGCGATCGAGTCAGCGGTCGGCTCGGCCAGCGCCTTGCCAATCTCCGACGCCTTCACGTGGCCGATCTTCGGATAGTCGAACTTGAAGTTCACGCCGCGCAGGTCGATCACCACCTTCTGCGGGCAACCGTCCGGACCCACGATCGTACCGGCCGGGGTGTTCGGGCACTTGTCGTCGCAATCGTTCACGCCGTCGCCGTCGCTATCGAGCTTCGAGCAATCCGGTGCAGCCGGCGGCGGCGGTGCGGTCTGAGCCGCCGGAGCAGCAGCCGGTTCGCCGAAGCGCGACACGATGCTCAGGCCCAGGAACCAGTCGCCGTAGCCGTCCTGCGAACGGGCGCTGTTGACTTCCGTCTGCGACTTGTCGTCCCAGTCATAACGGTAGCCCGCTTCCACGCGGATGTCCGAGCTGTCCGTGATCGTCTTGGACACGCCAACACCCAGCTCCGCAGCCGGCGACCAGCCCTTGTCGCCACGGTCGTGGTGGTAGCTGCCCATCACGCCAGCCAGGATGTACGGGCGGAATGCGTTCCAGTCGCCGAAGTACCAGCGACCCGTCACGCCATAGTTGTTGTTCGACCAGTTGCCACCGCCCACGGCGCCATCACGGTCGCGCTTCGTGCGGTCGATGAACAGGTCGATCGACGCATTCGGCGAAATGAAACGGCCCACGCCCAGACCGTAGTACACCTGACGGCTGTTCGTGTTGCGGTCCGTATCGTTGTAATAACCACCCACGGTCGGCGCGATGTACCAGCGGCCGTCGTAGCTCGGCGTGCTCGAAGCAGCTTGGTCCTGCGCGTGAACGGCACCTACGCCGCCCAGGGCCAGGGCAATCAGAAAATACAAGCCCTTACGATTCATCAGGTGTCTCCTCGATTATTGGTTTTCGCGTCCGTTCCACCCCAGACGGAAATCGCGCGTCAGAACTCATTCGACATTTAGGAACTTATGTTGTCCCTTGCTTGACGTCCCTTACAGCAAGCGGGGCGGAGTGTAGCAAAACCGTTAAGGCCTGGACACGTCCAGGTGGCCGAATCCTTCGTCAAATTGAACTTTCGAGTGAGCTCTCGTTCAGGCAAGGATCGCATAACCATGCGCTTTTGCGCGGTTTTCACACGATTGTTGCGGTGCGGAATTCACATTCCTGGGGAGGCTTGGGGGGCCCAGAAATGAGCGAGCGTAAACCGCGCTTTTCTCCCTCTCCCCCCCAAAAGAAAAAGCCCGGCGCAGGGCCGGGCTTTCTCCACACTCTCTTACCGATAGTCCGATTACTGCTGGACCTGCAGTTCCGTGCGGCGGTTGCGCGCGCGGCCAGCGTCGGTGTCGT
>NZ_DATCRY010000169.1:0-18677 GCF_036568765.1 Dyella sp. | reverse complement strand
TTCCTCCCATAAGGTGATCGTACGTCCACGCGATACCAGGCCGGCACGCAGCAATTTAAAGCTGCCGTCGGCCTTCAAATCCGACCAGTCCACGACAATCACCGGACGTGGCTGGCGAATCAGCCAATGCGCCATGCCGCTATAGAGGTCCCGACGTTGGCGTGTCAGTGGAGCGCTTCGCAGCAAGCGATCGGCCGCTTTCAAAGGTCCTCGGACATGCGTGGCACCCGGCCAGTGGCGTGCCATCTCGGTCAAGGTCAACCAACTGCCTGCACCCAACGCATCCACTGCCCGCAACATTACCGCTGACGTCGAAGCGTGGAGACGGTCCAAGACTTTGCCGAGGCATTGCGGCAAGATACGGCTGGGCAGCATGGGCGTAGGTCTCCTTGGCCTAGACACCCATACGGATACTGAAACCCATGCTCGCCCGCTAGCTATCTCTTTGATTTTGGCGACACCGTCGCCGAAAAAACGTGGGGATACCTCAGCCCCAACCCTCCCCAGGCGAAGCCGGGGGAGAGGGAGCAGACTTCGCAAGTCCGAGTACTGAAGTTCAACCTCAGTCAGGCACCCTCTCCCCTGGCTTCGCCGGTCTATACAGCCGGAGGAGAGGGTGGGGTGAGGGGATGCTCGCGATGCGTAAGCGAGCAGCCATCGCACTTCAAACAAAAAGAAAGGCCCCGCTCTCGCGAGGCCTCTCCATGTAAAGCAGGCGCGAACAGCGAGGACTTAGAAGTCCATGCCGCCCATGCCGCCCATACCGCCGGCCGGGCCGTGCGAGTGGGCTTCTTCCTTCTTCGGCACTTCGGTCACGGCCGCTTCGGTCGTGATGATCGAGCCAGCCACCGAGGCGGCGAACTGCAGGGCCGAACGGGTCACCTTGGTCGGATCCAGGATGCCGAAGGCGATCATGTCGCCGAACTCGCCTGTGGCAGCGTTGTAGCCGAAGTTGCCGTTGCCTTCCTTCACCTTGTTCAGGACGACGGAGGGCTCGTCACCGGCGTTGGCGACGATGGCGCGCAGCGGCGCTTCCAGAGCACGACGGGTGATGGCGATACCCAGGTCCTGGTCGGCGTTGATGCCCTTGATGCCTTCGATGGCCTTGAGCGAACGAATCAGAGCCACGCCACCGCCCGGCACTACGCCTTCTTCAACGGCTGCGCGCGTGGCGTGCAGCGCGTCTTCGACGCGAGCCTTCTTTTCCTTCATTTCGACTTCGGTCGCAGCGCCGACCTTGATCACGGCCACACCGCCAGCCAGCTTGGCCACGCGCTCCTGCAGCTTCTCGCGATCGTAATCGGACGAGGTCTCTTCGATCTGCGCCTTGATCTGGCCAATGCGCGACTGGATGCGCTCGGCTTCGCCGGCACCGTCGATGATGGTGGTGTTTTCCTTGGTGATCACCACGCGCTTGGCACGGCCCAGATCCTGGATCGTGGCCTTCTCGAGCTGCAGGCCCACTTCCTCGGAGATCACCTGGCCGTTGGTCAGGATGGCGATGTCTTCCAGGATGGCCTTGCGACGATCGCCGAAGCCCGGCGCCTTGACGGCGGCGACCTTGACGATGCCACGGATGGTGTTGACCACCAGGGTGGCCAGGGCTTCGCCCTCGACTTCCTCGGCAACGATCAGCAGCGGCTTACCGGCCTTGGCAACGGCTTCGAGCACCGGCAGCAGTTCGCGGACGTTCGACACCTTCTTGTCGTGGATCAGGATGAAGGGGTCGTCCAGCTCGACCTGCTGGCTCTGTTGGTTGTTGATGAAATACGGCGACAGGTAACCGCGGTCGAACTGCATGCCTTCGACGACGTCCAGCTCGTTCTCGAGACCCGAGCCTTCCTCCACCGTGATCACGCCTTCCTTGCCGACCTTCTTCATGGCGGTGGCGATGATTTCGCCGATCGCCGAGTCGGAGTTGGCCGAGATCGTGCCGACCTGGGCGATTGCCTTGTCGTCGGCGGTCGGGTTGGAGAGCTTCTTCAGCTCGGCCACGGCAGCGCCGACGGCCTGGTCGATACCGCGCTTGAGGTCCATCGGGTTCATGCCGGCGGCGACAGCCTTGAGGCCTTCCTGGATGAACGCCTGGGCCAGCACCGTGGCCGTCGTGGTGCCGTCACCGGCCACGTCGGAGGTCTTGGAAGCGGCCTCCTTGACGATCTGCGCACCGATGTTCTCGTACTTGTCGGCCAGTTCGATTTCCTTGGCGACGGAGACGCCGTCCTTGGTGACGGTCGGAGCGCCGAAGCTCTTCTCGAGCACGACGTTGCGGCCCTTCGGACCCAGGGTGACCTTCACGGCGTTGGCCAGGGTGTTCACACCCTTGAGCATGCGGGCGCGAACGTCTTCGCTGAAGCGGACTTCTTTAGCAGCCATGTTGTTGTTCCTTCGAATTCAGTAGGTGGGAAGAGGTGCGGGAGAGGCCGATCAGCCTTCGATCACCGCGACGATGTCGTCTTCCTTCAGGAAGACCAGCTCTTCGCCGTCGATCTTGATTTCCTGGCCGGCGTACTTGCCGAACAGGACCACGTCGCCTTCCTTCAGCGACATCGGGCGCACGTTGCCGTCTTCGAGGATACGGCCGGTACCGGCAGCAATGACCTTGCCGCGGGTCGGCTTTTCGGTGGCGCTATCGGGGATGACGATGCCGCCAGCGGAGACGCGCTCTTCTTCGAGGCGCTTGACGATGACGCGATCGTGCAGCGGACGCAGTTTGCTCATGGATAGCACTCCAGCTAGTGGATTGATGTAAAAAGTTTTTTCGGGAGAAGGCCGCGATACGGAGAAGCCGCTGCTAGCACTCAACCCTAGTGAGTGCCAATTCTAGCGATGCAAACTCCCCCTGCAAGGGGTCGCGTCCATCCGACCTGCCTGGGTAGTGGGGGAACTGGCCGGAGCTTTCAAGGGCGGCTAGGCTGCACGCATGAATCCGGTCCTGCTTTGCTACTGCACCTGCCCCAGCTCGGAGACCGCCCAGGCACTGGCCCAGCACCTGGTCGGGGAGTCCCTGGCGGCCTGCGTGAACCTGTTGCCGAAGGTCACCTCGATCTACCGTTGGGAAGGCAAGGTGACCACGGACAGCGAAGTCCTACTTTTGATCAAGACCACCGAGAGCCGCTTCCCGGCATTAAAGGCCAGGCTGCTTGAGCTGCATCCTTACGAGGTGCCCGAGCTGATCGGCGTGCCCGTCGCGCTGGGCCACGAGGCTTATCTCGATTGGGTCCGCAACGAGACCTGAGGCAGTTGGCTCGCCAGCTCAGGCTGCACGCCTTCGATACGCCGGATGACCTTGCCCTGGGCATCGACCAGGAGCACGGTCGGCACGTGCATCACCCGAAAGCTGCGGAACAACTGGCCCGAATCGTCCAGAGTCAGCGGAATGCCGACCCTGTATGTGCGCTGGTAATCGATCAGATCGTCCCGCGCCGCCCATAAGCCCGAGGCCACGCCGAGCCAGCGCAGGTCGGCGCGACTACGAGCCAACGCATCGGCCTGCTCGCGCACGTCACGGCAGCTTTGCGACAGCTGCGGCCGGCTCTTGGCCAGGTAGCTTTCGCACCACGGCGAGAGGAATACCAGCACTGTGGGCCGCGGATCGCGAAGCCGGAAGTCTTTGCTCGTCAACGTCCTGACGGTGACGTCGGGAACCGTGTCGCCAACGCCGATCGGCTTCGGATCGGCCGTAGATGTTTTGATCGGGCTCGTCGGTGGCAACGGCGAGGCAGTGCGTGCGGCTTGCAAAGCGGCATCGAGACGCGCGTTGGCTTCGTGGCCCACGTAGAGGACCCGGCCGTCGCGCCCGATCACGACGTGCTGCGGCGTGACCCGCAGACGAAAGGCTTCGCCAAGCGTGCCGTCGTCGAAGACGATCGGCATGGTCAGGCCGACGCCACGGCGATACTTGCGTACTTCCTCGACGCTGTCGTCGAAACCGACATCGATGGCAATGACTGCCATATCCGGGCCGGCCTCTTCATAAGTGCGTTCCAGGTGCGGCATCTGCTCGCGGCAAGGAATGCACCAGGTCGCCCAGAACTTCAGATAGACCGCTTTCTTCCCATAGAGCTGAGCCAGGTCGATCGTCTGGCCGTCGATGGTCTTGAGCACCATCGCTGGCGCCGGGGTACCGACCAGGCTGCGACCGGCGGCTTCGGCGCGCTGCTGGCCGCTATCGCCTGCGTGCGCGATGCCGACGAGAAAAAGAAGGAGCAAACCGAGGGCGTAACGCATGACCGATACCGACAGAGACAATACGCGGCATGCTGCGACGCCTCCGGATGACGCATAAGCGCCACTTGGCGGAAAAATCACCGGACCACTGGCAACGCGTCCACCGCGCGACGGACGGCCTTATCGATAGCGCCGGATTCGATCGAGCCCAGGCCGAACGTCACGCCGCGCCAAGGGTGTTCGCCGATACCGTAGCCGGCCAGGTTTTCCAGCCGAATGCCTGCCACTTCCGCCGCCTGTATCCAGGTGGCTACATCTACGCCAGGGATCGCTTCTGCGGTCAGGTGCAGCCCCGCATCGGCATGCACCGCCTTGAGGAAACCGCCGGCATGGCGTTGCAAAGCATCTAGCAGGCGTTCGCGTCGTTCGGCATAAGTCCTGCGCATCTTGCGGATGTGCCGCACCAGATGACCTTCGGCAATGAAGGAAGCCAAGGTCTCCTGTGCAAGCAAATCGCCATGCCAGTCGCTCAGCCATTTGGCGTGGACGATGGCGGCTTTGAGCCAGGGTGGCATCACGACATAACCCAGCCGCAAACTCGGGAACAGACATTTGGAGAATGTGCCGACATAACAGACCGCACCGCAACGATCGAGCGTCTGCAAGGCATCCAGTGGCCGGCTGCCATAACGGAACTCGCCATCGTAGTCGTCCTCGATCACGGTGGCGCGATGCGCCTGCGCAAAGTCGAGCAGCGCAGCGCGACGAGACGGCGATAGCGGCATACCGAGAGGAAACTGATGCGAAGGGGTGACATAGACAACATTCGCGCTCGCCGGAATCGCCTCGACCACCAAGCCTTGCGCATCCACCGGCACCGGCACGATCCGCGCGCCTGCCGCCTCGAACGCGGCGCGCAGCGGCGGATAGCCAGGGTTTTCTACCGCCACCGTCGTTTCCCCCGGCGTCACCAATACGCGCGCCAACAGATCGAAGGCCTGCTGAGCACCGCTGGTCACCAGGATGTCGTCCGGCTCGCAGGCCACTGCGCGCGCGAATGAGACATGCCGCGCGATCGCCTCACGCAACACCGGTTGCCCTTGAGGGGTTTTGTAGAGCGAATGCGCTTTGGACAAAGCACGCAGCGCGCGCGCCGATAAGCGCCGCCAGACATCGAAGGGAAAGTTGGCAATATCCGGCACGCCGACTCGGAAATCGTCGGCAAATACCCTTGGCGGTAACGGCAGCGTTCCTGGCTTGCGCCAATAGGGCGCAAGACGCTCATCTTCGGGTACGCGCACCAGCCGCGCTGCGGGGCGTGAGGCGATATCGGCCACGTAATTGCCTGCGCCGTGGCGCGCGACCACATAGCCCTCGCTAAGCAGTAAATCGTAGGCCGCGACCACGGTATTGCGCGAAACGCCGAGCGCCAGCGATAGCTCACGCGTGGCCGGCAGGCGGGCACCGGGCTTGAGCCGCCCATCGAGGATGGCCGCGCGCAACTGGGCATGCAACGCCGCCTGACGTTGCCGCGAACCGGGACCGGGCAGCTCCAGGGGGAACTCGAACAGATGGCTCATGGCAAGGATGGCCCGACCGCCTTAAGTGGTCCACTAGATTTGATCTCTTGTGGCCCTTTTGCAAGTCCACAAGCTCCCCTAAAGTGCCCTTATCCCCTGTCGCGAGCACCCGCCATGATCGATGTGTATTTCGCCCCCACACCCAATGGCCTGAAGATCAAACTGTTCTTCGAGGAAACCGGCCTGCCCTGTCGCTTCGTCCCGGTGAGCCTGAGCAAGGGGCAGCAATTCGAACCTGCCTTCCTGGCCATTTCGCCGAACAACAAGATTCCCGCCATCGTCGACCATGCGCCACTGGGCGGTGGTGAGCCGATCCAGGTGTTCGAGTCGGGCGCGATCCTTATCTACCTGGCCGAAAAATCCGGCCATTTCCTGCCGCAAAGCACACGTGAGCGGCTCGAAGTACTGAAATGGCTGTTCTGGCAGGTCGGTGGCCTGGGCCCCATGGCCGGGCAAGCCGGACATTTCAATGTCTATGCGCCCGAGCCGGTGCCCTATGCGATCGATCGCTACACCCATGAAGTCGCCCGCCTCTATGGCGTGCTGAATCGCCAGCTGGATGGCCGCGAGTTCGTCGCGGGCGATTTCTCCATCGCCGATATCGCCATCTATCCGTGGATCGTGCCGCACGAAGCGCACGGCCAGTCGCTGGACGATTTCCCACACCTCAAGCGCTGGTTCGAAGCGATCGCCGCGCGGCCGGCCACCGTCCGAACCTATGAAGGCGTGGAGAGTTCGTACGTCAGGAAGTACATCTCCGACGAGGAGCGACGGATTCTTTTCGGGCACAAATGACGTAAGGACAGGAGTGAGGATTGAGTAAGAGCAGACATTGTTCGCCGCTTTCTTGATCCGCTTTCCCTTACTCCTCACGCCCCTCCACTCTCTCCTTGAACCCGAGCCTCCATGAACGTCGCAGCCCTGATCCTCCTGGGCGCCCTCTGGGGCGCATCGTTCCTGTTCATGCGCATGGGTGCCGATGCCTTCGGCGCCATTGCGCTGGCCGGCATGCGTGCCTTGGTCGGCGGCGCATGCTTCCTGCCGCTGTTCATCGCATCGGAACGCCGCGCGGAATGGCGGGCACATTGGAAACCGATCCTGTTGATAGGCATCACCAATTCGGCATTGCCGTTCGTGCTGTTCTCGCTGGCCGCAAAAATGCTGCCTGCAGGTTTGTCGTCGATCTTCGATGCGATCACACCGCTACTGGTGGCCGCTTCGGGTTGGTTGTGGCTTGGCGAGAAATTGAATGCGCAAAGCGTGACCGGCTTGCTGCTGGGATTAATTGGCGTCGTTTGGCTGGTCGGCGATTCGACGCTTGCCGGCACTTATGGCACGAACGCGGGATGGGCGATGGCCGCATGCATCGGCGCGACGGTGTGCTACGCATTCTCGGTGCATTACAGCCATCGACGTTTGCGCCATATCTCGCCGCTGACGGCTGCGGCGAGCAGCCAGATCGTTGCGGCGGTCGTGTTGCTGCCGCTGACAGTCTGGCTATGGCCGGCAGCGACACCCGCCGCCCCAGCCTGGGGCGCGATGATCGGCCTGGCCGTGGCCTGTACCTCGGTGGCCTACGTGCTGTTCTTCCGCCTGATCGCACAGATCGGCACCACGCGCACCATGACCGTGCTCTACCTGATTCCGGCCTTCGGCGTGCTCTGGGGCTGGTGGTTTCTGGCCGAAGCCTTTACGCCCGGCATGGCCGTCGGCTGCGTGGTCATTCTTGCCGGGGTGGCGTTAACCCTCGGGCCGGTTCGAACGAAGACTATGAAACCGGCGGTACAGGAGCCGGTATAAACGAAGCCTCAAGCTTGTTGTCCAAGTCATAATCGCTTTTTCCTGCGCTTCGGCGCAGGCCCATCGCTGGAGTTGCAATGCGTTCGATTTCCCTGGCCCTGCGTCTATGGATGCCGCTGATGCTTTTGCTCGGTAGCGCACAGGCCTTTGCACAAGACGATACCGACGGCCTGCTGCCGGTGACCGAAGCCTATAAGCTCAGCACCGACACCAGCACGCCGGGCGTGCTGAAACTGCATTGGACCATCGCGCCGGACTATTACCTCTATCGCGGCCGCATGAAATTCAAGGGCGGCGACGGGATCACGATCGGCACCGCCACGCTGCCGGACGGCGAGAAGCATCACGACGAATACCTGGGTGACGTAGAGACCTACCACCATGGCGTGGATGCCAGCATTCCCTATACGGTCGCCACCGGCACGACGCGGCTGACGCTCAGTGTGCAGTACCAGGGCTGCCACGAAGTCGAGCCGAAGATCTGCTATCCGCCGCATACCGAAAAACTCGACTTGCCGCTGCCGGCCGGTGCGCCAATCGCGGCGACGGATGCTCCAGCAGCCACGGCGCCAACGCTGGGCAGTGCGCTCAATCGGTTCGGCGGCAAAACCGACGCCGGTGCCGCACCCGGTATGGACAGCGCGCCGTTGCCGCCCGAGCAGGCATTCCGTTTTGAAGCGCTGGCACGCAAGCCGGACGAACTGCTGCTGCGCTGGACCATGCCCAAGGATTACTACCTGTATCGCGACCAGACGGTCTTGCACGTCAAAAACGCCGATGGCGTAAAACTCGAGCCGCATTGGCCGGCCGGCGTCGTCAAGGGCGACCCGCATTTCGGCACCACCACCGTGTTCTTCGGCCAGGTCGAATTGCCCGTCACAGTCAGTGGCGATCTGGGTGGCCGCAAGTCGCTGGACCTGGAAGCGAGTTTCCAGGGCTGCCAGGACGGCGGCCTGTGCTATCCGCTGATGACGCGCGCGCTGACCGTCGACTTGTCGGGTGGAGCAGTCGCCACCGGCACGCCCACCGATGGCCCGGCGCCGGAACAACCGCCGGCACGCGACACGCTGGATGTCAGCCTGTGGTCGGCCCTGCTGCTGGCGCTCGGTGGCGGCCTGGTGCTCAACCTGATGCCCTGCGTGCTGCCGGTGTTGTCGATCAAGGCAATCGGGTTGATCGAGGGCGGCGAGAGTCCGGCGCGTCGGCGCAGCCACGCGCTGATGTATACGGCCGGCGTGCTGGTCAGCTTCATCGCGCTGGGCCTGATCATCATTTCACTCAAGCAGGCCTGGGGTTCGCAGATGCAGAACCCGCTGGTGGTGTCGGTACTCGCCCTGGTGATGCTCGCGGTGGCGTTATCGATGTCGGGTGTCGTGCAATTCGGCACCTCGCTGGGCAATACCGGCAGCGCCCTGGCCAATCGCTCCGGTCCTGCCGGCGACTTCTTCACCGGCGTATTGGCCGTTGTCGTGGCCAGCCCCTGCACCGCGCCATTTATGGGCACCGCGCTGGCTTATGCGCTCGCCGCACCCACGCTCAACGCCTTGCTGGTGTTCCTGATGCTCGGCATCGGCCTGGCCCTGCCCTTCCTCGCGGTCGGCTACGTGCCTGCGCTGGCCAGGCTGCTGCCGCGGCCGGGCGCGTGGATGGAGACGCTCAAGCAGGTGCTGGCCTTCCCGATGTACCTGGCCGCCGTGTGGCTGGCTTGGGTGCTTGCGCACCAGCGCGGCGCCGATGCAGTCGGCCTGCTGCTGGTCGCGGCGGTGCTGTTGGCGATGACGCTATGGTGGTTCGAGCGCAGCCGCTCGCGCGGTGCAGTCAGCAGAGCACTGGTCGTCGTGTTATTGCTGCTGGCGATCGCACCGGTCTACACCCTGGCCAAGCTGCCGGCACCGAGTCACACGGAACCGGCGACCGATGGCGTCGTTGCGTTTACGCCGGCCAAGCTGGAGGAACTGCGCAAGGCCGGCACGCCGGTCTTTGTCGACATGACGGCCGACTGGTGCATCACCTGCAAGGCGAATGAGCACACCGTGCTGGATACCGATGCCTTCCGCGCTCAGCTCAAGCAGGCCGGCGCGGTTTATATGAAGGGCGACTGGACCAACGAAGACCCGGCCATTACGGCCTTCCTCGATCAATACCACACGCCGGGTGTGCCGCTTTATGTGGTTTTTCCGAAGAACGGGGGCCCTGGGCGGAAATTGCCGACGGTGTTGACGGGGTCGCTGGTGGAGCAGGCACTGGTTGAAGCCAGCAAATAGTGAAGAGGCTTGAGGAGCTAGAGAGCGCGAGCCGAGTACAACCCGAGGCGCTCAGCCCTGACGGCCGCGCTCCTCTACACTCACATCTCTCTCCTCTTCGTTTGCTCTTCGCTCACCCATGCTCTCCCGCAGCAATACCTTCATCCTGATCGCCGCCCTCCTCGTCGCCGTCGCCGGCGGCTGGATGCAACGAGCGAATCAGGAGCGACGAGCGCCCGAAGGCGTCGTGGCGCGACCCGGCGAGGTCCGCCCAGATCTGATCCTTACCGACATCGACGGCAAACCCCACGCCCTGTCCAGCTTCCGCGCCCGGCGCGTGCTGCTCAACTTCTGGGCCAGCTGGTGCGGCCCCTGTCTGGACGAAATGCCGGCTTTGGCGCGAATACAGGAAAAGTTCGGCGAAAAAGAGCTGATCGTCGTCGGTATTGCGATGGACGACCCGGCGCAGGTTCGCTCATTCTTGGCGCAGCACCCTGTCCCTTACCCTATTCTGATGGGCCAATTGGAGTCGCCCAGCACCTCGCTGCGACTCGGGGATACCGGCGAAGTTCTGCCGTTCAGCGTGCTTTTAGACGCAGATGGCCGCATTTTGGCGACTCGCCGGGGCGCACTGCCCGACGCGCAACTGGCCGATTGGCTTCGCTAAAACGCGTCACGGACCCACATACGGCGGCGCACGGACTTCTTCACACTTCTGCAGCAAACATCGCCGATCTGCGCCGAACTGGACAACATTGCCGAGTGCGCGCACACTCCGCCCGGTTCGCACCCTGGCGGGTGTGTCTACAGGGTAGCGAGGCGTGGCGAAATTTCTGGTCCTGCACGGGCCCAACCTTAATTTGCTGGGCACCCGTGAGCCGGAGATCTATGGCCGGCAGACTCTCGCCGATATCGATGCCGGCCTGGTTCGCCAGGCGCAGGCGGCCGGGCACAGCCTCACGAGCTTCCAATCCAACGCCGAGCATGAGCTCATCGATCGCGTGCACGAGGCACGCGGCGACGGCGTGGCGATCATCCTGATCAATCCGGGCGCACTGACCCATACCAGCATCGCCCTGCGCGACGCCCTGCTGGGCGTGGCGATCCCGTTCATCGAGCTTCACCTGTCCAACGTGCACGCGCGCGAGCCGTTCCGCCGGCATTCCTATCTGGCCGATGTCGCTATTGGTCAGGTCTGCGGTTTCGGCCCGGATAGCTATCGGCTGGCGCTGGACGCCGCCATCGCGCGGCTGGACCGCACCGCCTGACATTTCCATTTTCCCTTCCAGCCGCCTTCGTGCGGCAGCAACGATAAGGTTTCGACCCATGGACTTGCGCAAGATCAAAAAGCTGATCGACCTGCTTGAGGAATCCAACCTCGCCGAACTGGAGATCAAGGAGGGCGAGGAAGTCGTGCGCCTTTCGCGCGTGCCCAAGGGTAGCGTCACTGTCGCAGCCGCACCCGTCGCTGTTGCCGCGCCTGCCGTGGCCACCGCTCCAGCCGCAGCGGCCGCCCCGGCTGCCGCGCCGGCCGCCGCAGCCCTGCCCGACGGCCATGTGGTCAAGGCGCCGATGGTCGGTACCTTCTACGCCTCCGCCAGCCCGGGCGCCGCGGCCTTCGTCAAGATCGGCCAGCAGGTCAAGGCCGGCGAAACGCTGGGCATCATCGAGGCCATGAAGATGTTCAACCAGATCGAAGCCGATGTCGGCGGCACCGTACAGGCGATCCTGATCGAGAACGGACAGCCGGTGGAGTTCGACCAGCCGATGTTCGTGATCGCCTGAGCGGCCGCGCACTTATGCAAAAGCTAGAAAAAGTTCTGATCGCCAATCGCGGCGAAATCGCCTTGCGCGTACTGCGTGCCTGCCACAGCCTGGGAATCAAGACCGTCGCGGTACACTCCACCGCCGACCGCAATCTCAAGCACGTGGGCCTGGCCGACGAGGCGATCTGCATCGGCCCGGCACCGTCGGCCGAGAGTTACTTGAATATCCCGCGCATCATTGCGGCGGCGGAGATCACCGACGCGCAGGCCATCCATCCCGGCTATGGTTTTCTGTCCGAGCGTGCCGACTTCGCCGAGCAAGTGGAGAAGTCGGGCTTCATCTTCATCGGTCCGACGGCCGACGTGATTCGCCTGATGGGCGACAAGGTCGAGGCCATCCGTGCGATGAAGGCCGCCGGCGTTCCGTGCGTACCCGGCTCGGGCGGTCCGCTGGGCGACAACGTGGATGAGAACATCCGCATCGCGCGCGAGATCGGCTACCCGGTGATCATCAAGGCCGCCGGCGGCGGCGGCGGTCGCGGCATGCGCGTGGTGCGCACCGAAGCGCACCTGGGCAACGCCATCACCATGACCAAGCAAGAGGCCAAGGCGGCCTTCGGCAACGATCAGGTGTACATGGAGAAGTTCCTGGAAAATCCACGTCATGTGGAGATCCAAGTCCTCGCCGACGGCCAGGGCCATGCGATCCACTTGGGCGAACGCGATTGCTCGATGCAGCGCCGCCACCAGAAGGTCGTCGAAGAAGCGCCGGCACCGGGCATCACGCCAGAATTGCGCGCGCAGATCGGCCAGGTCTGCGTGGAAGCCTGCCTGCGCATCGGCTATCGCGGCGCCGGCACCTTCGAGTTCCTGTTCGAAGACGGTCGCTTCTACTTCATCGAAATGAACACGCGCATCCAGGTAGAGCATCCGGTGACCGAGCTGATTACCGGCATCGATCTGGTACGCGAGCAGTTGCTGATCGCCGCTGGCGAGAAGCTGCGTATCCGGCAGGAAGATATCAAGTTCACCGGCCATGCGATCGAATGCCGCGTCAATGCCGAGGATCCCGATACTTTCATGCCCAGCCCCGGCGAAGTGAAACGCTTCGAGGCACCGGGCGGCCCGGGTGTGCGCGTAGATACGCATCTGTACGATGGCTATCGCATTCCGCCGAATTACGACTCGATGATCGGCAAGCTGATCGTGCATGGCCCGGATCGCGAAACGGCGATCGCGCGCATGCGTTTGGCCCTGGCCGAAACGGTGATCGAAGGCGTCAAGTGCAATATCCCGTTGCAGCAGCGCATCATGGCCGACGCGGGTTTCCAGCATGGCGGACAGAACATCCACTACCTGGAAAAGCGCATGGCCGAACAGAAGGAAAAAGCGGGATAACCTTAAGGAGATAGGAAAGAGGGATGAGAAGTTAGAAAGAGCATACCGAGGGGCGACACCGTCTCTATTCATGCTCCTCGACACTCTCTTCCCACTCCTCCTCACTTACTGCTTAGCCCGCATTCATTCACTCGCCGCTCGACAATGCCCGACCTTCTCACCCTGCGCCAAACCATCGAAGCCATCGTCGCCTGCTGCGACGACGGCGATGTGTGGGACCGCTATGCCTGGGTGTACGCCGATGGCGACGATCCCTTGGACGCTCGGTTCTATCTTTCTTCCGGCGACGAAGAAGACGAATTGCTGGTCGACGAAGATGGCGAAGGCTTGCCGCCTTTTGCCGCCGAACACGCACTCACGCACTACCTCGAAGCAGCGACGTTCGCCGATGTACTGATTGTGCAGAAGCGCCAACGGCCGCTGTCGACGCCGGAAGATTATGCTCGCGCGCTCGATTTCTACCATCGCCGCGATGCCTTTCTCGATCTGGGCGAGGCTTCCGAAAGCGATATCGACGAAGCATTGCGCGCGGGATTGTCCACGGGCTTGTTCACCGAATACGACTTGGTGTTGGCAGCGTGTCCGCCGGAACGCGTCGGCGACGCCGCACGCACCGTCGCCGAGCTCTTTGCTCTGTCGATCGCCGAAGCCCTCGCGCTATGCCGCCAGTTGCCGCTGAGCCTGGGCCGTCGCGTCAATCGCCGCGACGGCGAGCGCATCGAACGTCGCTTCACCGCGCTTGGCCTGCCGCTGCAAAAAACCGAGCACCGCGCATTGCCCTGGACCTGAAGCAAACCGCGCGGTGCACCCGATGTGCTCTTGCCCTCCTCAATCCTGACTCCTCTCCTCTCCCAACATGCCCTGGCTCGAACTCTCCCTCACTATCCGCGCCGAACAGCAGCCGCGCGTGGAAGAAGCGCTCGAAGACTTGAGCGCACTATCCATCACGCTGCAGGACGCCGACGCCGAAACGCCGGACGAACAAGCCATCTTCGAACCGGGTGTGGGTGAACTGCCGCTATGGCCGACAATCACCCTGAATGCGCTGTTCGATGCCGACACCGATCGGCGCGGCCTCGGTGAAGCGCTGGGCGAACTGCTCCCATGGCTGGAGCCCGACCAGATAGCGTTCCGCCAAGTGGACGACGAGGACTGGGAACGTGCGTGGATGGATCAATTCAAACCGATGCCCTTCGGCCGCCGGTTGTGGATCTATCCGTGGAATATCGAGCCCCCCGCCGATGGCGATATCGTGGTTGTGCGCCTCGACCCCGGGCTGGCCTTCGGCAGCGGCACTCATCCGACCACCGCCCTCTGCCTCGAATGGCTGGACGGCCTGCAGTTGAGCGGCAAGAACGTCACCGATTTCGGCTGCGGCTCGGGCATCCTGGCGATCGCCGCGCTCAAGCTCGGCGCCGCCAGCGCCATCGGCGTGGACAACGATCCGCAGGCACTGATGGCCTCGGCCGATAACGCCGATCGCAACGGCGTCGCAGAACGCCTGGCGCTGTTCCTGCCCGAAGACTTCGACGCCGAACCGGCCGATGTCTTCGTCGCCAATATCCTGGCCGGCCCGCTCGGCGAACTGGCACCGCAATTCGCCGCAGCCGCAGCTCCCGGCGCTCCTTTTGCCATCTCCGGCATCCTGCAGGGTCAGCAAGATGAATTGCTGCAGCGTTACGCGGAATGGTTCGAGGACTTGCGCGTGGATATGCGCGAAGATTGGGTGAGGATCAGCGGGGTGAGAAAAGCCTGAGAGCTTAGAGGTGAGTAAAGAGGGGCAAGGGGCGAGAGAAGAGCCGCCTTGGGCTTTTACTCACGCCTGACTCTTCTTCACTCGCTCCTCCCTTTACACCCGTCGCGCTGCCGGCCACCCTACACGCCATGTACACCCAGTGTCCCAAATGCATGTCCGTGTTCTCGCTCGATGCGCGCACGCTCGCGCAAGCGCACGGCTTTGTGATTTGCGGGCACTGCGGCGAGGGTTTCGACAGCATCGCCACACTGGCCGATGTATTGCCGCCGGAGCCCTTCGACGAGCTGCCGATCAACGAGGCAGGCATCGAGCCGCCGCAGTTGGAGTTGGCTGTCTATCGGCCGCGCGCCGTCGCGCCTGCACCGGGACCGGTACCGGCCCCCACCCGCTTCGACGATCTGCTGCCAAGCGATTTCACTCCACGCTTTGCACGCGGGCACGCGCCGCGGCCACGACGCTGGCCATGGCTGGTGGTCATTGCGCTCTTGTTGCTGTTGCTCGCCGCCCAATTGGCCTGGGCGCTGCGCGACCAGTTGATCGCAGACCCGCTGACCGGCCCGTGGTTGCATCAGGGCTGCCAGGCCCTCGGTTGTGAGCTGCCACTGGTTCGCGATGTCAAGCAACTGAAGTTATTGGCGCGCGACGTGCAAGCGCACCCGTCGGTTCCCGGCGCATTGCTGATCAGCGCCACCGTTCGCAACGATGCGCTCTTCGCCCAACCTTATCCGGTCGTCTCGATCACGCTTTCGGATGTCGACGGCAAGCGTATTGCGATGCGTCGGCTGCGCCCGAGCGAATACGTTGCCGACAGCTACGCACTGCAACATGGCTTGCCGGCCGGCACGGCAACGGCAGTCGTGCTGGAAGTCGAAGACCCGGGACAGCAGGCGGTCGCATTCGAATTGAGCTTCGAGTAATGCCCGACATTTCGTGCAGCGCTACATGACCGCCGCCGACTTGTCCATAAGCCAATCAGCAAATCCACAACTTGCTCATAACGACGCCCTGGCCTCTTAAATTTTCCGACCGACGCAGGTACACTCGGTCCCTTCGTCCCATGCTGCAACCGGCGTTCCACGCGAGCCGCCGCCCGCGGTGTTTGCCATAACCATCTGCCGTGGCCCAAGTAGCCGCAGCGCTAGTGAAATGAGGGATTGCCATTGAACGTGGTTAGACTGCCTGCTACCGAGGCTGCTAGGGAGTCTTCGTCGCAGAGCGCGCTGAGCGAGTGCGTAAGCCGCACCGTTCGCCGCTACCTGGCGGACATCGGCGATACCGAGTGTCAGGAAGGTCTGCACGCCCTGGTAATTCGCGAAGTCGAAGGCCCCCTGTTACGCGAAGTACTGGCATACCACGACGGCAACCAGAGCCGGGCCGCCGCCGTGCTCGGCATCAATCGTGCCACCTTGCGCAAGAAGCTGGCCCAGCACGGCCTGCTGTAACGGGTTTAGTTCAGGCGCTCCGGCGCCAGCGCCCATCGCCAGTTATAATTGGCGACTTTCGTAAGCAGGAAGTCGCCCCATGCCTCACCCCGCCATCGTGCCCATTCGCCGGGCGCTGATCAGCGTCTCGGACAAGACCGGACTCATTGAACTGGGCCAGCGCTTGGCTGCGGCTGGCGTCGAATTGCTGTCCACGGGCGGTAGTGCCAAGGCGCTGCGCGATGCGGGCGTTGCAGTCAAGGACGTCAGCGACGTTACCGGCTTCCCTGAAATCATGGATGGCCGCGTAAAAACCTTGCATCCCAAAGTGCATGGCGGCCTGCTCGGCCGGCGAGGTACGGACGATGCGACGATGGCCGAGCTGGGCATCGCGCCCATCGATCTGCTGGTGCTCAACCTGTATCCCTTCGAGCAAACTGTCGCACGCACCGGCTGCACATTGGACGAAGCGATCGAGAACATCGACATCGGCGGTCCGGCCATGCTGCGTTCTGCAGCGAAGAACTGGAACGATGTCGGTGTATTGACGTCGCCCGATCAGTACGCCGACGCCTTGAGCGAGATCGAACAACAAGGCGGCCTGAGCCGTGCGACGCGTTTCAAGCTCGCTGTCGCCGCGTTCAATCGCGTCTCCAACTACGACGCCGCGATCAGCGATTTTCTCTCTGGCGTCACGCTCAACGATACGCAGGATGCCATTGCCGGACACGAGACGTTCCCGGCACAGGTCAACAGCCGCTTCGTCAAACTGATGGACCTGCGCTACGGCGAGAACCCGCATCAGCAAGCCGCTTTCTATCGCGACCTGTATCCGGCCCCCGGCACGCTGGCGACCTTCCGTCAGCTGCAGGGCAAAGAACTCTCGTTCAACAACATCGCCGACGCCGACGCGGCCTGGGAATGCGTACGCAGTTTCAAGAAGCCCGCCTGCGTGATCGTCAAGCACGCCAATCCCTGCGGCGTGGCGGTCAATATCGAAGGTATCGGCCCGGCCTACGAGCGCGCCTACCAGACCGATCCGACCTCGGCCTTCGGCGGCATCATCGCTTTCAATCGCCCAGTCGACGGCGCCACCGCACGTACGATGGTCGAGCGCCAGTTCATCGAAGTGGTACTGGCTCCAGGCTATGACGACGAAGCGCTCAAAGCTTTCGCAAAGAAGGCCAACATACGCGTACTGCAGATCCCGCCGCCAGCCGATGGCAACCTCTACGATGCGCATCCGGGCAACGATGCCCGTCGCGTCGGCTCGGGCCTGCTGATCCAGACGGCCGATCGCGGCATGGTCGGCCCGGACGACTTGAAGATCGCCACCCGTCGCGCACCGTCCGAAACAGAGATCGACGACCTGATCTTTGCGTGGAAGGTCGCCAAATACGTCAAGAGCAATGCCATTGTCTATGCCCGCGATCGCCAGACCATCGGCATCGGCGCCGGCCAGATGAGCCGCGTCTACAGTGCACGCATCGCCGGCATCAAGGCGGCCGACGAGAAACTGGAAGTGCGCGGCTCGGTGATGGCTTCCGATGCTTTCTTTCCGTTCCGCGACGGCATCGATGCGGCGGCGGCAGCGGGGATTCGGGCAGTGATCCAGCCCGGCGGTTCGATGCGCGATGCCGAAGTGATTGCAGCGGCGGACGAACACGGCATGGCGATGGTATTTACCGGGATGCGCCATTTCAGGCACTGAGTGAGAGCAACCGCTGCGCGACCTGCGAGGTCGCGCCTGCGGCGCTGTGAGGAGTGAGGCGGAAAAGCGACGCTCTCTCCTCATCGTGTGCGCTAGCGAGCGGCCTCGTCGAGTTTCCGCGCATACCTTCGGGCCAGCACCGCACACGTCATCAACTGAATCTGATGAAACAGCATCAGCGGCAGCACGATCGCTCCAAGCGGCTGGCTGGCGAATAGCACCTTGGCCATCGGCACACCGCTGGCGAGGCTCTTCTTCGAACCGCAGAACACGATGGTGATTTCGTCTTCGCGACCGAATCCCAATGCCCGCGATCCATAGCGCGTCGTCAACAAGGCCACGGCAAGCAGAATGGCGTTGACGACGACCAGACCGCCCAGCACCGGCAGCGGCGTCTGTTTCCACAGACCTTGCAGGACCGCGGCGCTGAAGGCGGTATAGACCACCAGCAGGATCGAACCCTGGTCGACAAAGCCCAGCATCGCGCGGTTGCGGTCGACCCACCGGCCGATCCAGCGTTGCGCCACCTGGCCAGCCACGAACGGCACCAGCAGCTGCAACACGATGTCGCCCACGGCCGACCAATGCATGGCACCCCCATGCGCTTGCAGGACCACGCCGACCAGCAAGGGCGTCAGCACGATACCAAGCAGGCTGGAAGCCGAGGCCGAACAAATCGCCGCCGGAATATTGCCACGTGCCATCGAGGTGAAGGCAATCGACGACTGCACCGTGGACGGCAGTGTGCACAGGAACAGCACACCCAGGTAGAGCGCTGGCGTTACCAGCGGTGCCAGCAGCGGCTTGAGCAACAAGCCGAACAGCGGAAACA
>NZ_DATCRY010000168.1:0-5192 GCF_036568765.1 Dyella sp. | reverse complement strand
CTGTCAATGACTTGGACACAGCGAAAACGGATCCTATCGTTGTGGGAGCGACTTCAGTCGCGACAAGGACTTGCGGTGAGGCACGATTGTCGCGACTAAAGTCGCTCCCACAGAAAGCAAGTTTTTAGAGGCTCCCTTCAGCCGCGATAAGCCGTGATGCAACCGGGTGCCGCGGCTGAAGCCGCTCCTACAAGATAGCTGGATGCCCGAGTCATGCGTGAGTGGCGACGCAGAGGCTGAAGTTTGTCGTATGACTCATACAAACGCCCCGCTAAGCATCTCCCACCTCCAGGCAATGCGCCCTCAAGCCACGGCGTAAGCCATGCTCCGCATCTGCTCGACATCGGTGATGAGCATGGAATGCTGGGTCCAGCTGACCAGGCCGCTGCGACGCCATGCCTGCAGTTGCGCATTGAGCTTGGGGCGGCTGGCATTGATCATCGCGGCCAGCACGCTCTGGCTAGGCGGCATGGGTACCACGACGCCACCGGCTTGCTTGCGTCCGCACTCGTCGGCGGCCGAAACGAAATAGCGCGCCAAGCGCGATTCGAGGCGATGCAGGCAAACCGATTCCACCAGTGCGCCCACTTCACGTAGCCGCGTGCACAGCAACGACAGCAAGCGATGCAGGAACTCCGGTTCCGCTGTCAGTACGGCGAAATGGTGCCGCCTGAGGATCAATACCTGCGTGGGAGCGCAGACGAAAGCCGTAGTATCGCGCTGGCGCTCATCGATCAGCGCAGCCTCTCCGATCACATCGCCGGCGGCACTGGTGTTGACGATCAGCTCGCGTCCATCCGGCCCGTAGACCATGGTGTAGACGCAGCCGGACACGACGATCGCAATGAAATCCTGCGGGTCGTTCTTGAGAAACAACACGTCGCCGCCGCGCAGGCGCCGCTCGGCGGCATGCGTGGCGATGTGGTGCATCAGTGCTTCGGGCATCTCGCCGAACAAGCTCGAGCGCCGCAGGATCGCCAGTCGGCGTTCCAGCGTCGAGCCTGAGTGGTCGTCCTCGACGACATACTCCTTGATTGCCACTGCTTCCCCCCGGATCAGCGCTGCCGTGATTATCCATGAACGTTTTCAAGGACTTTTTGTGAATGATGGGGGCCGAATCGCGTATCCCCAACGACAGTCGTTCACGCATGCCGCGCAGTGGCGTCCTTGCACACATGAACACGGCGAGCGTGCTTGCGTTGATGCGTCTGTCCGGCCCGCGCAAGCCGCCGGCATCCCCGGCGCCTTCGCCGACGCCCCCGGTACCAGCCCGTCTAGTCGTTAGCGGAGAGAAGCACATGCGCGTTATCAAGCATCAGGAACAGGGATCCACCTTCAGTGCCCGATACGTCGTCGACGTCGGTGGCGCCTTCTTGCAGAGCGACAACCTGACGAAGGTCGGCTTGTTCCAGATCTGCCGCTTTCGCTGGAACGGTGCGCCGGTGACTGACAAGGTCGCGCTGCTCTCGCAGGACTGGTTCGCCCATGACGATCAGGAGCACACCAAGCGCAGCACAATCAACGCCAATGGCTGGTTCGTCGATGTGCTCGATCGCCCGGATGCGGCACCGAGCCCTTACTACGAAGAGAGTTTCAGTCAGAGCACGCTCGACGGCACCACGCGTCTGATCAACGAAGAGCTGGCCCAGCTCAACTTTATCGATCGCTGGTTCCAGATGGGCGGTGAACCGGCCGAATACGGCAACTGGTCCAACGCGCACAACAACTGCGTGCCGATCGGACTGGGCGGCAGCAGCTACATCTATCTGACGGACAAGCCGATGCAACCGCAGCCGGTTTCGCTCGAATTCAAGGTGCATTTGCTGGGCACGCGTTCGGATGGCAACTACCTGCTTGGGCCGGGCTTCTACTGGGCCTGGAACAGTGCCGCGCAGGATGCCATCCCGGCAGGCGGCAACAGCGCCATCACCGCTGTCGATCAGGTGCCCGACAACGATGTGATCAGCTGTCTGCAGATGTGGGTGGCGGTAAGCAAGAACGCCAAGAAAATCCCCATTGCCGGTTGAATGCCTTCCGCTTCCACGTTATCTGGAGTCCACCATGCCGACCTTGCAGCATTTTCCGATCGCGCAGCAGGCTGCTGTCAATTCGTGCTGGGCGTGTGTCGCCCGCTGCATTATCAACTGGTACAACGGCCTGGGCGAAGCCAACGGCCAGTCCTATGCAAGCGACCAGGCCCTGGCGACAGCTTGGCAAACCGCAACGGGCCAGAACCAGAATGGCAATATCAATATCCAGCAATCGGCGGCAGGTGCATTGATCAGCCTGGGCTTTCTCGCTGAGATCGACGACCACGCCATACCCACGCCAGCGGAAATCGGCGACAGCATCAACAACAACCATCCATTGCTCGCCATGCTCGGCACCACGGAGCCTGACCCGGATCCCAACCCGGATTACCAGGCAGGACACTGGGTAGTCATTGTCGGCATCGAAGAAGCTGCGGAAGATTCCGACGGCGATACGAATATGGATGGCAATAGCGATGACGACATGGATGAAGAAGCCTTTATCCTGTCGGTGTTCGATCCCAATGACGGGCAGATCCACCAGGTGGATTACGATGCGGCAACCTATGAGAACGGCGTGTGGTGGCAGAACACCTCCTACGTCGACCCGTATGCCGCACCGGCTGCCGACTAAGCGAATGTCGTAGCGCTTTTCTGCGTCAAACACTTGCTCGCGGCGCAAGCTGTGGGCAAGCTTGCGCTTTCATGGCGATGGCGCTGGGGAGTGCAATGAGCGAGCCGAGCGACTGGGAGAAACTGCAGGCGTTTGCTCAGATACGGTTGAAGCGTCCGCTGACACCGGAGGAGCTGCAGCAGCTCGAGGCGTTCTATCGAGCGAATCGGGAAGCCATCGCGATCAAGGCGGGGGATCTCTACCAGACCATGGCACACTCGACCGGCATCCTGTTCGAGAATGCAGTGGCCGCGCAACAACAGCAGAACACAATGACGGAAGCGGCAGCCAACCAGGGCGTGATGCAGATCTACAGTCTGGATACCACTGCGGCAGCCGGGGCCACCGAAAAAGTCGCTCAGACCGGCGTGGCCGACAATCTGACCAGCCTGCTGACGGTGCTCGACGCGTTTTATAACCCGTAAGCGTTTCCAGCCCCTCTCTCCGCTGGCTTCGCCGAGGGAGAGCAACTGTCTTGATCATGCATGAGTGCAGCAAGTTACGTAAGTGCGAAACACTGAGGCTTGCCGCAGCCGGCTCCCTCTCCCCTGGCTTGCCGGGGGAGAGGGTTGGGGTGAGGGGGGCTCTTCATTCAAGCCGACGCCTCCAACAACAACGGCGACCCCAACGCACACTCCGGATGCATGCGACTCAACCCATGCACCGCACCGGCCAGACCCGTCATCAAACCTGGTGTAAAGGCCGAGCGCGTCATCCCGCCAATCACTCCGCGATGCTCTTCGATCGAAGAGACTACCTGCGCCGTCGCCGCTTCACGATCGATGCCCGTCGCCTGCGGATCGAGCGCGCTGGCTCGCGCAAGAAACTCCCACAGCGAAAAATCGCCGTGACACAAGGTATGCGTCACACCCCACATATCGCGCGAGGCGCGTGCTGCTTGCCGTATCGTACGCAAATGGCGTGCATCGCCCGTGCGCGTATACAGATCGCACGCCGCCAGTCCGATGCCGACGCTGCCATTGCACCAGGTGTGATAACTCTCGCAACCGTCGCCGTGGCGCAAGTCGTACCAGTTGCCAATCGTTTCGTCGTACAGGCTTTCCTGAAACGTTATCGCCGCATCGGCCAATTTGCGCCAGCGCAGGCGATCGGTATCGCTGCCCGCATCGCTCAATGCAAGCCGTGCCACACCCCAACCGATACCGATCGCCCCATGTGCGAAACCACCGATAGGGCGCGCGACATTGGCGGTATGCCAGCGCGCACCGCGCTCATCGAGAACCGCTGTCTTGTCCAGATGATCGGCGGCGCGCGCCGCCAACGCCAGCCAACGCCGATCGCCGGTGACCTTGGCCAGCCGCAGCAATGGCACGATTACCCCGCTGGCACCGTCCAGCACATCGAACAGCAAGTCGTTTTCGAATCCTTCCTCTTCCAACGCCTGCGCCACCGATATGGCACGCTCCAGCCAAGTCTCGCGGGGCAGCAGGTCATGCAATGTCAGCCACGTCCAGATGCGCGCGCCATGACCGGTAAAGCCGCCCAGTGTCTTGGGCTTATCCTGCTCCAGCGCCTGTAACGTCAACAAGGCGCCTTCCAGGGTTTCCTGCAGGCCTTCTAGCGTTTCGGCGCGACCGCGCGCCATTTCGTGGCGGTAGCCGGCCAGCGCGATCACCACGCCGCCTAGCCCGAAATAGACATCCGATTGCAGCGGCTGCACCATCCACCCGTCGTTCATGGATTCGGGCGTGATCCAGGTCACCGAGCCGTCGTTGCCGCGCACGGCCAGGCGCAACAGGCGTTCGACGGCATCGGTGAGCAGCCTTCGGCGTCGCGCTTCGAGGCGATCGGTATGTGGATGGCGTGCGTAATGGTCGCGGGTCGTGCGCGTTGGCGCGAAACGCTGATTGAGCGAGGTAACGACCAGCGCGCTACGAATGGTCAGCTCTTCCAGATCGACGCGCATGCTGCGCCAGTCGGCAAGCGCGCTATCGATACGCTCCCGACGCAAGGGCTCGGCAAACACGGGAATATCGCCATAGCGAAGATCGTCGATTTCCCCGGCGATGGCCTCGGGCGACGATGGCGCGATCGGTACAACCTCGGCATTCCGTGCAAGCAGATCGCGCACACGCTCGATCCCCGGCGCCTCGTCGTGCAGCGATGCGGGATGCCAGAGCATGCGCCCAAGCTCGACATAGGCCTGTGTCGGCCGAAGAATATCGCGAGCCACACAGCCGACAAAGGGCGTGAGCAAGAGAGAAAGTCGATTGGCGTGATCCAGCTCGCGCAGGCGTCGGGTGGCATCGAGAAAGCCTTCGCTGATGCGGTCCCAGTAAAACGACACATCGGGTGACGGCACGGGGTGATTCTGCGACGTCTCCAGATCGATTTCCGCCATATCCAGCCGAGCGGCCGTGGTGCCGGGATTGGCGATGACAGGCACCCGCAGTTTCGGCTGCTGTCCTGGCAGCGCGCCGGCGGCCGATAGATCGACGCCATCGAAACCCAAGGCGGGAGCGCGAAAC
>NZ_DATCRY010000167.1:0-46567 GCF_036568765.1 Dyella sp. | reverse complement strand
GCCTACGGCTGGTACGATTTCGTGCGCTTCAGCCGCACGCCGTTGACGCTGACCACGACCAATCAAAGTATCGATATCGGTCGTGGCAGCAGCTTCAAGGATATTGTCGGCGAACTGCGTCGACGTGGCTTTACCCAGGATTCTCCACTCTATTGGCGTCTGTTGGCGGAACAGATGCGGGTGGCCGGGAAGTTGCACGCTGGCGAATATGCGCTGAGCGGTGGCATGACACCGCGCGATCTGTTATCGAACATGGCTGCCGGTCGTGTCGTACAACGCTACTTCACCATCGTCGACGGCTGGAATTTCCACGATCTGCGCCAGGCTCTGACGCATGCCGATCGCTTGCGCCAGGATGGTGCGGTGCTGGACGACAAGGCCTTGATGGAAAAGCTTGGCCACCCCGGTGACATGCCCGAAGGGCGGTTCTTGCCGGAAACTTATGCCTATGTCAAAGGCGACAGCGATCTGGACATACTCAAGCGTGCTTATGCGGCCATGAGCCAGGCGCTCGACACGGCTTGGCAGCAGCGCGACAAGGATTTGCCGCTGGCGACTCCTTATGAGGCGCTGATTCTCGCCTCGATCGTGGAAAAAGAGACCGGCCGGGCCGACGAGCGCGCGCGCATCGCCGGTGTCTTTGTGCGCCGCCTGCAGTTGCACATGCTGCTGCAGACCGATCCGACAGTGATCTATGGCATGGGCGAAAGCTACGCCGGCAAAATCCACAAGACGGATCTGACCACCGATACGCCCTACAACACCTATGTGCGCCCTGGCTTGCCGCCGACGCCGATCGCCATGCCGGGCAAGCCTGCCTTAAAAGCGGCGACGCAGCCTCTCAAGAGTGGCGAGCTTTATTTCGTTTCGCGCGGCGATGGCAGTCATGTGTTTTCATCGACGCTTGAGGAACACAATCGTAACGTCGCCTGTTTCCAACTGAAGCGGTGCTCATGATGTCGATGCCATGGCATGCCGAACATTGGCAACGTGTGCAGGCACGCCGTGCGCGTGGCGCGATGCCTCATGCTTTGTTGTTGGCTGGGCCTGCGGGGCTGGGCAAGCGCGACTTTTTGCTGCGTCTGGTGCGCGGCTTGTTATGTCAGCAGGCCGTCGGCGGCGAGGCCTGCGGCCTGTGCCGCAGCTGCCAGTTGTTTGCCGCAGGCACGCATCCGGATTACGTGAGTCTGAGCTATGGCCTGCGCAAGGACGGCGTCCAGCGCAGCGAGATCGTGGTGGACCAGATCCGCGAGTTGTCGGCCCGGCTGTCGATGGCCAGTCAGTTCGGTGGCTGGCAGATCGCCACGATCGATCCAGCCGATGCAATGAATGCCGCCGCCGCCAATGCATTGCTCAAGACCCTGGAAGAACCTTCACCGCAAACGTTGCTGCTGCTGGTTGCCGATGCGCCTTGGCGCCTGCCGCAGACTATTCGCAGCCGTTGCCAGCGGATCGAGTTCCAGTTGCCGTCGCACGAGGAGGCGCTGGCATGGCTGACAGCCGAGGGCGTGGCCGATGCCGCGGCGGCACTGGACGCAGCCAACGGCAATCCCGGGCTGGCGCGGCGCTGGGCGGAAGAGGGCGCATTGGCGCGTCGCCAGGAAGTACGCCGCGATCTGGCGGCGCTTGCTGGCGGACGGGGCGAGACCATGGAGGTGGTGCGCCGCTGGCTGGACAACGAACCCGAGCAGCGACTTTGGTTTGCCGCCCAGGCTGCCGCTGACGAGGCCCGTGCCAAGGCCGGAGCAGCGGTCGGTCCCTGTGCCAGCGGGCTGGATCGCGAGGCGCTGGACGATTGGTACGCCGCCGCCAATCGCACGCGCGAGGCCTTGCGAGGGCCGCTGCGTAGCGATCTGCTTTTGCTTGAGCTGCTGGCTCGCTGGCGTTGACCGGACACATGCTGCCCACTCTGGATCGACAGACCCGACTGCTGGTGATCGCGCCGCACCCGGACGACGAAACGATCGGCGCGGGCGGTTTGCTGCAGCAGGTCCGCGAGGCGGGAGGCGAAGTACGTATTTGGCTGCTTACCGACGGCGACAACAATCCCTGGCCGCAGCGCTGGCTGGAGCGGCGCATATGGATCGGCCAGGCTGCGCGTGAGCGCTGGGGACGGCGCCGGCGTGCCGAGGTCGTGCAAGCTATGTCGGCGCTGGGGCTGGCTCCTGAGCAGCTAGAGGGGTTCAGCTGGCCCGACATGGGGCTCACCGGTCTTCTGCGCGGCCAGTTCGCTGCCATGTTGACCTTGTTCGAGGCGCGCCTGCGTGCGTGGTGCCCGAATGTGGTGGTGCTTCCCGATCTGGGCGACCGTCATCCCGACCATGGCACTGCACATGTATTGACCCGGCTGGCGCTGGCACGCGAGGCACTGTCGCCGACGCTGTTGACTTACTTGGTGCATGGGGGCGCGGCGGCTCAGCAGGCTGAAGTCTTGCCGTCCAGCGATGCGTATCAGGCGGCAAAACGCCAGGCGATGGAGGCGCATGCAAGCCAGCTTGCGCTCAGCGGCACACGCATGCGTCGTCTGATCGAGCGTCCGGAGACCTTTACCTGCCTTGAGGCGGCACGCAGCGGCCCACTTCTTTCGCGCCAACTGCCGTGGTCGCCGCCGGTGTGGCTGCAGCCGGGACTGCGTCTGACCCTGGCTGGGTCCGTAGGCGTACGCCGCTGGTCCTGGCGCCGGGCTCCGCTGGTCCGTGACCGGGAAGGGCGCTGGGCACTGATCGCAGAGGCGACGCCCGACACCGGGCCGTATTTCGTGAAACTCCACATGGATCTGCCGTCGCCCTGGATCTTCGACACCTGGGGTTGGCACGAAATCTCGTAACAGCGCGAAACAGGGCGCAGCCAAGCGGTTGTGGCTGCGTTAGGATGTCATCCACGTTATTCGTGCCGCAGGGGCTAAAGATGAATCCCGTCGCCAGCGCCCGTCAGGGCATTATTTCCTTGAAAATCAAGGATGCCGCGGCACTTTATAACGCGTATATGCCGTATCTGAAGAACGGCGGACTGTTCGCGCCTACCGCGCAGCGCTATGCGCTGGGCGACGAAGTGGTTTTGTTGATCAATCTCACCGACGAGGGCGAGCGCCTGTCCGTGGCCGGCAAGGTCGTCTGGGTGTCGCCGGTCGGGGCGCAGGGCAACCGCACCGCGGGAATCGGCGTGCAGTTCAACGAGTCGCCCGATGGCGAGGTGGCGCGGACGCGGATCGAGAACCTGCTGGCAGGCGTTTCGGCCTCGGAGCGGCCGACGCATACGATGTAGGGGGCGGTGCCGTGGGCGACTGCCTGCTTGCGCATCGCGGGTTACCCCCTCACACCATTCCTCCCCCGACAAAGTCGAGGAAGAGGGACGGGGTGAGCAGGGAGCCTCCACGAGAACGAACCATTCCTCAGCTCCTATCGATAGCGCGCCCCAGGCAACGCTCCGAGCATGCAGCATCTCTGCTTGCCTCTTTCGAGGGACGTCCAAGCAAGTAAAAAAGATTGTTACGTTTGCTTTCTTCCCGTGACAGCGGTTTTCACTGGCAAATCAAGGCCAAATACACCTGAGCCGACATCGATGGGTGCCATCTCGTCGGGGATTTCGCAAGCTTTAAGTCTTGTCGTCCCTGAACGCACTGATACAATGCCCCGATTGTATGAATTGAATCGAGCCAAACCGGACCCCAGCGGGCCGGGCAGACCCTGATTCGAGTTGTTTTCGAACCGTTCCCCAACGGCTCGCTGATGCGCCTCTCGAGGCGCGGAGGTACGTTCCATCGTGCTTGCCGAATACTGGCCCATCCTGCTTTTCATCGCTGTCGCCACCGGCCTGGGTCTGGCGCTCCTGGCTATCGGCCTGCTGGCCGGCCCGCGCCGGCCCGAGTCCCAGAAGCTCTCGCCCTACGAGTGCGGCTTCGAAGCCTTCGAGGATGCGCGCATGCGTTTTGACGTGCGCTACTACCTCCTGGCCATCCTCTTCATCATCTTCGACCTCGAAGTCGCCTTCCTGTTTCCGTGGGCGGTGGTGTTCGACAAGATCGGGATCATCGCGCTGGTCGAAATGGCGCTGTTCCTGCTGTTGCTGGTGATCGGTTTCGCTTACGTGTGGAAGAAGGGAGCACTGGAATGGGAGTGATCTCCTCCATCGACCGGGTGATGCATAACCCGCAGCCTTTGAACCTAGTCGACGACATCCTGCGTCCGGCCGGCGAGAACCCGATCGTGCAGCGCGGCTTCGCCACCACCTCGGTGGACGCGCTGATGAACTGGGCACGCACCGGTTCGATGTGGCCGATGACGTTCGGCCTGGCTTGCTGCGCGGTCGAAATGATGCACGCCGGCGCCGCGCGCCTGGACCTGGACCGTTACGGCGTGATCTTCCGCCCCAGTCCGCGCCAATCCGACGTGATGATCGTCGCTGGCACCCTGGTCAACAAGATGGCCCCCGCACTGCGCAAGGTCTATGACCAGATGCCCGATCCAAAGTGGGTCATCTCCATGGGCAGCTGCGCCAATGGCGGCGGCTATTACCACTATTCGTATTCGGTAGTGCGCGGCTGCGATCGCATCGTGCCGGTGGATATCTACGTGCCGGGCTGCCCGCCGACGGCCGAAGCCCTGATCCACGGCATCCTGCAGTTGCAGAAGAAGATTCGTCGCACCAGCACCATCGCGCGTTCCTAAGAGCTGTTGGCCATGACTGATACGCAATCGAACTCGCTGGTCGAGCGCCTTGCCGCGCGATTCGGCGATCTGCTGACGGTGACCGTCACGCGCAACGAGGCAACGGCCGAGTTGGCAGCGTCCGACCTGATCGCTGTCGCCACCGCGCTGCGCGACGAAGCGGCATTCCGCTTCTCCGAAGCCGTCGACGTCTGTGGCGTCGATTACCTTGGCTACGGCGAAACCGAGTGGGATACCCAGACCATTTCCGGCACGGGTTTCTCCCGTGGCGTGGAAGGCGAAGCCATGGGGCGCTTCAAGTGGGCCGACCGTCCGCGTGACGTCAATCGTCCGCGCCGTTTTGCCGCCGTGATCCATCTGCTGTCGATCGAGCACAACCAGCGTCTGCGTTTGCGCGTGTTCTGCGATGACGACACGCTGCCGGTGGTGCCGTCGCTGACGGGCATCTGGCCGGGCGTGAACTGGTTCGAGCGCGAGGCGTTCGACTTGTACGGCATCATCTTCGAAGGTCACCCCGACCTGCGCCGCATCCTGACCGACTACGGTTTTGTCGGTCATCCGTTCCGCAAGGACTTCCCGTTGATCGGCAATGTCGAAGTGCGTTACGACCCCGAGCAGAAGCGCGTGGTCTACGAGCCGGTCTCGATCGAGCCGCGCGTGCTGGTGCCGCGCGTCATCCGCGACGATGCAGACCTGACGCAGGCGAAGGCCGAGGCCGCCGACAACTGGCGCGAGAATTGAGCATGTCGAGCCAAGAAATCCGCAATTACACGATGAACTTCGGCCCGCAGCATCCGGCTGCGCACGGCGTGCTGCGTCTGGTGCTGGAAATGGACGGCGAGACCATCGTCCGTGCCGATCCGCATGTGGGCCTGTTGCATCGCGGTACCGAGAAGCTGGCCGAGTCCAAGCCGTTCAATCAGTCGATCGGCTATATGGACCGCCTCGACTACGTGTCGATGATGTGCAACGAGCACGCCTACGTACGCGCGATCGAGAACCTGCTGGGGATCGAGGCGCCGGAACGCGCACAGTACATCCGCACGATGTTCGACGAAATCACCCGCATCCTGAATCACTTGATGTGGATCGGTTCCAACGCGCTCGATCTGGGCGCGATGGCTGTGTTCCTGTATGCCTTCCGCGAACGCGAAGAGCTGATGGACGTCTACGAGGCGGTCTCCGGTGCGCGCATGCATGCGACGTACTACCGTCCGGGCGGCGTCTACCGCGATCTGCCGGGGCACATGTCGCAGTACCGCGAGTCGCCCTGGCACAAGGGCAACGACCTGAAGCGCCTGAACAGCTGGCGCGAAGGTTCGATGCTCGACTTCCTCGATGCGTTCACCGCCGACTTTCCCAAGCGCGTGGACGAATACGAAGAGCTGCTGACCAATAACCGTATCTGGAAGCAGCGTACCGTCGGCATCGGCGTGATTTCGCCGGAACTGGCGCAGGCCTGGGGCATGACCGGCGCGATGCTACGTGGCTCGGGCATCGCTTGGGATCTGCGCAAGAAGCAGCCCTACGCCAAGTACGCGCAGATGGATTTCGACATCCCCGTAGGCGTCAACGGCGACTGCTATGACCGCTACTTGGTGCGCGTGGAAGAGATGCGCCAGTCCAACCGCATCATCAAGCAGTGCGTGGAATGGCTGCGCGCCAACCCGGGCCCGGTGATGCTGAAGAACTTCAAGGTCTCGCCGCCGTCGCGCGAGGAAATGAAGGAGGACATGGAAGCCCTTATCCATCACTTCAAGCTGTTCACCGAAGGCTATGGCGTGCCGGCTGGCGAAACCTATGCAGCAGTCGAGGCGCCCAAGGGCGAGTTCGGCTGCTACCTGGTTTCCGACGGTGCGAACAAGCCGTTCCGCGTGCATCTGCGCGCGCCGGGTTTTGCCCATCTGTCGTCGATCGACCCCATCGTGAGCGGCCACATGCTGGCCGACGTGGTGGCGATGATCGGCACCTATGACCTCGTGTTCGGCGAAGTCGATCGCTGAGCGAGGGGAGCACTAGCCATGAAAGCCACCGGAAATTACGAGCAGGTCAAGAATGTCGACCCGCTCGTCGTACTCAACGACCACACCCGCCATCACATCGATGAATGGGTGGCCAAGTTCCCGCCGGACCGCAAGCGTTCGGCGGTGATCCAGGCGTTGTTCGCCGCGCAGGAGCAGAACGAAGGCTTCCTTACCGACGAGCTGATCACCGCGGTTGCCAAGTATCTGGATCTGCCCGCCGTATGGGCCTACGAGGTCGCCAGCTTCTATTCGATGCTGGAAACCAAGCCGGTCGGCCGCAACAACGTAGCGATTTGCACCAACATATCGTGCTGGTTGAACGGTGCGGAAGACCTTGTGCGTCACTGCGAGAAGAAGCTCGGCATCAAGCTCGGCGAAAGCACGCCCGATGGCCGCGTCTATCTCAAGCGCGAAGAAGAATGCATCGCCGCGTGCGCCTGCGCGCCGGCGATGACCGTCAACGGTCATTACCACGAGCGTCTCACGGCCGAAAAGGTCGACGAGATCCTCGACGGTCTCAAGTAAGGGCAGGGCGATGGCATACGGTCCGGCACCCCAAGAACATCAGGTCGTCTACACCACGCTGCATTTCGACAAGCCGTGGGCGATGGACAGCTACACCCAGGTCGGTGGCTACGAGGCGTGGAAGAAGATTCTCGCCGAGAAACCCGATCCGGCGGCACTGATCGAAGAAATCAAGAAGAGCAATCTGCGCGGCCGTGGCGGCGCGGGCTTCCCGACGGGTCTGAAGTGGTCTTTCATGCCCAAGGGCGATATGCAGAAGTACATCCTCTGCAATTCGGACGAGTCCGAGCCCGGCACCTGCAAGGATCGCGACATCCTGCGCTTCAATCCGCACTCGGTCATCGAGGGTATGGCGATCGCGTGCTATTGCACCGGTTCGACGGTGGCCTACAACTACCTGCGCGGCGAATTCCATCACGAGCCCTATGAGCACTTCGAAGAAGCGCTCAAGGAAGCGTATGCCGCAGGCCTGTTGGGCAAGAACATCCAGGGCACGGGTATCAATGTCGATATCTACGGCGCGCTCGGTGCCGGTGCATACATCTGCGGCGAAGAAACCGCATTGATGGAATCGCTGGAAGGCAAGAAAGGCCAGCCGCGCTTCAAACCGCCGTTCCCGGCCAACTTCGGTTTGTACGGCAAACCGTCGACGATCAATAACACCGAAACCTATGCGTCGGTGCCGGCCATCCTGCGCAAGGGTGCCGATTGGTTCCTGGCGCAGAGCAAGACCAAGAACGGTGGACCGAAGATTTTCTCCGTCTCCGGTTGCGTGCAGAAGGGCGGCAATTTCGAAGTGCCGCTGGGCACCACGTTCGACGAGCTCCTGGAAATGGCCGGAGGCCTGCGTCCGGGCCGCAAGCTCAAGGGAGCGGTGCCGGGCGGCGTGTCCATGCCGGTGCTGACGGCCGAGCAGTTGAAGGGCCTGCCGATGGACTACGACACCCTGCGCGACCTGAAGACCGGTCTGGGCTCGGGTGCCATCGTGGTACTGGACGATACGGTTTGCACCGTGCGTTTCACCCGACGCATCTCGCAGTTCTTCCATAAGGAATCCTGTGGCCAGTGCACACCGTGCCGCGAAGGTACCGGCTGGATGCATCGCGTGTTGACGCGCATTGTCGAAGGCGGTGGCACCATGGACGACCTGCATCGCCTCAAGGCGATCGCCGGCCAGATCGAAGGGCACACCATCTGTGCGTTCGGCGAAGCCGCGGCATGGCCGGTGCAGGGCTTCCTGCGTCAGTTCTGGCATGAATTTGAGTACTACATCGTCAACGGCCGTTCGATCGTCGACGATCAGCTTGGAGCCGCCGCATGAGTGCGCAGCCCGCAGCACATACCGCCCCCGATCTGATCAATATCGAGATCGATGGCAAGCCGACGCAGATCCGCAAGGGCGCAATGATCATCGAGGCAGCGGACGCCATCGGTGTAGCCATTCCACGTTTCTGCTACCACCGCAAGTTGCCGATCGCCGCCAACTGCCGCATGTGTCTGGTCGAAGTGGAAATGGGTGGCAAGCCGATGCCCAAGCCGCAGCCGGCCTGCGCCACGCCGGTGGCCGACGGCATGAAGGTACAGACCCGCTCGGCGACCGCGCTGAAGTATCAGCGCGACGTGATGGAATTCCTGCTGATCAACCATCCGCTCGATTGCCCGATCTGCGATCAGGGCGGCGAATGCGAACTGCAGGACGTATCGCTAGGTTACGGCCGTGGCGTGTCGCGCTATACCGAGCGCAAGCGCACCATCGCCGATGAAAACATCGGGCCATTGGTCGCCACCGAGATGACCCGCTGCATCCAGTGCACGCGTTGCGTGCGCTTTACCAGCGAAATCGCCGGCACCTACGAGCTGGGTGGCCTGAGCCGTGGCGATAATTTGCAGATCGGTACATACATCGGCAAGTCGCTGGAAACCGAACTTTCCGGCAATATCATCGATGTCTGCCCGGTCGGCGCGTTGACCAATAAGCCGTTCCAGTTCCAGGCACGCGCCTGGGAGCTGATCGCCAAGCCCTCGATCGCCTATCACGACGCACTGGGGTCGAACCTGTGGCTGCATACCCGCCGCGGCGAAGTGCTGCGCACGGTGCCGCGCGACAACGAGGCGGTCAACGAATGCTGGCTGTCCGATCGCGACCGCTATAGTCACCAGGGCATGTATGCCGAGGACCGCCTGCGTGCGCCTCAGGTCAAGCGGAACGGTCAATGGACGGCCACCACATGGGAGGACGCTCTGAGTGTCGCCGCCGAAGCCTTGAAGAAGGTGCCGGGCAGCGAGCTGGGTGTGCTGGTGCATCCGGCTACATCGAACGAAGAAGGCGATCTGCTGATGCGCCTGGCGCGTGGCCTGGGGAGCGCCCATGTCGACCACCGCCTGCGCCAGCAGGATTTCGCCGACAATGCTGTGGCCGGTACGTTCGGCACGCCAGTGGCGGCGCTGGATAAGGTCAAGGCTGCATTGCTGATCGGTTCGGATCTGCGTCGCGAGCTGCCTCTGGTCAATCACCGCGTCCATCAGGCGGTGAAGAGGGGCGCCAAGGTCTTCGCGGTCAATCCGGTCGAATTCGATTTCAACTATCCGCTTGCGCACGAAGCCGTGGTGGCTCCGCAGCACTTGGTCGACGCCTTGCTGGCGCTGGCCAAGGCCGCTGCCGAAGGTGGCGCGACGCTGCCGGCTTTCGCCGCCGATGCTGCTGCCGGCGTGGAAGTGAGCGAGCATGCGCGCGGTGCGATTGCCGCGCTCAAGTCCGGAGCGGCCTCTGTCATTCTCGGCGAAGTGGCTGCGATGCACCCGCAGGCTTCCTGGCTGCGCGCGCTGGGTCGCTTCATCGCCGAAGCGACCGGTGCCGGCTACAACGAATTACCGCTGGGTGCCAATGCTGTGGGTCTTGCTCGCGTGGGTGTGCTGCCGGGTAACGGCGGTCTCGACGCACAGGCCATGCTGGCACAGCCGCGCAAGGCTTACTTGCTGTACGGCGTCGAGCCGCCGCACGATTTCGTCGATGGCGCGAGTGTGCTCAAGGCGCTGCATGCCGCCGAACAAGTAGTAGCGTTCAGTGCGTATGCCAGCCCCGTGCTGCGTGACGTCGCCGATGTGATTTTGCCGATCGGCCTGCTGCCTGAAATCGATGCGACATTGGTCAACGTCGATGGCATGGTGCAGAGCGTGAGTGCCGGCGCGCAGGCGCCCGGCGATGTGCGGCCAGGCTGGAAGGTACTGCGCGCATTGGGCGGCCTGCTCAATCTGGCCAACTTCGAATTCGACGATCTGGCCGGCTTACGCAGCGGCATCGCCGAGCGCGCTGCCGCGACGCGCCGCGAGGTAGCACAGCGCGTGTCGTTCAGCGGTTTGAGCCGGTTGGCGACCTGGCCGATCTATCGCACCGACGCCGTGCTGCGCCGGGCCAAGGCATTGGGCGAGCATCCGCTCAACCGCGCACCGGCGATTCGTCTTAGCGCCGGCGAAGCTGCGCGCCAGGGCCTGGTCGATGGCGGTAAAGCCACGGTGGCCGGTGTCGCGCTGGCAGTCGTGGTCGACGCATCGGTGCCCGATGGCACCGCATGGATCGAAGCGGCGCACGACGTCACCGCTACGCTGCCGCCGCATGGCGCGGCCATCACTTTGAGCAAGGCTTGATATCCATGGGCGAGCAGATTCTCAATCAACTGGTCTGGCCGATCGTCTACATCCTGTGTATCGCCGTGCCGGTGATCATCTCGGTGGCGATGTTCGTGTACTGGGAGCGCAAGGTCATCGGCTGGATGCATGTGCGCATGGGGCCAAACAAGGTGGGCCCGCTGGGCCTGCTGCAGGCCTTCGCGGACGTGTTCAAGCTTTTGCTCAAGGAAGTGATTCTTCCGACCAACGCGAACAAGTTCCTGTACTACCTGGCTCCGATGATCGCGCTGGTGCCGGCATTCGCGGCCTGGGCGGTGATCCCGTTCAACGACAAGATGGTGCTGGCCAACGTCAATGCCGGTGTGCTGTATCTGCTGGCGATGACCTCGCTGGGTGTGTACGGCATCATCCTGGCCGGCTGGGCATCCAACTCGCGTTATGCGTTGCTGGGTGCGATGCGCTCGGCCGCACAGGTCATCTCCTACGAACTGGCGATGGGTTTGTGCCTGGTTTGTGTGCTGGTGCTGGCCGGTAGCCTGAACATCACCTCGATCGTCCATGCGCAGGCCGGTAGCAAGGGCCTGCTCGACTGGTTCTGGTTGCCGCTGCTGCCGGTGTTCGTGATCTATTTCATCTCCGGCGTGGCCGAAACCAATCGTGCGCCGTTCGACGTGGCCGAAGGCGAATCGGAAATCGTTGCCGGCTTCCACGTGGAATATTCCGGCTCGGCATTCGCGATCTTCTTCCTGGCCGAATACGCCAACATGATCCTGGTCAGCTTCCTTGCCGCGCTGCTGTTCCTCGGTGGCTGGCTGTCGCCGTTCCCGGCATCGTGGGGCTTGATTGGGCAGGGCAGTTTCTTCTGGCTGTTCGTCAAGGCCTTCATTTTCGCCTTCATGTTCCTGTGGTTCCGCGCCAGCTTTCCGCGTTACCGCTATGACCAGATCATGCGTCTGGGTTGGAAGGTGTTCATTCCCATCACGATCGTATGGGTCCTGGTTGCCGGCTGCATGAAGTATTTCGGCTGGGTCAGTATCGGCACGGGGGCCTAAGCAAAGCCATGTCTCGCATTACTCACTATTTCAAGAGCCTGCTGCTCATCGAGCTGTTCAAGGGCATGGGCCTGACCATGCGCTACATGTTCAGCCCGAAGTACACGATGCGCTACCCGATGGAGCACATCCCCAAGTCCAACCGTTTCCGCGGCCTGCATGCGTTGCGTCGCTACCCCAACGGCGAAGAGCGCTGCATTGCATGCAAGCTGTGCGAGGCGGTGTGCCCGGCCCTGGCGATCACCATCGATTCGGCGCCGCGTGCCGGCGACGGCCAGCGACGTACCACGCGTTACGACATCGACCTGTTCAAGTGCATCTTCTGCGGTTTCTGCGAGGAAAGCTGCCCGGTCGACTCGATCGTGGAGACGCATATCCATGAATATCACTTCGAGCATCGTGGCGAGAACGTGGTGACCAAGCCGCAGTTGCTCGCCATCGGCGACCGCTTCGAGAAGGACATCGCCGCGGCCCGTGCGCAAGACGCGGCGTACCGTTGAGGATGGGGCACTTATGATCGATCCGCAGTTGTTCCAACTCATCTGTTTTTACGCCTTCGGCGCGGTCACCGTGATCGCCGCCCTGGGCGTGATCACCCTGCGCAATTCGGTACACGCCGTGCTGTCGCTGGTGCTGACGTTCTTCAGCACCGCCTGCATCTGGCTGCTGGCCGAGGCGGAGTTCCTCGCTATCGCGCTGATCGTGGTCTACGTCGGTGCGGTGATGGTGCTGTTCCTGTTCGTGGTGATGATGCTCGACATCAAGCAGGAGCAGGTCCGCGAGGGCTTCATCAAGTACCTGCCGGTGGGCATCGTCATTGCCCTGGTCATGCTCGGCGAAATGCTGGCATTGATCGGCGTGCGCGCCATGGAAAGCCAGACAATGGGCGCCAATCCGGCGACTGTGGCTGGGCTTTCCAACACCGAGTGGCTTGGCCACGCGCTGTATACGCAGTTCCTGCTGCCGTTTGAAATTGCCGCATTGATCCTGACGGTCGGCGTGGTCGCCGCAGTTGCGCTGACCTTGCGTCAACGTTTCGGCGTCCGCCACCAGACGGCCAGCCAGCAGGTGGCGATCGATCCGCGCGATCGTGTGCGCATCGTCAAGATGGCGGCCGAACAGCCGGCGGCACCGGCACCGCAACAGGAGAAAGCCCCGTGATCACGCTTTCGCATTTCATCGTGCTCGGCGCGGTGCTGTTCTGCATCGCGGTGGCAAGCCTCTTCATCAATCGCAAGAACGTCATCGTGCTGCTGATGTCGATCGAATTGATGCTGCTGGCGGTCAACATCAACTTCGTCGCGTTTTCGCGCTTCAACGGCGATGTGGCAGGGCAGGTTTTCGTGTTTTTCATCCTTACGGTGGCCGCGGCGGAAACCGCGATCGGCCTGGCGATCCTGACGTTGCTGTTCCGCAATCGCAGCACGATCAATATCGCCGAAATCGACAGCATGAAGGGTTGAGTCGATGCAACTGTCTACCTCCATCCTGCTGATCATCGCGCTCGCGCCGCTCGTCGGTTGCGTGCTGGCGGGTTTCCTGGGCCGGGTCATCGGCCGCGCTGGCGCACACACCGTGACAATCCTCGGTGTGGCGATCTCCTGTGCGCTGTCGATCCAGGTGCTCTACCAGCTTTGCACGGGCGCCGAGATCTACAATCACAACATCTACACCTGGTTCGAGATCGGCAAGTTCAGCGCCAGCGTGGGCTTTCTGATCGACAAGCTGACGGCGATGATGATGGTGGTCGTCACGTTCGTCTCGCTGCTGGTGCACATCTACACCATCGGCTACATGGCCGACGACGACGGTTACCAGCGCTTCTTCAGCTACATCTCGCTGTTTACCTTTTCGATGTTGATGCTCGTGATGAGCAACAACTTCATGCAGCTGTTCTTCGGCTGGGAAGCGGTGGGTCTGGTTTCGTACCTGCTGATCGGTTTCTGGTTCAAACGCCCGACCGCGATCTTCGCCAACCTGAAAGCCTTCCTGGTCAACCGCGTGGGCGATTTCGGGTTCCTGCTGGGCATTTCGGCGGTGCTGTATTTCCTGGGTACGCTGGATTACGCCACAGCCTTCGCGCATGCCGGTAGCCTGGTGGGACAGACCCTGCACATCACGGCCAATACCCAATGGGATGCGGCGACCGTGATCTGTGTACTGCTGTTCATCGGCGCCATGGGCAAGTCGGCACAGGTGCCGCTGCATGTGTGGCTGCCCGATTCGATGGAAGGCCCGACCCCGATTTCCGCGTTGATCCACGCCGCCACCATGGTGACGGCGGGTATCTTCATGGTCGCTCGCATGTCGCCGTTCTTCGAGCTGTCCGAATCGGCGCTGAGCTTCGTGATGGTGATCGGTGCGACCGGTGCGCTGTTCACGGGCCTGATCGGCATCGTGCAGAACGACATCAAGCGTGTGGTCGCATATTCGACCCTCTCGCAGCTCGGCTACATGACGGTAGCGCTGGGTGTCTCGGCGTATGCCGGCGCGGTGTTCCACCTGATGACCCACGCCTTCTTCAAGGCGTTGCTGTTCCTCGGCGCGGGCTCGGTAATCATCGCCATGCACCATGAACAGGACATGCGTTACATGGGTGGTCTGCGCAAGTACATGCCGATCACCTGGATCACCATGTGGATCGGTTCGCTGGCCCTGTGCGGTGTCCCGTTCTTCGCCGGGTTCTACTCGAAGGATGCGATCATCGAGGCAGTGGGCGAGTCGCATCGCTGGGGTGCGGGCTATGCGTACTTCTGTGTGCTGGCCGGTGCCTTCGTCACCGCGCTATATACCTTCCGCCAGATGTATTTGACGTTCCATGGCAAAGAGCGCTTCGTCATCGAGCACGGCCATGACCATGACGCTCATGCTCATGGGCACGTCGCGCATGCCGACCATACCGGCGGTGCACACGAGCCCGTGCATCCGGACGAACATCCGACCACCGAGCCGCATCACGGCACGCCGGGCGTACTGCATCACCCGCCGAAGGAGTCGCCTTGGGTGGTAACGTTGCCGTTGATCCTGCTTGCCATTCCTTCGGTGATGATCGGTTATCTGGCGATCCAGCCCATGCTCTACGGTGGCTGGTTCGGTGGAGCGATCCACGTGCAGGAAGGTCGTAGTGTGCTGGAGAAGCTGGGCGAGGAATTCCACGGCCCGCTTGCCATGGCCTTGCATGGTTTTGCGCAACCGCCGTTCTGGCTGGTGGCAGCGGCGTTCGCCATTACCACCTACATCTATCTGTTCAACATCGCGTTGGCCGACAAGATCAAGTCCGCGCTCAAGCCGATCTGGATCGTGCTGGATCGCAAGTACTGGGTCGATAACGTCTACTTCGCCATCTTCGCCAAGGGCGGTGTCGCCCTCGGTCGTGCCTTGTGGAAGGGCGGCGACGCGGCGGTGATCGACGGCGTGGCGGTCAACGGTTCGGCTTCGCTGGTGCAGCGGATTGCCAGCGGCGTGCGCCGCCTGCAATCCGGTTACCTCTATCACTACGCTTTCGCGATGATTCTTGGCCTGATCCTGCTGCTTGGCGGGTACTGGCTGGTCGGGCAATAAGGGAAACGTTCCATGTCCAATCACTTGCTCAGCCTGCTGATCTGGCTGCCCGTCATCGGGGCCATTCCCGTGCTGCTCGCCGGTTCGGGGCGCCCGAACACGGCTCGCTGGATAGCCCTGATCGTTGCCGTGCTGACTTTCCTGGCCAGCCTGGCGTTGCTGCCGCACTACAACGCTGCGGATGCCACCAAACAGTTGGTCGAAGACCATAGCTGGATCGAGGCGATCCATGTCCGCTACGCCCTGGGCGTGGATGGCATCTCGGTCGCACTGATCCTGCTGACCACTTTTGTCGGCATCCTGGTGATCGTCGGCGCCTGGGAAGTCATCCAGGACAAGCCGCATCAGTACATGGCCGCCATGCTGGTGCTCGAAGGCCTGATGATCGGCGTGTTCTGCGCGACGGACGCGTTGCTGTTCTACGTGTTCTTCGAAGCCATGCTGATCCCGATGTTCATCCTGATCGGCATGTGGGGCGGACCGCGCCGTGTGTATGCGACGCTGAAGTTCTTCATCTACACCTTCCTTGGCTCGATCTTCATGCTGATCGGGCTGATCTATCTGTACAACAAGTCCGGCGGTAGTTTCGACCTGGCGCATTGGGCTTCGTTGCCGCTGAGCATGAAAGAGCAGGGCTGGTTGTTCTTCGCCTTCCTTCTGGCTTTTGCGGTCAAGGTACCGATGGTGCCAGTGCATACCTGGTTGCCGGATGCGCACGTGGAAGCCCCGACGGGCGGCTCGGTGGTGCTGGCCGCGGTCATGCTGAAGATCGGCGGCTACGGTTTCCTGCGTTTCTCGCTGCCGATCGTGCCGGATGCTTCCGAGCACTACGCCTGGCTGGTGATCGCGCTGAGCCTGATCGCCGTGGTCTATATCGGCTATATCGCGCTGGTACAGGACGATATGAAGAAGCTGGTGGCGTATTCGTCCGTGGCACACATGGGCTTCGTCACTCTCGGCATCTTCATCGCCTTCCTGTTGGTGCGTGGCCAGAACAACCTGGACGCGGCCAATCTTGCCATGCAGGGTGCGATGGTGCAGATGATCTCGCATGGCTTCGTCTCGGGCGCGATGTTCTCGTGCATCGGCGTCATGTATGACCGACTGCATACTCGCCAGATCAAGGACTACGGCGGCGTGATCAACGTCATGCCGTGGTTCGGCTTCTTTTATGTACTGTTTGCCATGGCCAACAGCGGCCTGCCGGGTACCAGTGGGTTCGTCGGCGAGTTCTTCGTGATCATGGCCAGCTTCAGCGCGAATCCGTGGATCGCATTGTTTGCCGCGTTCACCTTGATCATCGGCGCCGCCTACACCTTGTGGATGGTCAAGCGCGTGCTGTGGGGCGATATCACCAACCCGCATGTGCACGAGATGAAGGATATCAATGGCCGCGAAGCCTTCGTGCTGATTGCCTTTGCCGCTGCGGTCATTGCCCTGGGCGTATGGCCGCAACCGTTGATCCATCTGATGGATGCCTCGGTGACGCAGCTCGTGCAGCAGCTGGCCAATCACAAGGTTTAAGCAGGATCGATCATGAATCTTCCCAATCTCAATGACCTTCTGATCCTGCTACCCGAAGCCTACCTGACGGTGGCGGCGTGCTTGTTGCTGCTGATCGACGCCTTCATGAAGCCCTCGCAGCGAAATGTCTTGCATTGGCTGTCGATTGCGGTGGTGGCGATTGCCATCTATCTGGTTGTCGCCAATCAGCCCGAAGTCAGCCTGACCGCGTTCAGTGGCATGTTCGTGCTCGATCGCGTAGCCGAGATTCTCAAGGTCTTCGCCCTGGTGGCGACGGTTCTGGTGTTTATCTACGGACGTCCCTATCTGGTCGACCGCAAGCTCTTTGTCGGCGAGTTCTACACGCTGATGATCTTCGCGGTCATCGGCATCATGCTGCTGGTCTCCGCAGGTAGCCTGGTCACCGTGTACCTGGGGCTGGAGCTGCTGACTTTGTCGTCGTATGCGCTGGTCGCCTTGAACCGCGATTCGCGTCTGTCGTCCGAAGCGGCCATCAAGTACTTCGTGCTGGGCGCTTTGGCCTCGGGCATGCTGCTGTATGGCATGTCGATGGTCTATGGCGCCGCGCATACACTGGATCTGCACGAGCTGCATGCCGCTGCTGCGCACACCGACATGCATAACCTGATGCTGTTCGGCATGATGTTCATGATCGTCGGTATCGGCTTCAAGCTTGGCGCCGCGCCGTTCCACATGTGGATTCCGGACGTTTACGAAGGCTCGCCCACCGCGGTAACGATCTTCATCGGTTCGGCGCCCAAGCTGGCCGCGTTCGGGATGGCATATCGCCTTCTCGATGCGGGCCTCGGCGACCTGTCGCAGTATTGGCAACCGCTGCTCGCCGCGCTGGCCGTGCTGTCGCTGGCGATCGGCAACCTGGTGGCGATCGTGCAGACCAATTTGAAGCGTCTGCTTGCGTATTCGACCATTTCGCACATGGGTTATCTGTTGCTCGGCCTGGTCAACGCCGGACCGGAAGGTTATGCCTCGGCGATGTTCTATGCGATCAGCTACACGCTGATGAGCAGCGCGGCCTTCGGCATGATCCTGTTGCTGGCACGCGCGGGCTTCGAGTGCGAGAACATCGACGACTTGAGGGGCCTGAACCGCCGTTCGCCGTGGATGGCCTTTTTGATGATGCTGGTGATGTTCTCGCTGGCCGGCGTGCCGCCGCTGTTCGGTTTCTTCGCCAAGTTGCTGGTGCTGCAGGCCGCTATCCACGCCAATATGCTGTGGCTGGCCCTGGTGGGTGCGGTGTTCGCAATCATCGGTTTGTACTACTACCTGCGCGTGGTCAAGGTGATGTACTTTGACCAGCCGGCCGAAGGCGTGGAGATCAAGGCACAAACCGATATGCCGATGCGTCTGGTGTTGTCGCTCAATGCTTTGGCGTTGCTGGCGCTGGGCTTCGGTTCCAGCCCGTTGCTAGCATGGTGCCGTAGCGCTTTTGGTCCCTGAACGGTCAGTGATAGCCAAAACGGAAAGCCCGCCTAGTGCGGGCTTTTTATTGGTTCGAAATACACCAAGGCGTTCGGGCCGTTTCGGCAATCTGAAATTTTCGTCGCAATAAGCTTGCAACAGTTAATGGGGCTCGCTATACTGTTTGACTCTGATGCGGGGTGGAGCAGTCTGGCAGCTCGTCGGGCTCATAACCCGAAGGTCGTAGGTTCGAATCCTACCCCCGCTACCAGTTCAGACAAACAAAAAGACCGGATCTTCGATCCGGTCTTTTTGTTTGTGCAGATATCGTGGATATACCAGCGCGGTTCGATATCGAGTACTTGCCGATGCTCTTAATCGCGTCGTGTTTTGGCGATCAGTTCGCCACGTTCAGCGAACCTCGTATAGATATCTGTCGGCACGAACAGGCCGCCTGTTGTCCACGCCAGATGCGTCGCACCCCGTAGCCGGTGCGTCAGATCGTGTCGATCGAGATAATCGCGGCCGGCATCCGTATGCAGCAGCATCGCTGGCCCACTGAAGCCTGCGGCAGCGGACGGTTCGATGTGCATATTTGCGGTTTCGCCCAACCGATACAGATGCTCAAAGAGCGTATCGTCTTCGACGGTATACGCACCGGCCAGGCGGGAGGTCATGATTTCCCCTGCCAATGCAGAGGCCCGTGGCACAGCCAGGCCGTCGGCGTCACTGCGATTATTCAAGCCCCAGTCGTAGACCGAGCTTCCCGGCGAAAGTCGATCGGCCAGAAAGCAGGGCGATTGCGTGGGTTCAGCAAAGAACGTGTGCACATGCGCGCCATACATGTAGTGCAAGCCCAGGGCGATGCCCGCTGGGGCACCGCCTACGCCGCATGGTAGATAAACGAACAGTGGATGTTCGGCGTCTACTCGGATGCCTGTCATCTGGCATTGCTCGCGAAGTTGTAGTGCGGCAGCGCTGTATCCCAGCAGCAATGAAAGCGAATGCTCGTCGTCGACGAAATAGCTATAAGCATCTTGCTGAGCTTCTTGCCGTCCGGCGGCGACAGCTTCGGCATAATCGCCCGCATGTTCGATCACTTCGACGCCGCGTGCGCGTAAACGTGCTTTTTTCCAGGGTTTTGCATCGCTCGACATATGGACTGTCGCGCGAAAACCGAGCGCGGATGCCATGACGCCGATCGACAATCCCAGATTGCCGGTTGAGCCTACACTGATTCGATAACGTTGGAAAAAAGCGCGCGCAGACGGGGCGACCAAGGGGGTGTAATCCGTATCGGATTCAATCATCCCATGCTCGAGTGCAAGCGATTCGGCGAACTCCAGCACCTCATGAATGCCGCCGCGCGCCTTGATCGAGCCGGCCACTGGCAGGCTATGATCGGTCTTGACCCATAAGCGCCCTTGTTCGCGCGGAAGATTCAGCGCGGACTGCATGCCGGGCGCGCGGAGCAACGCCGATTCGATGCGGCCGCCGCTGGCCTGAAGCTCCGGAAACAGCCGCGCAAGGATGGGGGCAAAGCGTCTGAAGCGCGCCTGTGCGGCCACTACATCGGCTAGACTGGGCGCGGAGTCGTTCGGCGTTGCGGGGTCGCGGAGAGGATTGATCCAAAGCGTCGGTCGCGCCGCACGAAGATCGTGCAGGCATTGGGAGTTGGAAGACATAAGGACGGTGGTCATGACGTATGTTGCTCTGTGTAGACCAGGACATTCTTGTCGCGCATGCTTTGCCGCGACAAACCGTTTGTACTGATACCTTGCATTAGTTCCACTGATGCCCAGCATGCTGTCCGCTCCCGTACTGGCCTGGTTGCGCTGTTTTCATGTGGCGGCGCGACAACGCAGCTTTACCCGCGCGGCCGGCGAACTGCACATTACCCAGGGGGCGGTGAGTCAACAGGTCAAACAACTGGAACGGTGGCTTGGATGGCCATTATTTCTACGCACGCCGCGCGGGCTTGTGCTTACCCCTGAGGGTACCCGCCTGGCTGTGGCGGCATGTCAGGCGTTCGAGACGCTCGGGGATGTGGTCGCGCAGCTGCGACAGCCTGTACACCGGCGTGCCTTGGTATTGTCGTGTGCTCCCTCATTTGCCATGACCTGGCTCACGCCGCGCCTGGGGGGATTTTTCCGCGCCCATAAGGATATCGATCTGCATATTCAGGGCGATCTTGGGGTGCTCGACGTTCCACGCATGCATCGGGCGCGTATCGACGTGGCCATTCGTTTCGATACCGGTTATGCGGGGTCTCTGCACAGTTGCGAGTTTCTGCAGGAATGGTTGTTGCCGGTTGCCAGCCCCGAGTATCTGGCGGCGCATCCGCGGTTGCGTTCGATTGAGGGCTTGCGCGCCGATATGTTGCTGCACGATAGCGTGCCGTGGGACGGCGCTGGCGAATACGACGAGTGGCACGACTGGTTGCGGCATGCCGGAGTGAGCCTGCCCGACGTCTCTCCAGGGCAGCGATTCAACCTGTCGCAGTTGGCCGTCAATGCGGCCCTGGCCGGCCAGGGCGTGGCCCTGGGAAGAACCGCGCTGGTATTGGAGGATGTTCTGGCAGGGCGTCTTGTCGACCTCTTTGGTATGCCCGTTCGCAGCTCGGCCGGCTACCGCTTTGTCTATTTGCCAGGGCAGCCAGAGGCGAAAGCGCTGGAGTCCTGGTTGGTCGACGAGGGGCGGATTTTCGCCGATCGGCGATGCCGTGCTCTGGGTATCGTGACAGCCTGACACAAGGCTTGGCACCGGCTGCCAGCCAGGAGGCCATTGGAATGTTTCGGCCCTGCCTTATTGCGAAAAAGCTCAATTCTCCGTATACTTATCGGGCTCTGAGCGGGCCGGGTAGTTCATGCCTTCGTGCAACGGAGGTTGATCGACTCCCCGCCACCAGGATCTTTCTTAGAACAAGAAAGCCTCCTCGCGAGGCTTTTTTGTTGGGCGCACGGAGGCGCCGCACGTGCGTCATGCCCGGCCTGGTCCGGGGCGCCGGGCCCGGGAGGTATCTGGACGAGTCGGGACATCGGCGAGATAAGGGAATGGGCCGCTTGAGCCCATTTTTTGTTTCTGGCGACTGGAAAATGTTATGGACACGCAGGCACTGGCAACCCGGTTTACTGAAGTTCTGGCCGATTTGGGGCTGGAATGCATCGGCGTGGAGTTCTCCCCGTCGCAAGGGCAGAGTACCCTGCGGGTCTACCTGGACGTCGAGGGCCGCGAAGTGACCCTCGACGACTGCGAGGCGGCCAGCCGCGAGTTGTCGGCGATGCTGGATGTGGAAGACCCGATTCCCGGGCACTACCTGTTGGAAGTGTCCTCGCCGGGCATCGACCGCCCGCTGTTTACCGCCGCGCAGTTCGCCAGGTTCGTGGGCGGGGAAGTGAAATTGCTGCTCAAGGCGCCGTTGGAAGGGCGCCGTCGCCTGAAAGGCAAGGTACTGGCGGTGGAAGGTGAGCGCATTTCGCTGGAGGCGGAAGGCAAGACATTCGAGTTCGAGCATTCGGCGGTGGAAAGTGCGCGTGTGGTGCCCGATTGGGTGGCGCTCGGTTATGTGCCGCAGCCCAAGCCGGGCGGCAAGAAGCCGGCCAAGAAAGCTGCGAAGAAGTAATTCAATCCAAAAGCGATGGACGCTTTGGCGGCGTCTATGGAGTTGCTGCAATGAGCAAAGAATTGTTGCTGGTGGTCGATGCGGTTGCCAACGAAAAGGGCGTCTCGCGCGAAGTGATCTTCCAGGCGATGGAAGCCGCGTTAGCGTCGGCTGCGAAGAAGCGTTATCCGGATGAGGATCCGGATATCCGGGTGTCGATCGACCGCCAGAGCGGCGAATATGAAACCTTTCGCCGCTGGGAAATCATCGCCGACGACGGCGAGATGGAGTCGCCGTTCCACCAGCTTCGCCTGATGGATGCCGTGGACGAGCGTGCCGATGCGCAGGTAGGCGAGCACATCGAAGAGCAGATCGAGAACGCCGAGTTCGGCCGTATTGCTGCGCAGGCTGCCAAGCAGGTCATTGTGCAGCGCGTGCGCGAAGCCGAGCGTCAACAAGTGGTCGATGCGTTCAAGGATCGCGTCGGCGAGCTGATCACCGGCATCGTCAAGCGCGTCGAGCGCGGCAATGTCTATCTAGATCTGGGCGGCAACGCCGAAGCCTTCATCCCGCGCGACAAGACGATTCCGCGCGAGTCGGCTCGCGTTGGCGATCGCGTCCGCGGTTATCTCTACGAAGTGCGCTCCGAAGCGCGCGGCCCGCAGCTGTTCGTTTCGCGTGCCGCACCGGAGTTCATGATGGAACTTTTCAAGCTCGAAGTGCCGGAAGTGGGTCAGGGGCTCGTCGAGATCAAGGGCTGTGCCCGCGATCCGGGCGACCGCGCCAAGATCGCGGTGGTCGCGCACGACACCCGTACCGATCCCATCGGTGCCTGCATCGGCATGCGTGGCTCGCGCGTACAGGCCGTGTCCAACGAGCTCAACGGCGAGCGCGTGGACATCATCCTGTGGCACGAGAACCAGGCGCAGTACGTCATCAATGCGATGGCGCCTGCCGAAGTGCAGTCGATCATCATGGATGAAGAAAAGCATTCGATGGACATCGCGGTAGCCGAGGACAAGCTGTCGCAGGCCATCGGCCGTGGCGGTCAGAACGTCCGCCTCGCCAGCAAGCTCACCGGCTGGCAGCTCAATGTGATGACGCAGGACCAGGTAGCCGCGAAAAGCGAGGCCGAACAGGAAGCCGCTCGCCAGCTGTTTATGGAAAAGCTGGAAGTGGATCAGGAAATCGCCAACATCCTGGTGCAGGAAGGTTTCTCCAGCGTCGAGGAAATTGCCTACGTACCCAGTGCCGAACTGCTGGCTGTCGAAGGCTTCGACGAGGATATCGTCGAAGAATTGCGCGCTCGCGCTCGCGATGCACTGCTGACCGAGGCGTTGGCGGTGGAAGAGGGCATCGACGAGCACCAGCCGGCGCAGGAGTTGCTGGACCTGCCAGGCATGGATGAATCGACGGCCTATGCGCTGGCCGCCCGCGAAGTGGTGACCCTGGACGACCTCGCCGACCTGGCGGTGGACGACCTGATCGATATCGATGGCATGGATGAAGAACGCGCCGCGGCGCTGATCATGGCTGCGCGCGCGCCGATGATCGAGCGCCTGGAGAAGGGCGGCTGACCGTACGCGGCAACGCCCTGGGATGGGCGTGCCGAGCGGGCTGCAATGCTCCTCACCAAGGATGGCGGTAGCTGTATGGCGAACCATGCAGACGATATGCGCGGGAACGGCGGAGAAAGAACACGATGTCAGATGTGACGATTAAACAATTGGCCCAGGTATTGAGCATGCCGGTGGACAGACTGCTGACGCAGCTGGCCGAGGCGGGCATGCCCTTTTCCGATCCGGAGCAAGTCATCAGCAGCACCGAGAAGGTGAAGTTGCTGGGCTTTCTGCGCCGGACCCATGGCAAGAGCGAGACTGCCAGCGAGGCCGAAGACAGCGCGCCGCGCCAGATCACCCTCAAGCGCCGCAAGGTCAGCGAGTTGAAGGTGGCTACGCCTGGCGGCCGCGGCGCTGCAAGCGCCAAGACAGTCAACGTGGAAGTGCGCGCCAAGCGTACCTACGTCAAGCGTAGCGTGATCGCCGAGGAAGCCAGTGGCGACGCCACGCGCGAGGATGCCGTGCGCAAGCTGCAGGAGTCGCAGCAGCAGCGCGAACACGAAGAGAACGAGCGGATCGAAAGCGAGCGCCGCCGTCACGCCGAAGCCGAGCAGCGCGCCCACGAGGAACGCGAGCAGGCCGAGGCGGCGGAGCGCCAGCGCTTGCAGGCGGAAGCCGAAGCCCGTGAGGCGGCCGAGCAGCGTGAGCGTGAAGCCAGCGAAGCGGCTGCGCGCGAAGCTCAGCGTGCAGCCGAGGTCGTCGCGCCGGCACCAGCTCCTGCTCCCGCACCGGCTCCCGCGCCCCTGGTCGAGGAGAAGGCTCCTGTCGCAGCGGCTCCGGCGGTGCAGAAAATCGATCCGAAGGCGCTGGGCATGATCCTGCCGCGCATTCACGAACCGCGTCGCCGCGAACCCAAGCCGGTTGCGGCACCGGCGCCCGCGCCCGCGCCGGCCCCCGCGCCAGCACCCGCTCCTGCGGCTGCATCGGCCAACAAGACGCGCTATGGTCGCGAACGTGACGAAGGTCCAGGCGGCAAGCGTTTTGCTGCGGGCGAGTTGCATTTGAGCGACGCCGATCGCGCGCGTCGTTCGAATAAGCGTGGCAAGCCAGGCAAGGGCGGTAATTCACGCGATGCCGTGCGCGGCGGGTCGTCGGCGGCGGCAGGCGCACATGGCTTCTCGCGCCCGACCGCTCCGGTCGTGCGCGAAGTGGTCGTGGGCGATAACAACGTCGTGGCCGAGCTGGCCGCCAAGATGGCGGTGAAGGGTTCGGAGGTGGTCAAGGCGCTGTTCAAGATGGGCGTCATGGCAACCATCAATCAGACGATCGACCACGACACCGCCGTGCTGGTCGTCGAAGAACTCGGCCATAAGCCGGTCGAAGCCAGCCAGGACAACGCCGAGGCCGCGCTGGCCGCGCATACCCAGAACGCCGAGCTCGATGGCGAGAAGGTAACGCGTCCGCCGGTAGTCACCATCATGGGTCACGTCGATCACGGCAAGACCTCGCTGCTGGACTATATCCGCCGCACCAAGGTCGCCTCGGGCGAAGCGGGCGGCATTACCCAGCACATTGGCGCCTATCACGTGGAAACGCCCAAGGGCGTGGTCACGTTCCTCGACACGCCCGGCCACGCGGCGTTCACCTCGATGCGTGCCCGTGGTGCCCAATCGACGGACATCGTGGTGCTGGTGGTGGCGGCCGACGACGGCGTCATGCCGCAGACGGCCGAGGCCGTGCAGCACGCGCGTGCCGCCAAGGTGCCGTTGATCGTCGCGGTCAACAAGATGGACAAGTCCGACGCCAATCCGGACAACGTCAAGCAAGGCCTGGGCAACCTGGAAGTCATTCCGGAAGAGTGGGGCGGCGACACACCGTTCGTACCGGTGTCGGCCAAGACCGGCATGGGCATCGACGACCTGCTCGACGCCATCCTTGTTCAGGCCGAGGTGATGGAGTTGACGGCGGTAGAGGACGGTCCGGCCTCCGGCGTGGTGATCGAATCGAGCCTCGACCGCGGTCGAGGCCCGGTGGCTACCGTGCTGGTGCAACAGGGCACGCTCAAGCGCGGCGACTTCGTCGTCTGCGGTATCGAGTATGGCCGCATGCGTGCGTTGATCGACGAGAACGGCAAGACCGTGCAGTCCGCCGGTCCCTCGATCCCGGTGCAGGTGCTGGGCCTGTCTGGCGTGCCGGAATCGGGCGATGACTTTGTCGTCGTGGCCGACGAGCGCCTGGCACGCGAAGTGGCTGCCGAACGCCAGCTCAAGCGCCGCGAAACGCGCATGGTCAGCAAGGCCAACCGCCTGGAAGACATCATGGCGCAGATGGGCCAGGGCAATGAGCAGCAGACGCTCAACATCCTGGTCAAGGCAGACGTGCAGGGTTCGGTACAGGCACTGCGCGAATCGCTCAGCCAGATCGGCAATGAGAACGTGAAGGTCAATGTGATCGCTGCCGGCGTCGGTGGCATTACCGAATCCGACGCGACGCTCGCCGCCGCCTCCAAGGCATTGGTGATCGGCTTCAACGTCCGTGCCGACGCTTCGGCGCGCAAGGTGATCGATACGGCGGGCCTGGACGTCCGTTACTTCTCGATCATTTACGACGTCATCGACCAGGTGAAGCAGGCGGCTTCCGGCCTGTTGGGCATGGAAGTGCGTGAAGAGATCATCGGCATCGCCCAGGTGCGCGAAGTCTTCCGCAGCTCCAAGTTCGGCGCCGTGGCAGGCTGCATGGTGGTCGAAGGCACGGTCAAGCGCAGCAAGCCCATCCGCGTCCTGCGCGACAACACGGTGGTCTTCCAGGGCGAACTGGAATCGCTGCGTCGCTTCAAGGACCTTGTCGACGAAGTGCGTAACGGCATGGAATGCGGTATCGCCGTGAAGCAATACAACGACGTGAAGGTAGGCGATCAGATCGAGTGCTTCGAGCGTATCGAGGTAGCTCGGTCGCTGTAATGCCGCAAAGGGCGAGGGATGAGTCGCGAGGGCGCGAAAATCCCACGTCCGTTTCATTGCGAGGCCCGGACAGGTGCTGTCCGGGCTTCGTGTTTTCGGTAACTTCACGAGCCTGCGCCCTCGCAGCTCGTCCCTCGTCCCTAAAAGGGCCAAGGAGGATCCGTGCCTTCCCGCGATTTCAAACGAACCGATCGTGTCGGCGCCGAGCTTCGGCGTGAACTGGGCCTGCTGGTCCACGCAGCCGTGCGCGATCATGGCCTGCCATCCTCGAGCGTGTCGGATGTGGAGGTCACCCGGGATCTCGACTTCGCGACCGTGTGGGTGACGGCGTTGTTGCCGGATCAATCCAAGGATCTGGTCAAGGCGCTCAACGAACTTGCCGGCGAGTTTCGCCGCGAGCTGTCGCGCAGTATGCGCATCCGTCGTGTGCCGGAGCTGCGTTTCAAATACGACGACTCGGTCGACAAGGGTGAGCGAATCGAAAAGCTGTTGCGCGATTCGGGCGATATTGTGCCGCCGCAGGTTGAAGACAAAGACTGATCCCGACCGGGACTGCGTATCTTCCAGGAGCGGCTCCCGCCGCGACAAACCGACACGTCATTGTGCGTCGCGGCTGAATTCGCTTCTGCAAGGTGGCCAAGGTTCTTGAAGCTAAATTGATTGGCATGCGCATCCGTTTCCGCTCCCTCCACGGCATCGTCCTTCTGGATAAGCCCCTGCATATGAGCTCCAATCAGGCGCTGCAGGCGGCCCGGAAGCTGTTGCGCGCGGAGAAGGGCGGCCATACCGGTGCGCTCGATCCGCTGGCTACGGGGCTTTTGCCGTTATGCCTGGGCGAGGCGACCAAGGTCGCCGGAACCCTGCTGGGTTCGCGCAAGGCCTATCTGGCCGAATGCCGCCTGGGCGTGACGACGGCGACCGCGGATCTCGAGGGCGAGATTGTTCAGGAACGCCCGGTACCCATCCTCGATGCCGAACGCATCGAACAGGCGCTTGGCAGATTTCGCGGACGCATCGTTCAGGTGCCACCCGTCTATTCCGCGCTCAAACAGGATGGGGAACCGTTGTATCTGAAGGCCCGGCGTGGCGAAGCGGTCGAAGCGCCGCCTCGTGAGGTAGATATCTTCCGCCTGGACCTGCTCGAGCACGATGGCGATCGGCTGAAGCTCTATGTCGAGTGCGGCTCGGGTACCTATATCCGCAGCTTGGCGGTGGACCTGGGCGAAGATTTCGGTTGCGGTGCACATCTGACCGCCCTGCGGCGCCTTTGGGTGGAACCGTTTCGCGAACGGGCCATGATAACCCTCGACATGCTAGTCGAGGCAGCCAGCCGAGGCGATGAGGCTTTGCTGGCGCTTGTTCGCCCGATTGCGGATGGTCTGACCGACCTCCCGGCGCTGCGATTGGACGCCGCCGAAAGTATTGCTGTCTCACAGGGGCGTCAGATTCAGGTGCTCCCGTTAGCCGACATCACACGGCACGCGGTTTTTGCCGACGACGGCCGCTTGCTGGCCCTGGCCGATATCGGCCCGGATGGGGTGCTTCGCATCGCCCGAGGCTTCAATCTGCCGCCCGGGGGCGCAATTTGCTGAGCCGGGGCACTGTCATGCTCTTGTTGTCTTACCGTCTCAATCGTTAGAATAGCGAGCTTGTTCCAAATCATTCATTCACAAGGCGAAGCTTGCGCGATGTCATCGATGTGACATGGCGCAAGCTTCGCATCGCCTTTTAAGGAAGAGATTCTCATGTCCCTCACTGCAGAACAGACCGGCAAGATCATTGCTGAGTACGGCCGCGTGCCGAACGACACCGGTTCGCCGGAAGTCCAGGTGGCCCTCCTGTCGGCCCGTATCGACCACCTGACCGACCACTTCAAGACCCATAAGCAGGATCACCACTCGCGCCGCGGCCTGCTGAAGCTGGTTAATCAGCGCAAGCGCCTTCTGGGCTATCTGAAAGACAGCGACTTGCCGCGCTATCAGAGCCTGATCGAGCGTCTTGGCCTGCGCCGTTAACCGACAAGGGACAATAACGTGGCGAAAGTAACCAAGTCATTCCAGTACGGTAATCACGAAGTCACACTGGAGACGGGCGAAATCGCCCGCCAGGCGTCCGGTGCCGTCATGGTCAGCATGGGCGGTACCGTCGTGCTGGTCACCGCCGTGGCGGCCGCCAAGGCCCGTGACGGTCAGGACTTCTTCCCGCTCACCGTCGACTACGTCGAGAAGTTCTACTCGGCCGGTCGCATTCCCGGCGGCTTCTTCAAGCGCGAAGGCCGTCCGACCGAGAAGGAAACGCTCACTTCGCGTCTGATCGACCGCCCGGTGCGTCCGCTGTTCCCGGAAGAGTTCAAGAACGAAGTCCAGGTCATCGCCCAGGTCGTTTCGCTGAATCCCGAAATCGATGGCGATATCCCTGCCATGCTGGGCGCCTCCGCTGCGCTGACGCTGGCTGGCATCCCGTTCAAGGGTCCGATCGGTGCCGCTCGCGTCGGTTATGCCAATGGCCAGTACCTGCTCAACCCGACCGCCACCGAGCTGAAGACCTCGGATCTGGATCTGGTCGTGGCCGGCACGCACAACGCTGTGCTGATGGTGGAGTCCGAAGCCAAGCTGCTGACCGAAGAAGTCATGCTCGGCGCCGTGGTGTTCGGCCACAAGCAGATGCAGGTCGCCATCGACGCCATCAACGCTTTCGTGGCCGAAGCCGGCCGCAAGTCGTTCACGTGGGAAGCCCCGGCGCGTAACGACGCGCTGTTCGATTCGATCAACTCGATCCTGGGCGATCGCCTGCAGAAGGCTTTTGCGATACGTGACAAGCTGGAGCGTCGCGACGCTATCGCCGCTCTCAAGGGCGACATCAAGACCGGTATCGCGCAGACCGCGCTGAGCCACGGCTGGAGCGACCTGGATATCGGCAACGCGTTTGCCGAGATCGAATACCGCACCATGCGCGACGGCGTGCTGAAGACCAAAGTCCGCATCGACGGTCGCCAGCTCGACGACGTCCGTCCGATCTCGGTCCGTGTAGGCGTGCTGCCGCGCACCCATGGTTCGGCGCTGTTCACGCGCGGCGAGACCCAGGCGCTGGTCGTGGCCACGCTGGGCACCGCCCGTGACGCGCAGATCATCGACGCGCCGGAAGGCGAGTCGAAGGATCCATTCCTGTTCCATTACAACTTCCCGCCTTTCTCGGTGGGCGAAGCTGGCCGCTTCGGCGCGCCCAAGCGTCGCGAAATCGGCCACGGCCGTCTCGCCAAGCGTGGCGTGCAGGCCGTCAAGCCGACCATGGAAGAGTTCCCGTATGTAATCCGCGTCGTCTCGGAAATCACCGAGTCGAACGGCTCCTCGTCGATGGCCTCGGTCTGCGGTTCCTCGCTGGCCATGATGGACGCGGGCGTGCCGTTGAAGGCGCCGGTGGCCGGTATCGCCATGGGCCTGGTGAAGGAAGGCGGCGACTATGTCGTGCTGTCGGACATCCTGGGTGACGAAGACCACTTGGGCGATATGGACTTCAAGGTGGCCGGTACCGCCGACGGCGTGTCCGCGCTGCAGATGGACATCAAGATCGACGGCATCACCGAAGAAATCATGAAGGTGGCGCTGGAGCAGGCCAAACGTGGCCGTCTGCACATCCTCGGCGAAATGGCCAAGGTGATGAGCACGGCTCGCTCGGAAATGAGCGAGTACGCTCCGCGTCTGCTCACCATCAAGATTCATCCGGACAAGATCCGCGAAGTCATCGGCAAGGGCGGCGCAACGATCCGCTCGATCACCGAAGAGACGGGCACCACCATCGACATCAGCGACGACGGCACGGTCGTGATCGCCTCGGTCAACCGCATGGCGGCTGACGAAGCGAAGAAGCGCATCGAGCAGATCGTTTCCGACGTCGAGCCGGGCCGCATCTACGAGGGCAAGGTTGCCAAGCTGATGGACTTCGGTGCGTTTGTGACGATCCTGCCGGGCAAGGACGGTCTGGTTCACGTGTCGCAGATTTCCAACGAGCGCGTGGAGAAGGTCTCCGACAAGCTCAAGGAAGGCGATATCGTCAAGGTCAAGGTGCTGGAAGTGGACAAGCAGGGCCGTATCCGCCTCTCCATGAAGGCGGTGACCGAGGACGAAGGCGCCAACGCCTGAATGCTTGCCTGATGGTTGTATGAAAATAGCCCGGCGCATTGCCGGGCTTTTTTTTGGAGTGTTGGACTGAGGGTTGCCCTTTCACCCCAGCCTTTCTCCCCCGGCAAGCCGGGCGAGAAAGAGCAGAGTACGTGAATGCGACACACCGAACCTTGCTCCAGTCAGGCTTCCTCTCCCTGCCTTGACCGGGGAGGGGGGAGAGGGGGCAAGCTCGCGATGCGCAAGCAAGCAGTAATCTGCACCTGCGCAGAAGATCGGTGCACACTGCGCAAATAACTCTCCCCCACACATGAAACTTCTCATTCCCCACCGCGCTCAAAAGCCCATCACTTACATCCTGCTACCATTCACCTACATGATGGAGGAGGCAGCATGAGTAACCAGGCAACGGATTTTCTCACCAATTATCAGGCGCTCGCGCAGCAGTCCTGGGATGCATGGACCCGCTATTTGCAGCAGCAACCCGCTGCGGTATCGCCATTTGCACCTGCGGGGATGGGCGCGCGCGCCGACGATCTCCTGACGCGTAGCATGGCTGGTGCCAAGGCATATTCCGACTGGCTGCGCAGTGCCGGCGGTAGTGGCTTGGGGCAGGGGAACGATTGGCAGCGTCAGATGCAAAATCTCTTTGCCGGGCTAGGCGGCCAGCCGTTTACACAGGCCTATGCCGGACTGGACAGCGCCGCGGCCCAGGGCTTCATGCAGCAATGGCAGCATTGGCTCAATGCCCAGGCGGGCCTCAATCCGTTAGCGGGACAGATGCCCGGCGGCCTGGGCGATTTCGCCGCCTTCGGTTACACCCGTGAGCGCCAGTTGCAACAGCAGGCGCTGACCAACGCCATGCGCGAATACGCCGATCTGGCATCGCGCTATCAAGCACTGATTCAGCAAGCCAATCTGCAGGGCTTCGAGCGCTTGCAAGAGCAGCTCGGCAAAATGGCCAGCACCGATCAGCGCATCGAATCGCTCAAGGCGTTGTACGACCTATGGGTCGATGCCGCCGAAGAATGCTACGCCCAGATCGCCTTGTCGGACGAGTTCAAACAGGTCTACGGCGCTATGGTCAATGCGCAGATGAAGGTGCGCCAGTTGCAGCAGCAACAGCTCGAAGCTGTTTGCCGTGAGCTGGGTCTGCCTACACGCAGCGAAGTCACCGCGCTGGGCAAACGGCTGCAGGAATTGCGTCGCGAAGTACGTGCGAATGCTGCCGGAAGGGACGCGCCGGCAGGCGATGATGCCACCACGTTACGCGCCGAAGTCGCCGAACTGAAACGCAAGCTCGCCGCAGCGGAGAAGAAATCCCAAGCCAAGCCTGGCAAGCCCGTGCCTGAGGCACGCGTGGCTACGCCGCGGAAAACCGCCAAGAAGGCAGCCGCCGGCCGATCCGCCGCGCGTGGCAACAAATAAGGAGCCGCGATGAACAACCCCTTGCCCTTCGATCCGGCCAACCTGCTTGCCGAAATCAGCACGTTCCAGAACAAGCTTGCCGCCGGTATAAGCAACTTGCGTGGAATGACCGAACCTGAGTACGCCAACACGCCGCGCGAAGCCGTCTATCGCGAGGACAAGCTCACTGTGTGGCATTTCAAGGGCGAGCGGCCGCCGACGGCAAAGACGCCATTGTTGATCGTCTACGCATTGGTCAACACAGCCTGGATGACCGACCTGCAAGCCGACCGCTCCCTGGTGCGCAATCTGCTGGCGCAAGGTGAAGACGTCTATCTGATCGACTGGGGCTATCCCGACGGTGCCGATCGTTGGTTGACGTTGGATGACTACATCAATGGGTATCTCGACCGCTGCGTCGACGCCGTGCGTAAGCGTCACGATGTGGATGCGATCAACTTGCTCGGTATCTGCCAGGGCGGTGCGTTTTCGCTTTGCTATACGGCGATCCGGCCAGAGAAAGTAAAGAACCTGATCACGATGGTGACGCCGGTGGATTTCCACACACCGGACAACATGCTTTCGCACTGGACACGCAACCTCGATGTGGATCTGTTTGTCGACACGCTAGGCAACATCCCTGCGGAGTTGATGAACTGGGTTTACCTCACGCTCAAGCCAGTGCGCCTGAACCAGCAGAAATACGTCGGCCTGGTCGATATCCTCGACAACCCGAAAGAATTGGAAAATTTCCTGCGCATGGAGCGTTGGATTTTCGATTCTCCCGATCAAGCCGGCGAGGCTTTCCGTGAGTTCATCAAGGATTTCTACCAGGGCAACAAGCTGGTTGCAGGTACGCTGACCATCGGCGGCAAGCCCGTGGATCTGGGGATGATCACTCAGCCGGTGTTGAATATCTTTGCCGAACAGGATCATCTCGTGCCACCGGACGCGTCGCGTGCGCTCGGGCGTCATGTGGGTACGACCGATTACACGCAGCTGGCGTTCAAGGGGGGGCACATCGGAATCTATGTTTCTGGGCGCGCCCAGCGCGACGTGCCGCCGGCTATCCACGAATGGCTGCGTTCGCGCGGCTGATCATCGACGGGGGAGTGGGTTTATGAGTAGTGAAAAGCGCCTGGCGCGCTCAAGCAGCCAACGGATGCTTGCTGGCGTCTGTGGTGGCGTGGCCGAATATATCGGTTGGGATCCAACCATTGTGCGAGTAATCTGGATCATCCTCACGCTCGCCGGCGGTTCGGGCATCCTGCTTTATCTGATTTTGTGGTTAGTCATGCCTGAGAACGCATAGCTCCGAGCTGTCACTGCTTTAACGAATGAGGCGTTGTACACGCCGCGCCCGAAATCGGACGAAACAGGCGTGAAGCATCGGCTGGGCCCGATTCATGGGGTATGTCTGAATCGCGATCATGGTTGCCCTACAGCAACCATGATGCGTCATGAGCGATAAAGAAAACCTCTGTTCGACCTCCAGGCGTAACTTTCTTTGCGGTACCGCAGTGGCGTTCTCCGCCTTTGCGGTATCGGGCTTGGCAGTTCCTCGAGCTGCACATTTGCCGAATGTGCCGGGCCGTGCGGCTCGTTGGCAGCGACGTAATCTGCTTGCGCCGGATTTTCCTGCCGAAATGCTGGATACCTATCGCCTAGCGGTTTCTCGCCTGCTGGCCCTTCCACCCTCCGACCCTCGCAATTGGTATCGCCTGGGGCTGGTGCATCTACTCGATTGTCCGCATGCCAATGGATGGTTCCTGCCTTGGCACCGTGGCTATCTGGGATGGTTTGAGCGTATTTGCCGGGAAGTGACGGGGCGTTCCGATTTCGCCTTGCCATACTGGGATTGGACCGCGTCCCCCGTATTGCCGCGGCCGTTTTTCGAAGGTGTATTGGATCCTGCCGGTAAAGCTTTCTTTATGACATCGGAAGCTTTCGCAGCAGCGTTTCATGCTCCAATGCAGGCCTATTGGAGCAGCTTGACGTCGCTTCAACGCGAGCAACTCTACCAGCGCGGCTACGAGACGTTCGATTCGTTGTGGGATTCTGTGGTTGAGAAGACTGAACGGCTGGGGGAGCGAGCGCGGCAGCTTTCTGCTACGGCGCCGGAGCTTGGCGAAAGTGTGCGTAACGCGGTATCGCTCGAGACACTTGTTTCTGCATTTGCACCAAGGACCTTTGCCAAATTTGGCGGTGAAATCAGTTCGCAGCACAGCGAATCCAAAAAAATAAGTCTTCTGGAAAGCAGTCCACACAATCAGGTACATACGGGTATAGGTGGTCTCATGGGGGAATTCCTTTCACCCTTCGATCCCATATTCTGGTTGCATCACGCCAATATCGATCGCTTATGGGCAGACTGGATGCAACTGCAGAGCGAGGAAGCACTCCCCATCGTACCTGAGGGAGATGCACTGAGAGTCTGGCAAGACGAACCGTTTGCGTTCTTTACCGATGAGCGTGGCAGGCCGGTCGAAGGCTATGGCTCACTGGATTACACGCGCGCGGATATGTTCGAGTATGAATTCGAGCCTGGTACCCGCGTGCCGCCGCGCCTTCCTCCCTTACGCCTGGGTGACAGCTATATCCCTGGCATAGTGCGTCAAGCCGACCTGAGCACAGAGGTGCCGGCCATCCTGTCACTGAACGTGCCAGCGGATCTGTTGTTGGGTGTACTGCAAGGCGGAGCCTTGAACGCGAGCCTGCACGTCAGCGATGCGCATGCTGCATCCAAGTGGGCATTCGATCTTGAAGTGGTTGCCTCTAACGGGGAGGCAGTGGAATGGGCGGGAAGGTTCGAGGTATTCGGCACCCATGGGCTGGGCCACCACGGAGCTACCTTGAATTTCACACTTTCGCTGGCGAAGGCGATACGCAAACTTCATGCATCTGGAAGCCTGGACCTGCAAAGCGCTCTATCGCTGAGGCTGAAACTCGCCCCACGCAATAGCGAGGTAGTCGCCCGTGTTACGAATGCCTCCACGAGAGCGAAGCTGCAGGTTATGTCATTCGGTGCCGATATCTTTTGAGCCGTATTCCGTGACAACGGAACTCGAATTCGGCAGGGGAGACATTAGTCTCCCGTCTTGGAAGGGTCATCGGGCATAATAGCCCGATGACCATGACTTACGATTCCATCCGTGCCGTGCAATGGCTAGGCGATCGTTTGCGCCTGCTGGACCAGCGTCTCCTGCCGCGCGAGGAACGCTGGTTCGAATGCCGTGATTATCGGCAAGTGACGCAAGCCATCAAAGAACTGGCGGTCCGTGGCGCACCGGCCATCGGTATTGCTGCGGCCTGGGGTGTCGTGCTGGCTGCCCGTGAAGGGCTGCCGTTGGACGCTCCGCTCGCGGAATTGCGTGCGGCACGTCCGACTGCCGTGAATCTCATGTGGGCGTTGGACCGCATGAAAACCGCTATCGCTCAGGGGGCCGATACCACGGCGCTGGAACGCGAGGCGCAGGCCATCCAGGACGAGGATCTTCAAGCCAATCGCCGCATGGGCGACCTCGGCGCCGCATTGATTTCACCAGGTTCGGGCGTGCTCACGCACTGTAATACCGGCTCGCTCGCGACTGCCGGTTTCGGCACGGCCCTGGGCGTTATCCGTGCCGGTGCCGCCAACGGCCGAATCGAGCGCGTCTATGCCGGTGAAACACGCCCCTGGCAGCAGGGGGCGCGCCTGACCATGTGGGAACTGGTGCGCGACGGGATTCCCGCGCGGCTTATTGCCGACTCGGCGGCCGCCCACCTGATGCGCAGCGGTGAGGTCCAGTGGGTCATTGTCGGTGCCGATCGCATTGCGGCCAACGGCGACACGGCAAACAAGATCGGTACCTATCAGCTGGCCATCGCGGCGCGCCATCATGGCGTGAAGTTCATGGTCGTCGCGCCCTCGTCCACGGTGGATATGGCGACTGCATCGGGCGACGACATCGAGATCGAATTGCGCGACGCTGCCGAACTATTGAGCGTGGGTGGCCAGCGTACCGTTGTCGAGGGTGCCGAAGCCTGGAATCCGGTATTCGACGTGACGCCGGCCGAATTGATCGATGCCATCGTAACCGAACGTGGCGTCATCGAGCGTCCAACCGCAGCGGCCATGCAAGCGATGTTCGGCCGGTGAGACTGCGCCAGGAGCTCCTGCTCTTCGCAGTCGGCGGTATATTGGGCCTTATCGTCGACGCGGGCGTGGTCCAGGCGCTTGTCAGCGGGCTTGGCTGGAATCCCTATGGCGCACGTATCGTATCGTTCGCGCTTGCCGCCACGATCACTTGGTGGTGGAACCGTCGTCGCACGTTTGCGCATCGACCCAGCGGGCGCTCGGCTATCGCCGAATGGTCGCACTGGATGGTGCTGATGGGGTTCGGTGCGGCAGTCAATTACGGGGTTTTCGCCTTGCTGCTCTGGCTCGTTCCGGCCCTGCATCCGTGGCCAGCCATCCCTACCGCGGCAGGGTCGGCGGTAGCTGCTGCGGTCAATTTCCTGACCGCCAGGAGCGCTCTTTTCAGGCGTTCTGAAACATCAATATAAGATATTGATTTTATTGGAAAAAATAGTGTATTTCCACGCGCGTTCGTGGTACACTTCGCTTACTGAAATTCCAGGTCGCTGAGGCAGACGCTCGGGGGCGTCGTCCGCGACCTTTTCTTCGTCCAGGGAACTGATTGATGGCAGAACTCGCCAAAGAAGTCATTCGCGTAAGCATCGAAGACGAAATGCGTCAGAGCTACCTCGATTACGCCATGAGCGTGATCGTGGGGCGCGCATTGCCGGATGTCCGCGATGGTCTCAAACCGGTACATCGCCGCGTGCTTTTTGCGATGAACGAGTTGGGTAACGTCTGGAACAAGCCCTATAAGAAATCGGCCCGCGTGGTCGGTGACGTGATCGGTAAGTACCATCCGCATGGCGATACGGCGGTGTACGATGCCATCGTGCGCATGGCGCAGCCGTTTTCGCTGCGTTACATGCTGATCGACGGCCAGGGTAACTTCGGTTCGGTCGACGGCGATAGCGCGGCGGCCATGCGTTATACCGAAGTGCGCATGTCCAAGCTCACTCATGAGCTCCTTGCCGACATCGACAAGGAAACCGTCGACTTCGGGCCGAACTACGACGAAAGCGAAAATGAACCGCTGGTGCTGCCCACCCGCGTGCCGAATCTGTTGATCAACGGTTCGGCCGGTATTGCCGTGGGCATGGCGACCAATGTGCCGCCGCACAATATCAACGAGGTCATTGCCGCGACGATCGCACTCATCGACGATCCGTCGCTCGGCATCGACGAACTGATGACGCACATTCCGGGCCCGGATTTCCCGACCGCAGGCATCATCAATGGCTCCTCGGGCATCGTCGAAGCGTATCGCACCGGTCGTGGCCGCATCCTGGTACGTGCCAAGGCGGAGATCGAGACCGAGTCCAACGGCCGCGAAACAATCATCGTTACCGAGCTGCCTTACCAGGTAAACAAGGCGCGCCTGATCGAGAAGATCGCCGAACTGGTCAAGGAAAAGAAGCTCGAAGGCATCAGCGAGCTGCGTGACGAGTCCGACAAGGACGGCATGCGCATGGTCATCGAGATCCGCCGTGATTCGATGGGCGATGTGGTGCTCAACAATCTGTTCCAGCAGACCCAACTGCAGGTCACCTTCGGTATCAACATGGTGGCATTGGTCGATGGCCGGCCGCAGCTGCTGAACTTGAAGGATATCCTGGAAGCCTTCATTCGCCATCGCCGTGAAGTGGTGACTCGCCGCACCATCTTCGACCTGCGCAAGGCACGTGCGCGTGCGCATATCTTGGAAGGCTTGACGGTAGCGCTGGCGAACATCGACGAGATGATCGAGCTGATCCGCACCTCCGCTTCGCCGCAGGAAGCTCGCGAGCGCATGGTGGCACGCAAGTGGCAGCCCGGCCTCGTCAGCACCATGCTGACAGCGGCCGGTGCCGATATGTCGCGTCCGGAGGATATGGATCCGCGCGATGGCCTCAAGAGCGACGGTTATCAGCTCTCCGAAGCGCAGGCGCAGGAAATCCTCGCGATGCGCCTGCACCGCCTGACCGGCCTGGAGCAGGAAAAACTTTCCGACGAGTATCGCCAGATCCTTGACACGATCCGCGGTCTGATCGAAATCCTGGAAGACCCGGCGCGTCTGCTCGCGGTCATTCGCGAGGAGCTTGAGAACATCCTGACCGAGTTCGGCGATACGCGCCGCACGGAAATCCAGCATTCGCAGGAAGATCTCAATGTCCTGGACCTGATCGCTCCGGAAGACGTCGTCGTCACGCTCTCGCATGCCGGCTACGTCAAGCGGCAGCCCGCCAGCACCTACCGTGCGCAGCGGCGCGGCGGCAAGGGCCGTTCGGCGTCTGCGTTGAAGGAGGAGGATTTCGTCGAGCAGTTGTGGGTGGTCAATACCCATGACACGCTGCTTACATTCACCAGCACGGGGCGTGTGTACTGGCTGAAGGTGTATCAGATGCCCGAGTCCGGTCCGAATACGCGCGGTAAGCCGATGGTGAACCTGCTGCCGCTGTCGGAAGGCGAGAAAGTTCAGGCTGTGCTGCCTGTACATGAGTACAGTGCCGATCGCTTTGTGTTCTTTGCCACACGCCAGGGCACGGTCAAGAAGACGCCGCTCACCGAGTTCGCTTTCCAGTTGCAGAAGGGCAAGATCGCCATCAACCTCGACGAAGGCGATGCACTGGTCAATGTGGCATTGACCGATGGCAAGAGCGATGTACTGTTGTTTGCATCGAACGGCAAGGTAGTGCGATTCGACGAGGACGAAGTGCGTTCGATGGGACGCACGGCGACGGGTGTGCGCGGCATGCGCCTGGCCGAGCAGACCGAGGTGGTGTCGCTGATTGTTGCCGCCGACGGCGATATTCTCACTGCGACCGAGCGTGGCTACGGCAAGCGTACCGCCTTGGATGAGTTCCCCAAGAAGGGCCGCGGTACGCAAGGTGTGATCGGCATCCAGTGCTCCGAGCGTAACGGTCCCCTGGTCGCGGCGACGCAAGTCACCGAAGCACACGAGCTGATGCTGATCTCCAATCAGGGCACGCTGGTGCGAACCCGTGTGGCGGAAATTTCGCAGTTGGGGCGTAACACTCAGGGCGTGACCCTGATCCGCCTGCCGGCGACTGAGGCGTTGGTCAGTGTCGTTCGGCTGGATGCGGATGAGGAAGGTGCCGAGGATGGCGAGGCTGGCGATACGTTGCCGCAAGGCGATGCCGATGCGACGGTCGAGCCCGCAGGCGAAGATTGAGTTCGCGTGCCTTGATCTAGAAAAAGCCCGGTCGTCAGGCCGGGCTTTTTTGTTTAGGTTTGGGGAAGTGCTGCGAGCATGGCTTCGGCTGTCGAGACCCGGAATTCCCCGGGCGCTTCCAGATGCAGATCCTTGACTACGCCATTCTCGGCGTACAGCGCAAAACGACGAGCGCGCAGCCCCATACCATAGGCCGTGCCGTCAAGCTCGAGACCGAGCGAGCGCGTGAACAAACCATTGCCATCGGCCAGCATCAGCAGGCGTGCCGGAATTTTCTGACTCTTCGCCCAGGCCTGCATGACATAAGCATCGTTGACCGAAAGACACATTACATCGATACCGCGTGCGGCAAAATCGTCGAGATGGCTCACATAGCCGGGGACATGTTTGTTCGAACAGGTCGGCGTAAATGCGCCGGGGACAGCGAACAATACGACACGTCGATCGGCGAACACATCACGCGTTTGCGCCGTAGTGATTTCATCGCCGGCGAGACGGATTTCGACATCGGGAAGGCTTTCGCCCAGCTGGATCATGTTCGCTTCCTGCTCTTGGGTTTTGGGATCGGCGATGCTGCGGCGGGCCGTTCTAGGGCTTGCCGGGGCAGGGCAAGTGTATCGGGCGGGCCAAGCCAATGGCGACTGAATAAACAAAGCTTCATGCGGCGGGCTGGCCTGATGGGTGCCTTGAAACCGCGTACCCGGCACTTATCTTCCTCTCCAAGCGGCAATGGCCGCATCCTAATTTGAGGAATGACCCATGAATTACATCTCCGCTCCCTTTTCCCGTCGGACGCTGCGCGGTTTTGGTGATGTACGTGATGTCCTGGATCGGTTTTTGAGCCAGGACGATGCTCAGGCTGGCGCTTGGGTGCCGCGCGTGGACATCAAAGAAGAGGAGGGTCGCTTCGTGATCCTCGCCGACGTCCCTGGGGTCGACCCGGCATCGATCGAAGTCAGCATGGATAAGAACGTGTTGAGCATCAAGGGCGAGCGCCGCAGCGAACCGCAGGAGTCGGCTGGTCAATTTACCCGCATCGAGCGTGCCTCAGGCAGTTTTCATCGCCGTTTCGCCCTGCCTGAGAGTGCCGATGCCGAGGGTATTACCGCGACGGGCAAGCATGGTGTGCTGGAGATCGCGATTCCCAAGCGGGCCCAGGCGGCGCCGCGCCGTATCGCCATCGAAACGGCACACTGAGTCCGCTCGTAGCGTTCGGTAGCGTAGCGCCTGTTGCGCATGCAGCCGGAGGGGCGATAGGGATTGCCCATGCGGGGCGCTGGCCAGCGCCCCGCATGGGCGCATTTGCATGGGGTACTAAGCGATAGCGGGCAGCAGGCATCGTGATGGGCTCACCTTGGGAATACTCGGCGCGGCTTGCAGCCAGCGCCGTGGCGTCCGATCATGAGGGCGTTTTGGCGGGGATTTGACGGTGGAATTCAAGGATTACTACGACATTCTGGGCGTGAAGCCGGACGCGAGCGAGGCGGATATCAAAGCCGCCTATCGCAAGCTTGCGCGCAAGTACCATCCCGATAAGAACAAGGAAGCCGGCGCGGAAGAAAAGTTCAAGGCGATCAACGAAGCCAATGAAGTGCTTCGTGACAAGGAAAAACGCGACGCCTACGATCAGCTGCGTGCTGGCGGCTATCGCGGTGGCGAGCAGTTCCGTCCGCCGCCCGGCTGGGGGCAGGGTTTCGATTTCGGCGACGCCGGCCATGGCGATTTCAGCGATTTCTTCGAAAGCCTCTTCGGCGGTCGCGCCGGTGGCGCAGGTCGCGCGAGCCCTCGCGCAAGGCGCGGTAGCGATGTACAGGCGCAAGTACAGATCGATTTGAAGACGGCGTTCGATGGCGGTCGCACACGCCTCGTTCTGCAGGACGGCCACGGCGGCGAACGCACGCTTGAGGTGAAGATTCCGGCGGGTATTCAGTCAGGCCAGGTGATTCGCCTTGGCGGGCAGGGCCACGCGGGTCACGGCGGAGGCCCTAGCGGCGACCTGCTGTTGGAGGTGGGCATACGCGACGACACTCGCTTCCGTCTGGACGGCCGCAATGTCACCCATGTATTGCCGATCGCGCCCTGGGAGGCAGCCTTGGGCGCCACGGTGCCCGTGCCGACGCTCGCTGGCACTGTGGACTTGCGCATCCCGCCCGGATCGCAGTCGGGCCGCAAGCTGCGCTTGAAGGGGCGAGGCATGCCCGGGCCGACACCCGGGGATCAGCTCGTAGAGTTGTCGATTCGCGCACCGGTCGCCGATACCCACGAGCAGCGTGCGGCTTACGAGGCCTTGAAGGACCAGTTCGAAGGTTTCGATCCGCGGGCTTGAGGTGGGGAGCTTGACGTAGCGCGGCAGGGACGAAGGTAAGTAGCGCGGGCGCTAAAATCGTAATCTGGCGGGCAATCGTCGATGGTGCGAAGACAGGTTAGCGGACTTGGGGTAAGCCTCACGCGAACGGATTTACGCCCTCGCTACCGCTCCCTCGCCCCTCTAGGGCGGCCAAAAAAAACGGCACCTGCAAAGATGCCGTTTTCTCACTAGCGAAGCCGCCATCGTTGCTACGCAGGCAACAACGTCTTCAAGGTCGTCACCAGCTCTTCCTCGCGGATCGGCTTGGTCACATAAGCTTTGGCGCCCTGGCGCATGCCCCACACTTTGTCCGTGTCTTGGTCTTTCGTGGTGACCAGCACGATCGGAATATGGGCAGTGTCGGGATCTTTGCTGATCGTACGGGTGGCCTGGAACCCGTTGAGGTTCGGCATCACCACGTCCATCAGGATCAGGTCGGGCATTTCGCGCTTCGCGGCTTCGACGCCGGCGGCGCCGTCTTCGGCCGTCACTGCCTCATGCCCGAGCTTTTCGACGATGCGCTTGATACCGAGCAATTGCGACGGCGAATCGTCGACGATCAGGATGCGTGCCATAAGGAATGGGGTCCCCTAATTATTTCGTGGTTCCAAACTGCGTTTATCGCGGGTTTGAAGCAGCTTGTCTAGGCAGTTTTGCCGATTCGCACCAAGGTGCGTCCAAACGACTCGCCGGCCAGCATAGATTCGAACACGCCGTGCAAGCCGTCCAGTCCAACCTCACGGGTGGCGATGCGGTCCAGGTGCCGCGGTTTCCAGTCGGTTGCCAGATGGTGCCAGACTGCGTCGCGGACGTCGCGTGCTGAGCCGGCCGAGGCCACGCCTAGCAGGTTGACGCCACGAATAATGAACGGCATCACGGTACTTTCGAGGCCGATACCGCCGGCGTTGCCACAGACGGCTACGTTGCCGTAGGGCTGGATCAGAGGCAACAAGCCGGCAAGCATCTTGCCGCCGACATTGTCCAGTACGCCGCCGAACCGCGCTGAATCCATCGGCTTCCCGCTGAAGGTCAATTGGTTGCGATCCAGGCACTCCCGGGCACCCAGGGCACGTAAGGTATCGAACTGGTCGGCTTTGCCGCTGATGGCATGTACTTCGTAACCGGCACGGGTATAGATATCGATCGCCAGCATGCCCACGCCGCCTGTGGCGCCGGTGACGGCGATCGGGCCCAGTGACGGTACCTGCCGATTGGCTTCCATCTGCAGCAGGCCGAGCGCTGCGGTATAGCCGGCCGTGCCCAGGATCATGCTTTCGCGCAGGCTCAGGCTAGCCGGCAGGGGAATCGTCCAAGCCGAGGGCAGGCGGATGTATTGGGCGTAGCCACCGTCCCGGGTCTCCGATAGCCCGCAGCCGGTGCACAAGACCTTGTCGCCTTCCTTGAAGGCGGGGTCGGTGGAGGCGACGACATGGCCGGCAACATCGATGCCTCCGTTAAGCGGATACTTGCGCAGGATTTTGCCCTTGCCAGTACCGGCAAGGGCATCCTTGTAGTTGATCGACGAATAGGCGACCTCGACCAGTACTTCGCCCGCGCTCAAGTCATCGGCCGTGATGTCCTCGACGCCGGCGCGATAGCCCAGGTCGTCGCTATGGATGCGGAATGCGTGGAACGTTACCGAGCTCATGGATAGCACTCCCTTTATGCTTTGACGCTGCTGCTGTCGATCCACTTGGAGGTGTAGCCCTGCTCGTAACTGCCCATCCAGTCGAACATGGCATTCAGGCCTTGACCGAACCAGATGTTGTCGCGCTGTTCGCGACGTACGAAACCCTCGTCGACCATATGGTCCATCATGCCGCGCAGCGGCGTGTAGTAGTCGCGCACGTTATAGAACGCGCACGGATAACGGTGCAGCCCCAGTTGCGCCCAGGTCAGCATCTCGAAGATTTCGTCCATCGTGCCATAACCGCCGGGCAGGGCGACAAAGGCATCGGATAGCTCGAACATGCGTGTCTTGCGCTGGTGCATGGTTTCGACCACCTGCAATTCGGTCAACCCCGTGTGCGCAACTTCGCGTTCGACCAACTGGCGAGGAATAACACCAATGACTTTGCCACCGGCAGCCAGCACGGCGTCGGCGACGGTGCCCATCAGTCCCACCTTGCCGCCGCCGTAGATCAACGTGATATCGCGTCGAGCCACTTCAGCGCCAAGCGCTTTGGCCGTGTCGACGTAGTCCGGATGTGTGCCGCTGTTGGAGCCGCAGTAAACGCAGAGGGCGGTGGGTTGGGGCATGGCTGATCCGGTGATTATGGAATAGGGGCGAGAGGCGAGTAGCGAGGGCGCAGGTTCGAACGCCCTTCGCCAGTGTGCAAGATGGCTGGAATGGTCGCCAGCTTAGAGCTGGCACCGGTCTCTGGTCGTAGCGCCCTCGCTACTGGTCCCTCGATAAACGACAACGGCCCGCCCATGTCGCCACGAGCGGGCCGAAGCTGGTGCATCGGGCGATCAGTTGCCCTTGTGGATTGCGCGCTTGTCCACAGACAGCGCCGCTTCGTGCACGGCTTCCGACAGTGTCGGGTGTGCGTGGACGATGCGGGCCAGATCCTCGGAGGAGCCCTTGAATTCCATCGCGACAACGCACTCGGCGATCAGCTCGGACACGCCCGGGCCGACCATGTGCACGCCGAGAATGCGATCGGTTTCGGCATGGGCAATCATCTTGACTTGGCCGATAGCCTCGTTCATCGCCACAGCGCGGCCGATGGCGGCGAACGGGAAGGTACCGACCTTGTACGGAACGCCTTCGTCCTTCAACTGTTTTTCGGTCTTGCCGACCCAAGCGATTTCCGGCTCGGTGTAAATCACCCACGGCATGGTGTCGTAACCGACGTGACCCGCCTTGCCGGCGATCCACTCGGCTACGGCCATGCCTTCTTCGAAGCCTTTGTGCGCCAGCATCGGGCCACGCACGGCGTCACCGACAGCCCAGACGCCGTCAACGCCGGTGTGGCAATGCTCGTCGACGACGATGCGGCCGCGCTCGTCCAGCTTCACGCCGACATCGTCGGCCAGCAGGCCATCGGTGTAGGCGCGGCGGCCGACGGCCACCAGCAGCTTGTCGACGACCAGGTCGTGATCGCCATCTTTGTCGTTATAGGTCAGGTGCACTTCATTGCCCTTGACTTCGGCCTTGGTGAGCTTGGCGCCGAGCTTGATGTTCAAGCCCATCTTGGCGAATTCCTTGGCGGCGATCTTGGCGATATCCGCGTCGGCGGCACCGAGGAAATCCGGCTGTGCTTCGATCACGGTGACTTCCGAACCCAGACGGCGCCATACGCTGCCCAGTTCCAGACCGATCACACCCGCACCAATCACGCCCAGGCGCTTGGGCACTTCGTTGATGTCCAATGCGCCGGCGTTGTCGATGATGAACTTGTTGTCGAACTTGGCGAACGGCAGCTCGATCGGCACCGAACCGGAGGCCAGGATCACATTGGTGGCACTGATGGTCTGCTTCTGGCCATCGGCACCGATGATCTCGACATTATTACCCTTCAGCAGCTTGCCCTTGCCGAAGTAGCTGGCGATCTTGTTGGCTTTGAACAGCTGCGCGACACCGCCGGTGAACTGCTTGACGATCTTGTCCTTGCGGCCGATGAAGGTGCCCAGGTCGACCTTGGCATTCTCCACTGTGATGCCGTGGACCGGCAGGTTGTGGGCGATGTTGTAGAACTGCTTGGACGAATCGAGCAGTGCCTTGGATGGGATGCAACCCACGTTCAGACAGGTGCCGCCCAGCGCCTGCTTGCCGTCCTTGCCGGCAAAGGCGTCGATACAGGCGGTCTTCAGGCCGAGCTGCGCAGCGCGAATCGCTGCATGGTAGCCGGCGGGGCCGCCGCCGATGACGATGACGTCGAATTTTTCAGACATGGAGAAGAGTCCTTTTTAGCGGGACTCGGGACTCGGGACTCGGGACTCGGAAGAGCAAGTCTTCCACACAGTCCCGAGCCCTCGTATTTTTTAGCCGAGTCCCGAGTCCCGAGTCCCGAGTCCCGGCTGAAATCGTTACAGGCCCAACAGCATCCGCTGCGGATTCTCCAACTGGTTCTTGATATCCACCAGGAACAGCACCGCGTCCTTGCCATCGATGATGCGATGGTCGTAGGACAGGGCCAGATACATCATCGGGGCGGCGATGACCTGGCCGTTCTCGACGATGGCGCGCTCCTTGATGGTATGCATGCCAAGGATCGCGCTCTGCGGCGGGTTGACGATCGGCGTGGACAACAGCGAGCCGAAAGTGCCGCCGTTGGTGATGGTGAAGGTGCCGCCCTGGAGATCGTCCAGGCCCAGCTTGCCGTCACGCGCCTTCTTGGCGTAGTTGACGATGCCCGACTCGATATCGGCAAAGCTCATGTTCTGCACGTCGCGCAGCACCGGCGTCACCAGGCCCTTGTCGGTCGAGACCGCAATGGAAATGTCCTGGTAGCCGTGATAGACGATGTCGTTGCCGTCGACCGAGGCGTTGATGACCGGATGGCGCTTGAGCGCTTCGCCGGCGGCCTTGACAAAGAAGCTCATGAAGCCGAGCTTGACGCCGTTGGTCTTTTCGAACTGTTCGCCCAGCGTCTTGCGCATCTTGGTCACTTCGGCGAGGTTCACTTCGTTGAACGAGGTGAGCATCGCGATCGAGTTCTTCGACTGCATCAGACGTTCGGCGATGCGCGCGCGAATGCGCGTCATCGGCACGCGCTCTTCCGGGCGAGCGCCGGGCGTCGGTTTGACAGACGGTGCGGCAGCGGACGTCGCGACCGGCTTCGGCGCATTGACGACGTCTTCCTTGATGATGCGGCCGTCGCGACCGGTACCGGCGATACCGCTGGTGTCGACCTTGCCTTCTTCGGCGGCACGGCGTGCGGC
>NZ_DATCRY010000166.1:0-5342 GCF_036568765.1 Dyella sp. | reverse complement strand
AAAAAGGACTCGCTCTGTATCACCACGATATCCGGCGTCATGCCCTGGTTCGGCGAGGCGGCCTGCATGCGCGCGCGCAGCTCGCTATCGTTCTGCGCGATCAGTTGCTTCGCCGATTGCGCGTCGGGCTTCTTGTGCTGCTGGCGCGCCTGATCGAGATGGAACATCACCAACGAACTGACCAGGCCGGAGTGCTCGGCGGTACCGCTGGCGGACCATGGCTCCATCCACAGGCGTTTGCCGTTGTAGACGTGCGCCCAGCCGGGCACGCCAGCAAGCAAGGTACCCAGCGTCGCCACGACAGCGATACCCGCAACGATGCGCTTGCCGCGCGTACGGCGCCGGAACAAGGTCGGCTCGCACTTCCATATCGCCACGATGACGGCGATAGCCGCGAGAATGCCCAGGTAAGGCCAGGGGCTGGAAGGCAGATAGCCGCCGAGCAGGTGCATGCCACCCTTGCGCAACTGGCCGACCATGCCGAAATCCTGCGGCATCAGCGGCATGTTGAGATTGGCGATCTTCAGCTTGTTAACCGCATAAAGCACGGTTTGCAGGGCGAAGGCACACCCGAAAGAGAGCATGGCCCGGCGCGTCAGGACCAGCAGTAGCGAAGCCAGCAACAGGCCGGGCAGGGCATTGGCCAGGAGGTACAGAGGTTGCGCGAACACCTTGGCCGGGGCCACGCCCACGCCGCCATCGACCAGACCGGTAAGCAGCACGAAAAGCGCGGCCAACAACGTCGGCCAGACGATGCGCCAGGCAAGGCTGTCGCGCCAATCGTGGCGCGTCGAGGTGGTTTTGGCGTTCGCTCCGTTCACGGCATCCAGGCTGTCATGACTTGGGAACAAAACTGTAATAAGGCGGATATGAACCAGAAGTTGGGCCAGGGGCAGGGGCCATCCCGTCATTCAGGCCCGCTTGCGCCATGCAGAGCCAGGAAACACGCCCCCATGCGGTTTTCTTTACGGGCGAGACCCGGGAGAGCCCTCTGCGGCACAATGGCACGATGGCCGTCACCACCGAATCCATGGCGCTACGGGCGCTGATCCACGACCGCTATAGCGAGCTGATTGCACGTTGCCGCGCCGTAGGCGTGCCCCTGCACGACGATGCCGGGGTGGCGGAGCGCATCCGTCGCACCTTGCTAGCCAGCGATTTCGCTTTCGAGACCTGGCTGCGCCAACCGCAATTGCTTGCGCCGCAAGGCCTGGAGCGGCTGCGCGCCGGCGGCGATGCCAGCGTGCGTGCCGATACGCTCAAGCTCGGCCAGGACGAAGGCGAGAGCATGGCTGCCCTGCGGCGGTTCCGTCACGCCGAGGCACTGCGATTGGTGTTTCGCGACGTCAACGGCCTGGACGAGCTGTCCGACACGCTCGCCGCCACCAGCGTGCTTTACGAAGTACTGCTCAGTGTCGCACTGGGCTGGGGCGAGCAGGCGATGGTTGCGCGTTATGGGCACAGTCGCAGCCACGAAGGCGCTCTGCAGCGGATGGTGGTGCTGGGCTTCGGCAAGCTCGGCGGCAGCGAACTGAATTTTTCCTCGGATATCGACCTGGTGCTGGCTTATCCGCATAGCGGACAAAGCGACGGCGCACGCGCGCTCGATAACAGCGAATATTTCGTGAGGCTCGGACGGCAATTGGTGCGGCTGCTGAACGAGCCGACCATCGACGGTATTTGCGCGCGCGTCGATTTGCGCCTGCGTCCATTCGGCAATGCCGGTCGGCTGGCCCTGCCGTTCAGCGCGATGGAGCAGTATTACCAAAGCGAAGGGCGCGACTGGGAGCGTTACGCCTGGATCAAAGCGCGTACGGTTGCCGGCGATCGTAATGCCGGCAAACAATTGCAGGAGCAGTTGCGGCCTTTCGTCTATCGCAAGTATCTGGATTACACGGCGTTCGCCGGCCTGCGCGAAATGAAATCGCTGATCGATGCGGAAGTCGCGCGCAAGGACCTTGCCGATAACCTCAAGCTAGGTCCAGGCGGCATCCGCGAAATCGAATTTATCGTACAGCTGACTCAGCTGATTCGTGGTGGCCGCGAACCGTCCTTGCGCGTGCGCGGTTTGTTGAGCGCGCTAACGGCTTGCGAGGCACGCGGCCATATTGGCGCTGCGCGCGCGAAGGCGTTGCGGGAGGCCTACGTGTTTCTGCGGAAGGTGGAAAACCGCGTACAGATGCTACGCGATGCACAGACCCACGACATTCCCGAAGACAGCCTGAGCCGCGAGCGTATCGCACACGGTTTGGGCTATGAGCATTGGCAGGAACTCGAAACATCCCTGGCAAAACACCGGGCGATCGTCAGCGAAGAATTCGCCGCCGTGTTGATGCCCCAGGGCGGGCGTGCGGCCAGTGCGCCGGTCGAAGATGTGGTGCTATGGCAGCATGCCTGCGTGGGCGAAATCGATGCGGCGGCCCTTGAGAAGGCCGGCTTCGTTCCGGGGGGGGATGCCGCCGATGCCTTGCTCAAGTTGCCGCAGGCGGCCACCGTTCGTGCGATGTCGCAACCTTCGCGCGAACGGCTGGACCGGTTGATGCCGCAGTTGTTCATCGCCGCGCGTGCCAGCGCCGCGCCGTCGGCTTGCCTGCTGCGCCTATGCCGTCTGGTGCAGGCCGTGGCGCGACGCTCGTCTTATCTGGCCTTGCTGGAAGAGCAGCCATCGGCGCGCAAACGGCTGGCCAGCCTGTTTGCCGAAAGTGCGTTCCTGGCCGAACGCGTGATTGCCCAGCCGTTGTTGCTGGACGATGTGCTCGACCCGCGCATCGATCAGTTGCCGCTCAAGCGTGCCGATATCAGCGCGGAGATTGTTCGTGTACTGAGTACGCTGGACGAGCGCGAAGCCGAAGCCGAACTCGAGCGGATCAACGAATTCAAAGCCAGCATCGCCTTCCGTCTCGGCCTGGCATTCAACGACGGCCGTGCCGATGCGGTAGCGACGGCGCGGCGTCTGGCAGCGCTGGCCGAGTCGGTGGTGCTGGCGGTGACCGCGCTGGCCGAACGCGAATTGATTGCGCAACATGGACGCCTGCCGGGCGAGGGTTCCGGTTTCGCCGTACTCGGCTACGGGAGCCTGGGCGGTGAAGAATTGGGCTTCGCTTCCGATCTGGATCTGGTTTTTGTCTACGACGGCAAGCGCGCCCAAGCGATGAGCGACGGAGCGCGCCCGCTGGAAGGTGCGCGCTGGTTTCAGCGCCTGACCCAGCGCATCGTCAACTGGCTGACGGTGCTTACCCGTGCCGGTCGCCTGTACGAAGTCGATACGCGCTTGCGCCCGGACGGCTCGAAGGGATTGTTGGTCGGCAGCATGGATGCCTTTGTCGCTTACCAGCGCAGTCGCGCCTGGACCTGGGAGCACCAGGCGCTGTTGCGAGCACGCGCCGTGGCTGGCGATATCGCCCTATGCGCCGAATTCGTCGATATACGTCGCGACATTCTCGCCGTATCGCGCGATCGCAACGCCGTGTTGCAGGAAGTCAGCGGTATGCGTGAGCGTTGGCGTGCCGAACGCGATCGTTCCGATACTGCGCGGTTTGACTTGAAGCAGGGCCGTGGCGGTCTGCTGGATATCGAATTCGCCTTGCAAGGACTGATGCTGGCCGGTGCGGCGCAGCGACCCGACATGCTCGGGGTAACGGCCAATGCAGCACTTATCGATGCCTGCCTCGATGCAGGCTGGCTCGATGGGCGGCAAGCGGAGGTGTTCGCGCGTGCACATTCGGACCTGTTGCATCGTTCGCTGGCATGCACACTCGATCTGCGTTCGCGCATCGCGCCGCGCGATGCCGCGCTGGAGACGCTGTGCGCGCAGGTCGGCGCGGTGACAGCGGAGTTAGGCTTTACATATGTACCTGCAGGCACAATCTAGCCATCCCTTGCTTATCTCTGTAGGGGCGAGAGTAATTAATGCCAATCTTTTTCGGTACGCCGTTCGTGCGCATGCATGGCGGCGAGCACTTGTCGTGCGACGCCGTCCAGCTCTCGCAACGGCCTTTGCTTAAGAGGGGGCGATGCATCGATATCGTGCAGAAGTCCCGCATCGCGCAGCGCCGCATGAAAGCGCTCCAGTTTCGGTGGCAGCGGCGCGTCTACATAGGTGTGTACCGGACAACCGACAGCACACGCTTCGGACAACATATTGACCGAGTCGGGTGTCACGATCAGCCGGTCCGACCAGGACAGTACACCGGGGTAAGGGTTGTTGCCGTCTTGTGGTCCGCCCCAGACCATGCCAGGCACTTCGCGCAAGGCATCGCGCCAGAGCGTAACGGCGCCAGCAGGGGTGCGCCGCGAGGCGACCGCCAGCACGCTGCCGCCGTCCTTTCGCTGGCGCGCCAGCGTATGTTCGGCCAATGTGCGCAGGTAGGCCTCACTGAGCGTTTGCCCTTTGCGCGCACCGCCCAACAGCACGCCGATGCGCGGCGCGGGTAATTCGGCCAGCGCAGGGCTGGCGTCGCGGCCGTCGGTCAGCCATTCGGCGTCCACGGGATTGAGCGAGCCGAGTGTGGCGATGACGTTATCGCCTGCGATGGCATCGTGGCGCGGTGCGATCACCAGATCCCAATGGCTCGGATCGAGACGTGGGTCGAGAATCTGGACCGTAAAGGTGCGTTGGCGTGAAAGCTCGCGCAGCAGCCGCGTGAAAAGCGCCGAAGCGCGCCCGCAGCCAATGGCCATACGTGGCCAGGGCGGCGCTAACTGTCCGCGCTGGCTCGGTGCCAGGGCGCGCCGGGCGCCAGGCAGCAGGCGCGGTGCGAACCAGGACCAGGGTGCGCGCGGCGCCCAGACCACATGGCGGACACGCAACCCCGTTCGCCCGGCCAGCGCCAGTGCCTGGCGTTGGTTGCCCGCAGCCGTGTCGGTCACCACCCAGCATTCGCCTTGTAACGCGCTCACGCGTTTCGCCCCATTGTTTCTTGAATCAGCACAGTACGTTCCTTAAATGGGTGCCCTGCCGATCCCGCCGTGCGTTTACACTTCCAAGTCTCGGTGCCCGCTTGAGGGCACCCGCGATTGAGACAAAAGGATAACCATGAGCGAGCTGCTTTCCGATACCGCCCTCGATCAGTTGTTTCGTACTGCCCGTACGTATAACGCCTGGCTGCCCAAGGATGTCGCCGACGAACAGTTGCACCGGCTCTACGAACTGGCCAAGTTCGGCCCGACCAGCGCGAACGGTTCGCCGATGCGCGTGGTCTTCGTCAAATCCAAGGAAGCGAAAGAAAAACTTGCGCCGCTGATGTCCGAAGGCAATCGCGCCAAGACGCTGGCTGCGCCGGTGGCGGCGATCGTCGGCAGCGACCAGGCCTTCTACGAGCATCTGCCGACATTGTTCCCGC
>NZ_DATCRY010000165.1:0-23247 GCF_036568765.1 Dyella sp. | reverse complement strand
CTGCTACCCGAAGCGACCGAACCATAGCCCGCCGCTGTCGCATAGTCCGCCGCGGTATTGGCACCGCTGCCGAATGCGGACGAGCCGACACCCTGTGCGATCGCACCGGCACCGATCGCCGTGCTGTTGTCGTCGAACGCTACGGCGCCGGCGCCCAACGCGCTGCTTTCCGTACCGTTGGCGATGGCGTCGGAACCCGCCGCCACGCTGTGCTCGCCCGTAGCCGAGGCATCGTCGCTACCGTCCGCCACACCATTGGCGCTGAAGTAGTGCGATGCCGAGGACGTTTGCTGTGCAAGCGCATCGAGCTGGCTGACATTTACCGCATCGGTCGCTTCCGTACCTGCACCGACATTCGTGATCTGGCGCGTGAAGGGCTCATGCACGACGCCATTGCGATCGACCCACTCCTGCGACGCACCGACCGATACCGTGTTGTCGCGCTCCGTCATCGAGTTCGTGCCCAACGCTACCGAATTGGTGTTATTCGCGTACGCATTGGTGCCAAGCGCAACAGCACCGCTGAACACCGCCGTGCTATGCGAACCGATGGAAATCGTATCGGCTTCGTCAGTACCGGATTGGTAGCCCAGCGCAATGGAGTTGTTGCCATACGCCGCCGCTTCACCGCCAATGCCAGTAGAGTTGACGCCGTAACCGATGGCGAACTCACCCAATGCCGTGGCGTTCTGCTGATACGCGGAGGCGCTCCAGCCCAGCGCGGTGCCCTGGGTGCCGCCGGCCGCGGCCAGCAGACCGACAGCCGTGCCGTAATCGCGCGCATAGGCTGCCGAGCCGATCGCCGTAGCGCCGTAGCCCAGTGCCTGCGTATGCAGGAAGAATGCGCCGCCGGGAATGCCATAGAGCAAATTCGCCTGGCCGCCGATTGCCAGGCTCGACTCGCCGGTTGCCTCGGCCTTGTAGCCGATCGCGCTGGCGTAGTCGGCCGAAGCGTGCGAGGAAACACCGAAGGCCAACGCCTGCACACCCCCTGCCTGCGCGCCAAAGCCAAAGGCAGCCGAGGAATCGAACGTCGCCTGCGCACCTGCGCCGACGGCGGTCGCCGAGGCGCCGGCTTGCGCCTGGCTACCGTAAGCCGTCGCGTTATCGGCCGATGCAACGCTACCGTAGCCGCCGGCCGTCGTGTCGTTCCCGTTGGTCGATGCACCGCTGCCAAATGCCGATGCGCGTTCACCTTGTGCCGTGGCATTGGCACCGACCGCCGTACTGTTGTCGGCAATCGCTGCTGTATTGGCACCGATAGCGGTGCTCTCGTTGCCGTTGGCGACAGCATTGACGCCGTTGGCGGTCGCGCTCTCGCCAAACGCGGCGCTATTCGCGCCGACGGCGGTGCCTCCGTCCTGCGTCGCCTGACCGCCGACGCCGACGACAGTGCTGTTGGTTCCGCTGGCCGAGGTCAGTGCACCCAGAGCCGTACTGTTGTCGCCGAGAGTCGTCGCGCCGAGGCCGATCGCCGTCGACTGCGCTCCTGGGCTCCAACTTGCCGAGCCAATAGCGATGGAACTGTTGCCCTGGCTCCAGGCCGCCGCACCGAGTGCGACGGAAAGATCGCCCGGCGATAGCGAGCCCGAACCTACTGCCGTACTGAACAAACCGTCGGCGGCCGAGGCACCGCCGACGGCCGTGGCGTAATCGCCATGCGCCGATGACGAAGCACCGATGGACGACGACTCGTACCCGGCTGCCCAACTGTTCCATCCGCTCGCGGTGGAGAAATCGCCTGTCGCCCAGGCGCCATTGCCGAAGGCAGCCGAACCCAGCCCGCTGGCCTGCGTGGTAAACAGACCACCGAACGCTGCGCCACCGACGGCAGCGCTTTCTTCGCCAGTGGCCTGCGCACCATAACCATTGGCCACCGAGAACGTCCCCGAAGCCTCCGCCAGCGCTCCCGTCGCGACCGAACGATTGCCTGAAGCGAATGCCGCCGTGCCCAAGGCCGCACTGAGATCGCCGGTTGCCTGCGCACTTGGACCGACGGCCGTCGCCGCCATACCACTGGCCAATGCCGGGCCGACCCCTTGTCCTGTCGCGGTATAGACGATCAATGGATTGCCGTCGGCATCGACCGCCTGTCCGCCGATCGCCACCGCGCTGCTGCCGCTCGCCTGCGCACCGGCACCATAGGCCGCCGCATTGATTGAGTTTGCGGTCGCACCGTAGCCGGTCGCAGTCGCATAATTACCGTTGGTATTTGCGCCACTGCCGACAGCGGTAGCACCTACACCCTGGGCGATCGCATTCGCGCCCGTCGCCGTACTGTTGTCGTCGAAGGCGACCGCATTGGCACCGTATGCCGTGCTTTCGTTACCGTTGGCAATCGCATTGGCGCCGCCAGCCGTCGCGTTATCGCCGAACGCCACGCCGTTGGCACCGATCACGGTGCTGTTTTCGCCATTGGCTTGGGTATAGGCACCGATCGCCGTGCTGTTATCGCCCTGCCCGGTCGCTCCCAAACCCACGGCCGTCGCTTGTAAACCAGGCGTCCAGCTCGCCGTGCCGATAGCTGTCGAACTATCGCCCAGGCTCCAGGCGCCAGCGCCGACGGCGACGGAGAGTTCGCCTTGCGCCACCGAACCGCCACCGAAGGCCGAGCTGAAGATGCCCATCGCCTGAGCCGCACCGCCGACCGCCGTCGCGTAGTCCCCGGAAGCTGTCGCTGCGGATCCGAACGCGGACGTCTGATAACCCGAAGCCGTACTGATCCAACCGCTGGCAGTGGAGAGATCGCCCGTTGCCTGCGCCCCCGCACCGAACGCCGCTGCGCCCAGACCGCTCGCTTGCGCGCTGACCAAGCCCAATGCCGCGCCGCCTACGGCGACGCTCTCATCGCCGGTGGCTTGCGCGCCGTAGCCATTGGCCACCGAGAAATTGCCCGAGGCATCGGCCAGCGAACCGGTCGCCACCGAACGCGTACCCGAGGCGAGTGCCGCCGTGCCGAGTGCGGCGCTGAGATCGCCCGTGGCCTGTGCGCTCGGACCGACTGCCGTAGCGGCCATGCCGCTGGCCAAGGCCGGACCGACTGCCTGTCCCGTCGCGGTGTAGACAATCAACGGGTTGCCATCGGCATCGACCGCCTGGCCACCGATTGCCACCGCACTGCTGCCGCTCGCTTGCGCGCCAGCGCCGTAAGCGGCCGCATTGATCGACGTCGCCGCGGCACCGTAGCCCGTCGCCGTCGCATAGTTGCCGTTAGTGTTCGCGCCACTGCCGACCGCCGTCGAACCGACGCCCTGTGCGATCGCATTGGCACCCGTCGCCGTGCTGTTGTCGTCGAAGGCCACCGAATGGGCGCCATACGCGGCGCTTTCATTGCCATTGGCAATCGCATTGGCACCATTGGCGGTGCTGTCGTTGCCGAACGCCGAAGCGCCTTCGCCCGTTGCCGTGCTGTTGCTGCCCGTTGCCTGGCTAAATGCACCGACTGCCGTCGCGTTCACATTGCCGGCCAAGGCCTGGCCACCGATTGCCGTGCCGTTGGTCGCATCGCTGTCATCGGTGAGATTCACTGCCGTCGCGCCACTACCCAGCGCGGACGAAAAATCGCCTTGCGCCGATGCCGCCGAACCGACCGCAGTGGCCTGCGTGCCAGTTGCATGCGATTGCGCGCCGACTGCGGTACCGCCCAGGCCACTGGCGTAAGCGGTCTGGCCCACCGCCGTACTGAGATTGCCGCTGGCCTGGCTGTTGACGCCGATCGAAACCGCACCGTTAGCCAGAGCCCAGGCGCCAGAGCCGAGCGCCACGCTGCCCTGGCCGCTGCTGGTGCTGTTGTCGCCCATGGCAAGCGAATTGTCGCCCGACGCGGTGGCGAATTGTCCCATCGCTATCGCTTCCTCGCCGTCGGCCCAGCTACTGGCTCCAAGGGCAAGACTATTGGCCTTGGCCGCCCATGCATCGGCGCCCATCGCAAGGGCGTTGTCGCCGCTCGCACGCGAAAAATCGCCGATCGCAGTCGCCTGATCGCCAGACGCATAGGCGAACGTGCCGATCGCAGTCGCACCCACATTATTTGCCGTCGCGCCACCGCCGAACGCCGTCGTGAAATTGTCGGTCGCTTGCGCGCCGTCGCCGAACGCGCTGGCCTCCTGGCCTTTAGCGGTCGCTTCGTTGCCGACAGCGGTAGCGCCTTTCTTGCGTGCCAAGGCCTTGTTGCCAATGGCGACCGAATCCTTGCCCGCCGCCTTGGCACCGGGACCGGCGGCAACGGACTTCTTACCCGTAGCCGCGGCATCGTCGCTACCGTCCGCTGCACCATTGGCTGCGAAATAATGCGCAGCCGAGGCGGTGGCACCGGCCAGTGCATTCAACTGGCTCACATTGACCGCATCGGTATCCTTGGTGCCGGCCGCGACGTTCGCAATCTGACGTTCGGCGCCAGCGCTGCCGACAGAAACCGTGTTGGCGCGATTGGCCACCGAGTTGGCGCCAAGCGCCACGCTGTTCTTGGCGGTGCTCTGACTGTCGGCACCCAGCGCCATGCTATCGGCCGCGCGCGCATCGGCACTGTCGCCAAGTGCCACGGCATCTTTGCCTGCCGCAGCGCTCAAGGTGCCCAGGGCAACCGCTCCCTGGCCACTCGCATTGGCACCGTAACCGCCAAGCGCGAGCGCATCGGTTCCGGTCGCGCTGGACGCATTGCCACCGGCAAAACTGTAGTCGCCATCGGCCTGCGCCTGCGAGCCGATGGCGGTAGACGATTGTCCGGAAGCGTCAGCGCCATCGCCCAAGGCGGTGGCCGACTTATCCGGTTTGGCTTTTTGGGTTTTCTTGGCTTGCGCCTGGACAGCGGTCTTTGCTGGCTGCGCCGCATCGGCCGCCAGCGCGGGCTGCGCAAGCATCGCCGCGGCCCCCAACAGCGTCGAGGCTATCAGTGTCCGCACCGTCGCACCCACGCGCGCCCGCCGCGCCGAACCGCCCTTGCCATTGCTTCTGGCCATCTCGGATGCCACGACGAGCATGCCGAGCGACTTGCTCCATACCTTGCTGTAAATCTTGTTCATGGACATTCCCCATGCTCACTGCGCGCGCCGCAGCAGTGATGCGTTGAATTGAGCGCCCGCGCGACGCCAGCCGGGATCGCTCGATGAGAACAGTCCGCTCTGCCGTCGCTGGTGTTTGGTGTCGGTCGAAGCCAAGGACCGCGCGATCGCTCCCTCACGATCGCGCGGCCGGTACCGCCTTTGTCTTGCGTTAGGGAGCCACGAAAGTCGCTTGCACGGAAACGTTGCTGAAATCGTTAACGCCAGAGACCAACAGGTAGTAGGTCCCTGCGGCCGGCGCGGCATAGACCGCCGATTCGCTATTGCCCACGTGCACCGACGACTTGTCGTAGCTGGTCGTGGTCGGCGCGTCGCCGTTCTTGATGTACAGCGACACATCGCCGGTACCGCCGAAGGTACGTAGCACCAGCGAGCGCGCGCCGGCCGGTACGTCGATCTTGTACAGCTTGGCGTCGCCAGCGTTGCCGCTGACCGTGACCGCAGTGCCGTTGGTCAACGCCACCGCGTCGCCGTCGCCCGGGCCGCCCGGGTTGCTATTACCCAACGCTTGGTTCACTGCGGCTGCCGCGTCGACGATGCCGGCCCCGAGGGTCTGGTCCGGCGCGCTGGGGAAGCTACGTGCGCTGGAGGTGATCAGCGTGCGCATATCGGCCGGGCTGAGTGCCGGCAGACCAGCCGCCTGCAACGCACTGATCACCAGGGCAATCGTGCCCGAGACATGCGGCGTGGCTTGCGAGGTGCCTGCATAGCCGCCATAGGTGTAACCGCTTTCGTCCGGTACCGTAGCGCCGTCATTGATCGCCGACCAGACGAAGCCAGCCTGCACCTGCGTACCGCTGGACGCATCGTTGGCATAGATGCCGCCGCCCGGCGAGGCAACGGCCACCTTTGCACCGTAGTTGGAATAGAACGCGCGCTTGCCGGAAATGCCGATGGCACCGACCGCGATGGCACCCGGGCAACTGGCCGGCGAGAAACCCGACACATCCGAATTGTTGTTGCCTGCCGCGACGACGACCACGGTGCCGCGGCTGTTGGCATCGGCAATGGCCTGACCGAGTACGTCCGTGGCAGAGCAGCTACCGCCGCCGCCAAGACTCATATTGATAATCTGCGCCGGATTCTGGTTGTCCGGCACACCGTCGACGTGGCCGCCCGACGCCCATTCGATGGCATCGGCGATATCGGAGTTGAAGCCGCCGCAGTGACCGAGCACGCGTACCGGCAGCACTTTGGCGTTGAACGCGGAGCCGGCCATACCTGTGCCGTTATTGGTCAACTCGGCCACCGTGCCCGTCACGTGCGTGCCATGCCAGGAGCTGTCTTCGGCCGGGTGAGTGGCATCCACGCAGCCGCCATTGGTGGCCAGGTATTCGTCGCCGGTGGTCCAATCGCCGGTATCCCAGCCACCAGGAGCACGATCGTCCGTCGAGCGGCCGGAAACATAGCCACTGCTGATGAAGTCGTAGCCGGCATCGCCGAGTGAGGTATCGATATCCGGATGATGGGTAAGACCGGTGTCGAGCACCGCTACGGTCACGCCCGTGCCATCGGCAAGATCCCAAGCTGCCGCCACATCGGCGCCGCCTTTGTTCGGGTAGCTGCTGCTATCGCCGCCGATCTTCTCGCTGGTACCGTCGCCCGCCCGCAGATGCCACTGGTAAGCCGCGTAGTATTGATCGTTCGGCGTGAACGCCGTCGGTGCCAGGGAGGTGGCGGCACGAGTGTCGCGGATTGCACGCAGCATCACGTCCGGCTCGACGTGCGCAACGCTGGGGTCGGCAGCAAGCTGCTGCATCAGCGACGTAGCTTCGCTACGGCTCAATTTGCGCGACGTACGCACCAGATCGGCACCGATCGCGAGCTTGCGCTGGTACACGGCGTTGACAGTACTCATGCGCATGGCGTTCGTGCCTGCCGCTGCACGCGTGGTCAGGCCGGCACGGGCGATGGCCGCGCTGACCGCCTGCGTCGCCGCCGTGCGGTCACCGCGCTGCGCCGAGCCGGCGCGATAAGTGATGATGAAACGATCGTATGAGCCGCTGTCCTGCATCGTGCTTACGTTGATGCGGGCGGACAACGGTGCGACTGCGTCGGCCGAAAAAGCCGCCTGGCTTCCCAGGGCCAACATCATGACAGCCGCCAACGTATTCAATTTGAAAGCTTTCGTGTTCAAGGCAACCTCTCCCCAAGTGTGAACCGTGAGCCTGTTAACTCGCCTGTCGACAACGGTCATCCGACGGTCATCGCCTTTTCGAAATTAGTCAGTACACGCGGCACTCGTCACGCACGGTTTCTTCGCTAAACTCACCAAATGTCACCGCGGCATTCGGACGGCTAACCGTCCAATGCCATAGGTCGTCTTAAGGCCTGCGAGGGTCAGGGACAGGGGAAATTTATGTGGCAACGCCTTATCGCATGGCTCAAACGCCTGCCCATCGACGACCCGGTGGATCTGCGCAATGCATTTTTCATGCAATTGCTGATGATCTACGAAGGCTGCGAGATTCCACTCAACAAACTGTATTTGCTGGGCTTCAACGCCACTTATGCGTTGCTTCGCCAGGGCAATATCGCCGCATGGCCGCGCTTTGCGCTGGAAATCGACATCGGCACCGACCTGATCATCACGCTGTCGGCGTGGATCGGCTTTTATTTGTTGCGCCGGGGACGATTCCGCGCCGCGGTAGCGCAATTCCTGGCTATCCTGCTGCTATCGGCGGCCATCGCCTATAGCACCTTCGGCTACACGGCGTGGCCGCACGATCTGGTCGCGGTGGTTGCGCTTGCACTGGGCGGGTTGATGCTGGGCCGACGCGCATTGTGGACGATCTATGCCATTGTGATGGCGATCTTCATCGCTGGCATGACTCGCGACCAGTATCGCCACACACATGCCTTATGGCCGCAACTGGCCGCCTATGACGGGCTGATTTCGCTCGCCTTGAGCTATCTGCTCGTAGTGATCGTTCTCGATCGAAGCACCAGCGCACTACGCAATAGTCTGGCCGAGTCGAACCAGCAGCGGCGCCAGCTGCAGCACGAGATGATCGAACGCGAGCAGGCGCAGGAGCAACTGCTGCACGCGCAGAAGATGGATGCCGTTGGGCGCCTGACCAGCGGCATCGCACACGATTTCAACAATGTCCTTGGCATCATCCTTGGCTTCAGCATGGAACGCCATCGACTCAACGAGCCTGGCGCACAAACTGGAACCGATGCCCAGGCGCTGGCCGACGCGCTGGAAGGTGTGGAAATGGCGGCCCGCCGTGGCGCGTCGATCAGTGGCAAGCTGCTCAATTTCTCGCGCCGGGATGTCACCCATGTCGAGACCTTCGATGCCGGCGAAGCGTTGCGCGAACTCAAGCCCCTGTTGCGCCAGCTATTGCCCACGGATGTCAGGTTGATCATCGAGGTGGCGCCGTCTCCCCTGCCGATCAGTTTCGATCGCAGCCAGTTCGAACTGGCCGTGCTTAATATCGCCTCCAATGCGCGCGATGCGATGCCCGACGGGGGGAGCTTCACGCTCAGTGCTGAGCGCGACATCGATGGCATGGTGCGCATTGCCATGGGCGATACCGGCATCGGCATGCCTGAATCGATCCGGCGCCGCATCTTCGAACCGTTCTTCACCACCAAGGCCGCCGACAGTGGCACAGGCCTGGGGCTTTCGGTGGTGTATGCCTTGATCGAGCGTGCCGGCGGCGATATCGACGTCCGCAGCGCGCCCGGCGAAGGCACGACGCTGATCCTGCGCCTGCCGCCATGCACGGCCGCGCTTGCCCAGACCGACGATGAGCGCGCTATAGCGGCATTGCGGCGCATTCGCGTGCTGCTCATCGACGACGATGACGATCTGCGCAACATGCTTGCCCATGCGCTGGAACAAGGCGGCTGTGAAGTCGGCGTGGCCGCATCGGGCAGCGAGGCAGAATGGCTGGTGCAAACGGCACGTGCGCCGCAAATCATCGTCTGCGACAACCGCATGCCCGATACCGACGGCCCGACGCTGTTGAAAAAACTGCGGCGACGCCTGCCGCTCGTTCCGGTGATCCTGATTTCGGCTTATCTGGACAACGAAGGACAGGCCATACATGACGATGACGACTTCACCGAACGGCTGCCCAAGCCATTCGCTCCCAGCCAACTGCTGGCACGTGTGCTTAAAGTTGCTGGAAAAACACCGGAACGAAGCATCAATTAACCTGTGCGCCTCGCCTTTCTTCGGTCCTACACCCGCACCATCACGTAGCCCTCGCGATGCACGGCATTGAGCGGCAACGGCTCGCCGAGCACCGTCAGCACCTTCTTGCGTAGGCGGTGAATCAGCGAATCGAGTCGGTGCGGATCGAAATCGTAGGTATCGGCGGCAAACAATCCGATCAGTTCCTCGCGCGATATCACCCGATTGGCATTCTTCAGGAACTTGTCCATCAGACGCCCCTCGGTTTTCGTCAACGCCGCCGTGCCTCCGCTGGGCGAAATCAGGCACCAGCCATCGGCACCCAAGCGCCAGCCTTGCTTCATAGGCTCGGGCAGGCTGGCGGTGGAACGCAACCGGCGTGCCAGGCTGAACAGGGTCGCCCCCAGCACATCCAGATCGATCGGTTTGGCCAGGTAGGCATCGGCGCCTTCGCTCAAGCCGCGCACGCGGTCGGTCTTGCGCCCCCTTCCCGTGAGCATGACGATGCCGATATCGGCCGTTTCGCGGCGCAGGCGACGCGTCACTTCGAAACCGTCGGCATCGGGCAGACCGACATCCAGCAGCACAATATCGGGGCGGCGGACCGTGATCTGCTCAGGCAAGTCGGCAGCCTGACCGATCGCCGCCACATCGAAACCGAACTGCCGCAAGCGCGGCACGAGCACGCGATCTCGCAACAAGTCGTCGTCTTCAAGCACCAGCACATGCATCGTCGTAGCGTCGTCGACAGACGGCGTCTCGTTGGACGAGGGCGATATCGCAAGCATTCGCACAGCCTCATGCAGTCGCAGCAATGCCCCGACGCGTGAATGCGCCGGATCGGATACGCGAGGAGCCCCCTACCCGCTACACCTCGGAGCCTGCACCCCGGACGCGACAAGCGTCAAGCTTGCGCTGTGCTTTCGTGACTCAGATCACCGACCTCAAGATTTCGCGCCGCATTTAGACGTTTAAACGATGTTCCCGACCGGTTCGGAGGCGTTACCCGACGTTGCCCCGCCAGCCGCGGCAGGTTCCGGCCCTGTCTCCACCGCCTGCATCCCCATGGTTCCCAACCGAGGCTGGTGATAAAGCGCCGTCCAGCGCACAATCGCCTGTTCCGCTTGGCCGGATCGCGGCCGCCTCAAGACGACGACGCCAGACGCTCGATGGATAGACCAGACAACGCCGCCCATACCCCCTTCATGCGCCAGTACCTGTCGGCCAAGGCCGAGCACCCGGACGTGCTGCTGTTCTTCCGGATGGGCGATTTTTACGAGCTGTTTTACGACGATGCTCGCAAAGCAGCACGATTGCTGGATATCACCCTGACCCAGCGCGGCCAGTCGGCCGGCCAGCCGATACCGATGGCCGGCGTGCCCTATCACGCGGCCGAAAACTACCTGGCGCGACTGGTGAAACTGGGCGAGTCGGTGGCGATCTGCGAGCAGATCGGCGATCCGGCGCTATCCAAGGGGCCGGTCGAACGCAAAGTGGTACGCATTGTCACGCCAGGCACGGTGACCGATGCCGCCTTGCTGGAGGAGCGCCGCGACAATCTCCTGCTGGCAATTGCCGCCGGGGCGCATGGCGCTTATGGACTGGCCTGGGCCGACCTGTCCAGCGGGCGCTTCCTGCTCAGTGAGGTACCGCATGCCGAAGCGCTGGCCGCGGAACTGGCACGCCTGCAGCCAGCCGAAACATTGATCAGCGAAGACGTGGCGTGGCCGCGCCTGGTCAGCACCCTGCCCGGCTTGCGCAAGCGTCCGCCGTGGCACTTCGACGGCGACGCCGCACGGCGCGAGCTCAATCGCTTTTTCGGCACACGCGGGCTGGACGGCTTCGGTGTCGACAACCTGCCGCTGGCGATCGCCGCCGCCGGTTGCCTGCTCGGCTATGTCGAGGAAACACAGAAGAGCGCGCTGCCGCATCTGTCGGGCATGGCCGTCGAAAGTGCCGGCGAAACCATCGCGCTGGACGCGGCCACCCGCCGTAACCTGGAACTGGACACGCACCCGAGCGGCCGCGTCGAGCACACCTTGCTCGGCGTGCTCGACGAAACCGTGACACCGATGGGCGCGCGCTTGCTGCGCCGCTGGCTCAACCGTCCGCTACGCGCTCGTGAAACGCTGCGCCGCCGCCACCAGGCGATCGGCATGCTGATCGAAAACCGTCGCCACGAAGGACTGCGCGAAGCCTTGCGCGGCATCGGCGATCTCGAACGCATTCTCGCGCGCGTCGCCCTGCGCTCGGCGCGCCCACGCGACCTGTCTACACTGCGTGACGGCCTCGCTGCGGCACCGACCCTGCGCGAACACATCGCCACACTCGACAGCCCGTTGCTGCACACCCTGGTCGAAAGCATCGGCGATCATGCCGATGTCGCCGCATGGCTCGCGCGTGCGATCGTGGAGCAACCGCCGGTCCTGCAACGCGATGGCGGCGTCATCGCCGATAGTTACGACGCCGAGCTGGACGAGCTACGGCGCCTGGCGACCAACGCCGACCAGTTCCTGGTCGAGCTGGAAGAACGCGAAAAAGCCGCCAGCGGCATCAGTACGCTCAAGGTCGGCTACAACCGCGTGCACGGCTACTACATCGAAATCACCAAGGCCCAGGCGGACAAGGCACCGACGCACTACACACGCCGTCAGACCACCAAGAACACCGAGCGTTACATCACCGAAGAGCTCAAAACATTTGAGGACAAGGTCCTTTCGGCCAAAGAGCGCTCCTTGATGCGCGAGCGCGCGCTATACGAAGCGCTGCTCGATACGCTGACCGAGAAACTCGAACCGCTCAAGACAGCCGCCTCGGCCATGGCCGCGCTCGACGTGCTGGCCGCGTTGGCCGAGCGCGCCGCCGCGCTGGACTGGAGCGAACCGGAACTGACCGAGCAGCCGGGTATCGCGATCGAGCGTGGACGCCATCCGGTTGTAGAAAAAGTCCGCGACGAACCGTTCGAGCCGAATGACCTGCAATTGGACGATGGTCGCCGCATGCTGGTCATCACCGGCCCGAACATGGGCGGTAAGTCGACCTACATGCGACAGAACGCCCTCATCGTGCTGCTTGCGCATATCGGCAGTTACGTACCCGCCAGTAAAGCGACGATCGGTCCGGTCGATCGCATTTTTACCCGTATCGGGGCGGGCGACGACCTGTCACGCGGTCAATCTACTTTCATGGTGGAAATGAGCGAGACGGCCAATATCCTGCACAACGCCACCGAGCACAGCCTGGTGCTGATGGACGAAGTCGGCCGCGGCACCAGCACTTACGATGGCTTGGCGCTGGCACGTGCGGCAGCCGTGCACCTGGCTGCAGCCAGCCGTGCCTATACCTTGTTCGCGACGCATTATTTCGAGCTGACCGAACTGGCTACCGAATACCCCACCATTGCCAATGTGCACCTCGATGCTGTGGAGTACGGCGAGCAGTTGGTGTTCATGCATGCGGTCAAGGAAGGTCCGGCCAACCGTAGCTTCGGCTTGCAAGTCGCAGCCTTGGCAGGCTTGCCGCGCAGCGTGATCGCCGATGCGCGACGCACATTGGCGGAACTGGAGCGCGGCATGCATGCGCAAGTAGCCAAGCCCGCCAAGACCGCGGACGCTTCGCCGCAACTAGGTTTGTTCGCTGCGCAGCCTTCGGCCGTCGAACGCGCACTGGAGGACATCGACCCGGATGCGTTGACCCCGCGCGAAGCGCTGGAGGCCTTGTATCGCCTGAAACACTTGGGTAGCTGAGCGCTACCCCTGTTCTTTCAAACGTAACAGGAGCCGTCGATCTTGCTTGTCAGGGCGGCGCATCGGACCCGGTGCGCCGCCTTGCAGGCGCCGCGTCTCGCGCATGGCCGCTCGCGCGGCGACGCTGGCCTCGCTCTCGCGATACAGCGCCTGCGCGGCGGCCGCCGGGCCGCGCTGTTCGGCTAAGGCAAGCACTTCGACTTCCAGGCGTTCCTCGCCGCGCGTAACCCGTAGCGTGTCGCCGACATGCAGGGCTTTTGACGGCTTGCAGCCTGCGCCGTTGACTTCGATCTTGCCGCCATCGATCGCCTGTTTGGCGATGCTGCGGGTCTTGAAGAAACGCGCGGCCCACAGCCATACGTCGGCACGCACCTGGACGAGGGAATGAGGTGTATCGATCGGCATGGCCGGATTATCGCCGATCTTGGCTAGAACGCCGTCAACAACCAGTTACCCAAGGGAATCGTCACTAGGGAAAGCACGATGCCGGCACCGAGCACCGTATTGGCCAGCGTAGGCTCCAGCCGATAGTCATCGGCCAGGATCGCAGCCGAAATCATCGGCGCCATGCCCGCCTGAAGGACACCGACGACCAGTACCAAACCATCGATACCCGCCGCTCGCCCCCCTACCCAACAGGCCAGCGGCGCGAGCAGGAGTTTCCAGCCTAACCCTAATCCGACGGCGGCGAGCTGCCCTTTGCCGGAGTGCAACTTGAATTGCAGGCCGACCGAGAACAGTGCCAACGGCGTCAAGGTTGCGCCAAGCGATATCAGCACCCCATCCACGATAGACGGCCAACCGCCCAGGATGCCTACAACAATCGCCACAACCAGGGCGACGAAGGCGGGAAATGCGAGGATACGCCGCGCGATCGCCCCAGCCTGAGGCTGGCGACCGGCATAGAGCGACGCCACCAGTACACCCGCCGACGCCAGCAGAGGAAAACAGCCCAGTTGGTCGGACACTACGGCAATGGCAAGCCCTTCCTTGCCATGCAACGCCTCCATCATCGGATACCCCATGAAAGAGGTATTGCCGAACCCGCACACGAGGATCAGCGCACCGGTGCGTTCGCGCGACCATCGCAGCCACTTGCCCAGCGATGCAAACAACAGCCATGAACCGCCGAAGGTGAAAAGCATGGCGGCGACGGGGAACCATAGCTGGGGATCGACCCGGATGCGCGGAATCATCTCCAGCACCAGCGCAGGCAGGGCGACGTTGATGACCCACCAGTTGATGCCGGGCACGATGCCAGCAGGCGGCGATGCGAATCGCCTGACCAGTATGCCGAGCGCCAGGCAAATGAAAAGGAGAAGCAGCGCGCTCATTTGTCAGCAGGGCTCCTGGAGATGCCTGGCAAGACTAACCGATGCGGCAAGAACAAGGTTCCCTCTCATCCCAACCTTCTTGTCTGGATTCGCCGGCAGGTTGTCGGGACAGGGGGCGTGCCACACAAAGAAAAGCCCGCTCAATGGCGGGCTTTTCATCACGACGCTTTCGAGCTTGCGGGATTATCCCAACAGCACTCGATTCATCCGTTGCACGAACGCTGCCGGATCCGGCAACTGTGCACCGGCGGCGATCTCGGCCTGCTCCAGCAACAGGTTGGCCAGATCGGCAGCCTTGGCTGCATCCGGCTCCGCTTCCACACGCTTTAGCAGCGCATGCTGCGGATTGATTTCCAGCGTCGGCTTGCTCGTCGGCATATCGTGGCCGGCCTCGCGCAGCAAGCGCGCCAGATGCGGCGCCATTTCGAAATCGCTGAGCGCCAGGCAGGATGGCGAATCGGTCAGACGCGCAGAAACACGTACATCGGCAATGCGGTCGCCGAGCAAGTCCTTGAGCTTCGATACCAACGGGGCGGCCGCCTTGCTGGCTTCCTCTTGCTGCCGCTTGTCGTCTTCGTCCAGCGGAAGCTCCCCCTTGGCCACGTTCTTGAGCTTCTTGTCGGCGTACTCGGTAAGGTTGCCCAGCATCCATTCGTCGATGCGATCGAACATCAGCAATACTTCAGTGCCCTTGGCCTTGAAGGCCTCCAGTTGCGGGCTGCCGACGGCAGCCGCATAGCTGTCGGCGGTGATGTACCAGATCGTATCCTGGCCCACTGCCATACGGCCGACGTAATCGTCGAGCGATATCGTCTGCGCACCGCCTGTACCGGCGGTCGAGGCGAAACGAAGCAGTTTGGCGATGCGCTCCTTGTTGGCGTGATCTTCGACAATGCCTTCCTTGAGCGTGTTGCCGAACGCCTTGTAGAACGTAGCGAACTTTTCCGGCTCGTCGCGAGCCAGCTTTTCGATCAGATCCAGCACGCGCTTGACGCACGCGCCCTTGATCCGCTCGAGCTGACGGTTCTGCTGGAGGATCTCGCGGCTCACGTTCAACGGCAGATCGTCCGCGTCGACCACGCCACGCACGAAGCGCAGATAGTTCCGCAGCAGCTCTTCGGCCGCATCCATGATGAAAACACGCTTGATATACAGCTTCAGGCCCTTGCGCTCGTCGCGCCCGCCCATCATCAGGTCGAACGGCGGCTGCTCGGGCAAGTAGAGCAGCGTGGTGAAGCTCTGGCTGCCTTCCACGCGATTGTGCGTCCAGGCCAGCGCATCGTTGAAATCGTGGCCGAGCGACTTGTAGAAGCCCTGATAATCCTCGTCGCTGATGTCGGACTTGGATTTGGCCCACAAGGCGGAGGCGGCATTGACGGTTTCGAAGTCGCTGCCCGGCTTGCCGTCTTCTTCCTTGGGCATGCGGATCGGAAAGGCGACGTGGTCGGAGTAGCGCGTAATCAACGAACGCAATGTCCACGGCTTGAGGAATTCTTCCTCGTCGGCTTTCAGGTGCAGAATCACCTGTGTGCCGCGTTCGGCCAGTGTCGCCGGCTCTAGCGAATATTCGCCCTTGCCGTCGCTCTCCCACTTGACGCCTTCGCCGGCACCGGCGCGGCGCGTCAGCACCGTCACCCGGTCGGCGACAATAAAGGCCGAATAGAAGCCGACACCGAACTGGCCGATCAGGCGCGCATCGGCTTTTTGCTCGCCGGACATGGCCTCGAGAAAGCGCCGGGTGCCGGAGCTGGCGATCGTGCCGATATTGGCGACAACCTCGTCGCGTGTCATGCCGATGCCGTTGTCGCTCACGGTGATTGTGCGCGCCTCGGGATCCCAGCTCACATCGATACGCAGATCGCCTTCGCCAGCCAACAGCTCCGGTTGGGCGATCGACTCGAAACGAAGCTTGTCGCAGGCATCCGACGCGTTGGAGATCAATTCGCGCAGGAAAATCTCCTTGTGCGAATAAAGCGAATGCGTCACCAGATGCAATACCTGGGCGACTTCGGCCTGGAACTTATGGGTTTCGGGAGAAGCAGTCGTAGTAGTCATGGACGTCGTCGAGATCGTTGGAAAACTGAAAAGAATCAAGAGCCGGCACGAGGCGACGTGCCGGAAGCCGAAAGCATAACGCGCGAGCGCACCCAGTGCGCCCGTGCTACCCCATCCGCGCCTGCAGAATCAGCCGTGAATCAGCCGCGCTGCAACGCGGCGATACGCTCATCCAGCGGCGGGTGACTCATGAACAGACGCTTGAAACCGTCGGCCAGATGGCCGGAGATACCGAAGGCGGCGATGGTCTGCGGCAAGGTGCTTTCGCCATGGTTTGCCTGCAGGCGCTGCAAGGCCGAAATCATCGAGGCACGGCCGGCCAGCTTGGCACCGGCGGCATCGGCGCGGAATTCGCGCCAGCGCGAGAAGGCCATCACGATCATCGAGGCAAACAGGCCGAACACCAGTTGCAGCACCATCACCGAAACGAAGTAACCGATACCGCCACCCTCGCGGTTATCGCGCCCACCGGACAGCCAGCTATCGACCAGCCGGCCCACGATGCGTGCCGCGACAATCACCAGCGTGTTGACCACGCCCTGGATCAAGGTAAGCGTGACCATGTCGCCATTGGCGACGTGTCCGATCTCATGACCGAGCACCGCCGATACCTGCTCGCGATCCATTTGCTGCAGCAAGCCGGTGCTGACGGCGACCAGCGAGCTGTTCCTGGTCATGCCGGTCGCGAAGGCGTTCATTTCCGGTGCATCGTAGATCGCCACTTCAGGCATACCGATGCCCGCGGCCTGGGCATGCCGGCGCACGGTTTCGACAAGCCAGCGCTCGCCTTCGTTTTGCGGCTGCTCGATGACCCGGGCACCGGTGGACATCTTGGCCATCCACTTGGACATGGCCAACGAGATAAAGGCGCCGCCCATGCCGAAGATCGCGGCATAGATCAGGAGCCCGGTCATGCCGCCATAGCCACGGGCGGCAGCCCACTGGTCCACGCCGAACAAGCGGCAGACGATGCTCAGCAGGAAAAGAACGGCGATATTGGTAAGAAGAAATAATGCGATGCGTCGCATGGCTGTCTCTCTGGGCAGTCATGAAGAAGGTGTAACCGCGATAGAGAATCGTGGCTAGACCGGCGGGTTTCAAGGGCCGTGGCAGTTAATTGCACGGATACCTGTTCAAAACATCGCAACGTTCGGCAGAACGGATTTCCAGGACTGCTCCGTCTAGAATTGCACCGATGAACTATCGCGGACGCTTTGCTCCTTCTCCGACCGGCCGGCTGCATTTCGGTTCCCTCGTGGCCGCCGTGGGAAGCTGGCTTTGCGCACGCCACGCCAGCGGCCAATGGCTGCTGCGGATGGAGGATATCGATCCGCCACGTGAAGTCCCCGGCTCGGCCCAAGCCATCCTGGGCGCGCTACCGGCTTTTGGCCTGCATGCCGATTTACCTACGCTTTATCAGTCGCAACGGCATGATGCCTACGAAGCTGCATTCGACCGCCTGCGGAAGGCGGATCTGGTATTTCCCTGCTGGTGCAGCCGCAGCGATCTGGCTGGCAGTAACGGCCTGCACCGCGACGGATATTGCGCTGCAGCACCCGTTCAAGGACGAGAGCCTGCATGGCGGGCGCGGGTACCGGATATCGCCGTGGATTTCGTCGACGGCCTGCAAGGACCGCAACGCCAATGGCTACGCGAGACCGCCGGCGACTTTGTAATCAAACGCGTGGAGGGCTATTACGCCTACCAACTGGCCTGCGTCGTCGACGATGCCGACCAGGGCGTCACCGAAGTGGTCCGCGGCCATGACCTGCTCGATTCCACGCCACGGCAAATCTGGCTGCAACGAGCGCTGGGGCTGCCCACCCCCTCTTATCTGCATTTGCCGCTGGCGCTGGATACACAGGGCCGCAAGCTCTCAAAATCCGATGGCGCTCACCCTGTAGATCCGGCCAACCCTATACCGGCGCTGCACAGCGCCCTGACCTTCCTCGGTGTCACGGTGCGCCACCGCGCGACGGACGCCGACGCTCTGCTGCGCGAAGCCCTGGAACGATTCGACCGGTCGCAATTGCCGCAACTGACTGAACGAAATGCCGACATTTTTGTCGCATGAATTTCAGCACGTTTTAAGCGTGATGCCGTTCCCAAGCATGGCAAAGTTCTGCCATGATCGACCGGTAGTTGTCCGCGATGGACTACATGCCACGCGGGCAAGATCGGAGACGGACATCACCAGTTTTGAGGAGACAAGGTATGACGCAACGCACGGCATTGGTTACTGGCGGCACAGGCGGCATCGGCAGCGCGATCGTTCGCTACCTCGCCAAGCAGGGCCATCGAGTCGCGACCAACTACCGTGACGAGGCCAAGGCGCATGCCTGGCGCGACGCCATGAAAAACGACGGCATCGATGTGCTGCTGGTATCGGGTGACGTATCCAATCCGGTCGCCTGCGAAACCATGGCAGAAGCCATCGCCAGCAAGCTGGGCCCGGTGGAGATCCTGGTCAACAACGCTGGCATCACGCGCGACACCACTTTCCATAAGATGACGTACGAGCAGTGGACCGAGGTGGTCAACACCAACCTCAACGCCTGCTTCAACGTCACTCGTCCGGTGATCGATGGCATGCGCAATCGACGCTGGGGCCGCATCGTGCAGATCAGCTCGATCAACGGCCAGAAAGGTCAGTACGGCCAGGCGAACTATGCTGCCGCCAAGGCTGGCATGCACGGATTCACCATCTCGCTGGCACAGGAAAACGCCCGCTTCGGCATCACCGTGAACACCGTCTCCCCTGGCTATGTCGCCACTGACATGGTGATGGCGGTACCGGAGGAAGTCCGCGAAAAGATCGTCGCGCAGATTCCCGTCGGCCGCCTGGGCAAGCCTGAAGAGATCGCTCACGCGGTGGCGTTCTTTACCGGCGAGGACTCCTGCTGGATCACCGGAGCGAATCTGGCGATCAATGGCGGTCATTACATGGGCTGGTAAGGGCTACAAGGTCACGGTCGCCCCGGCAGACATCGGGGCGACGGTTGCAGGACGCCGCTAAGCAGCCCCGCGTTTTTCCAGCAACTTCTCCAACACCTTCCCTACCGCCGCGAAAGCGAACGCACCCGTCACGTGAGTGGCGGCACCCAGCCCGCCGCCGCAGGCCAGATTCAAGGCATCGCCGCCTGGCGGACGAGTCCCGCATACGCTGCCATCCGGCTGTGGGTACTGCACGTTTTGCAGCGAATAAACCGCCGAAACGCCGAAGTAACGGTCTGGATTGCGCGGAAAACCGAAATCCTGACGCAGTTTCTTTCGGATCAGGCTGAACATGGCGTCATGCTCGGTGCGCGACAAATCGCGCACGCGAATCTGCGTCGGGTCGGTACGACCACCGGCCGAACCCACCGTCACCATCGGCAATTTTCGGCGACGACACCAGGCGATGGCTTCCAGCTTGACGCGGAACGCATCGCAAGCATCGAGTACCGCGTCGTAACCACGGTCGAGCAATTCGTCCAGGGTGGCCGGTGTCAAAAAGCGCTCAATGGCCTCCAGCCGGATCGTCGGATTGATCGCATGGGCACGCTGCGCAATCACGCCCACCTTGGGCTTGCCGTATTCGCCATCCAAGGCATGCAACTGCCGATTGGTGTTGGACACGCAAACTTCGTCCGCATCGATCAAGGTGAGCCTGCCCACGCCGGTGCGCGCCAGCGCCTCGGCGGCCCAGGAGCCGACGCCACCGATGCCGATGACCGCGACATGGCTGTCAGCGAACTTTTCCAGGCTGCCTGCGCCATAGAGGCGCTCGACGCCGGCAAATCGCTCGGTTTGCAAGGCCGTGCTCATCGGGTGCCTCGCTGCGGAAAGGGACAACGCATGACGGATGGAATTCCTGAAAATAAGCCAAGCATTTTATCCGGGAAGCGACCGTCCAAGCCTGTGCTACCCTCCGGCCCCGTCCGCCACCCGAGGAAAGCCCCCCATGCGAGCCGCTCTCTTGATCCTGCTGGGTCTGGCCATTGGCGCCATCGGCACCGTCTTTGCCATGAATGCCTTGAAGGATCGCAACCCGATGCCGCACGCGGTCATGACCGTGATGTCGCACCATTTCGGCCAGTTGCGCAACGCGGTCAAAGCGCAGCAATGCGACGCCGCCAAGACGCAGAAGCAGCTCGGTACGCTCCTGGCGGTATCCGGGGATATCGGTCCGGCCTTCGCTGGCGTCGAACAGCCATTCCTCGATGCAGCGGACAAGCTGCATAGCGCCATTCAATCGGCGGCCGTCGCCGCGCCCACCGATTGCCAGGCTCTTGCCGCCGCCATCAAGCCCGTCGGCGAGGCTTGCGAATCCTGCCACCGTCAATACCACTAGACCGCCCGACTAGATCTTCACCCGGCCACGCAATACGTCCCAGAACATGACCCAATCGCCCATCAGGCTGTAGAGGGGGTGACGAAACGTTGCCGGGCGGTTCTTCTCGAAAAAGAAGTGCCCGACCCACGCAAAGCCATAGCCCACCACCGGCAGCAGCCACAGCCAGACCAGGGCACCGCTCGACAACGAGACCAGCAGGATTGTCAGCACCAGCGCACTTCCCACGAAATGCAGCCGGCGGCAATTCACATTGCTGTGCTCGCCCAGATAATAAGGATAAAACTGGCGAAAGCTGGCGAACTCGGACATGACTTTCTCCGCAAGCAGGTGACAGTCAGCTTAGCGCTCCGGCAACGGAATGAATTCTTCTTCGTCGCCCGGTACCCGAGGAAAACGCCCTCCCGCCCAATCGCGCTTGGCTTCCTCGATGCGCTCGCGGCTGCTGGCTACGAAGTTCCACCACAGGTGCCGCTCGCCATCCAGCGGGGCCCCGCCGAACAAGATCACCCGGGCATCCGAAACAGCCTTCAACGGCGAGGCGTTCGCACCAGCCTGTACCGCCATGCGCGCCGGCCCGATATCCAGCCCTTCCCACTGCACATTGCCCTCGACTACATGCAGGCCGCGCTCCGTATGTTCAACGGGCCATTCCAGCACCGCCCCCGCACGCAGATGTGCCTGGATCAAAAACATCGGCGCAAAGATCTTCACCGGCGACCGTTTGCCATAGGCGGTGCCGGCGACCAGCACGAGCGAAGCGCCTTCGAAGGCGATCAGCGGCAACTGATCCGCATCGTGATGATGGAATTCGGGTGCTATTTCCGCATCCGCCTGTGGCAATGCGACCCATATCTGCACGCCATGCAATGCATGCCCATCGCGGCGCTCGTCCGGCGGCGTACGCTCCGAATGAACGATGCCCCGACCAGATGTCATCCAGTTCACCTCTCCCGGCCGGATATCGGCAAGACTGCCCAGGCTATCGCGATGACGAATCGCACCGTCGAACAGCCAGGTGACAGTCGCCAGACCGATATGCGGATGCGGCCGTACGTCGATACCCTTCCCCGGCGCGAAACTGGCCGGTCCCATATGGTCGTAGAACACGAACGGACCGACATGGCGCGCCTGCAGTACCGGCAACAGTCGTCGCACGACAAAACCGTCGCCCAGATCGTGCTGGCGGCCGTCGACCAGGATCGGCTGCGCTTCCATATCCCTCACTCCCGTCATGGCCAGAAACCCGAAGTCTATAGTGCAGCCGCGAGATTACGGTTCAAGAGGTCACCCAGTCCGCAATATGCGCGGCGACCGCGTCAGGCGTCTTCATCCAGCTGAAGTGATCGGCTCGCAAGCCACCCAATTCGGCCGACGTCAGTACTTCGGTACGATTCGGCGCCTTCGGCATTTTCCCGAGCAGCCAGTCGAGCGAAGCTTGCGGTGCAAGCCAATCGTCGTGCAGACGCAGTGCCAGAATCGGCCAGTTCAGCACCGCCATGCCTGCCTCGAGGTCTTCGCGCATGCCGCGCGCCGCATAGCGGCCAGTTCGGCCGCTGCGTGCCCAATCGTCGATCACCCCACGCGCTTCGTTGCCCCCGAAGCCAATGCGTCGGCCCGGCAGATAGCCGACACCGCGCGCCAGCCAGGGCGCGGCGACGTAAGCCAATCCCACCAGCCAGCCGTGCGCGAACCGGCGCCAATACGGCGCGCCGCTGGCAACAAGGATCAGCCCGTCGAAAGACTTCGGACATAAGCCGCCAAAAACCGATGCCAACTGTCCACCCAGGCTATGCCCGCCCAAGATTCGGCGCGCCTGTGGCCACTCGGCACGCACGACCGCCAGACCCGCCGGCAGATCCCGTTCGAGCAGGGTTTTATAGGTCCAGTTCGCATGGCGGCTGGCACGGCGATCGCTGGAGCCGATACCGCGCCATTCGTGAATCGCCACCGCCACGCCACGAGCGGCGAGCGCTTCGGCTAAAGGCAAATAATGTTTTGCTGCCACGCCCATCGCAGGCATCCAGTACAACACTGTGTGCACCGGCATAGAGGGCGAGCGCCAAAGCAATTGCCATTGCGCGCCGTCCTCACTGACGACGGGCACCCCCTGCTCTTGCGGCGGACTATCCGATTCGACAGCTTGCACAGCGCCTCTCAAAACGTGCTTGCCTGCAACAAAGAAAGGGCCGGCATGCGCCGGCCCGTTCCCACGGAAATATATTCAACCGCGAGCCACTTAAAGCGGTTGAACATCTTCGGCCTGCTGGCCTTTCTGTCCGTCCACCACCTTGAAGCTGACCTTCTGCCCCTCTTTGAGGGATTTGAAGCCCGTGCCCTGGATGGCGCGAAAATGGACGAAAACATCCGCCCCATTCTTACGACTGATAAATCCGAACCCCTTGGCGTCGTTGAACCATTTAACTAAGCCCTCTTCACGATCCGACATGACTCACTCACTCCGACTCTTCTCGATGCTGAGACAAGTCAGCCTCCCCACGGGCCGACGGCTTACTGGGCTGCTGGAATTCGGGTGAGGCGATGTGAAGATTCTGTGGAACCGACATCGGGGCAC
>NZ_DATCRY010000164.1:0-16366 GCF_036568765.1 Dyella sp. | reverse complement strand
GGTCTCGGTGGCGCCCCCGGCGACTGCCAGTTCGCCCACCCAATCCATCCGGCTGGCGAGCCAGAAAAAGCCCTTGGCGCGCAGCACGCCAGGAATACCGCCTGTCAACAGATCCTGCAGGCGCGCCGGATGGAACGGGCGCTTGCTGCGATAGACAAAGCTGGCAATGCCATAGGCTTCGCTCTCGGGCAGGTGCTGGCCCATCAGCTCCTGCACCCAGCCGGGCGCCAGCCGGGCTCGCTCTTCGTCGAAAGCATGTGTGTCGAGTACGCTTGCCAACGGCACCCTACCGTATTCGGCGTCGATCAGGCGCGCAGTGCGATTGAGCGCACGCAGCAATCGATGCAGCTGGCACAGCGCTGCGGCATCGACGGCATCGCACTTGTTGATCACGATGATATCGGCAAATTCGATCTGATCGGTCAGAAGCTGCACCAGCGGGCGCCGATCGTCCGCACCCGCAATCTCGCCGCGTGCCACCAGCAAGTCGCTGGAGCAGAAATCCTGCACGAAACTGCGCGCGTCCACCACGGTCACCATGGTGTCGAGCCGGGCAACGTCGGACAGGCTGAACCCATCGGCATCGCGCACGTGAAACGTAGCCGCTACCGGCATCGGCTCGGAAATACCGGTGGATTCGATCAGCAGGTAGTCGAAGCGCGCTTCTTCGGCCAAACGTCGGACTTCCTGCATCAGGTCGTCGCGCAAGGTACAGCAGATGCAGCCGTTGGTGAACTCAACGAGCCGTTCGTCGGTGCGCGTCACTGCAAAACCGCTGTCGCGCACCAGATCGGCATCGATATTGAGTTCGCTCATGTCGTTGACGATCACCGCGAGCTTGCGTCCTTCGCGGTTGAGCAGCAGATGGTTGAGCAAGGTGGTTTTTCCGGCGCCGAGAAAGCCGGAAAGCACGGTAACAGGGAGACGTGTCGTCATGTGTTTCAATCCTCGCAGACGGCTACCAAATATCTACCCGAGCGGCAGCCTGGAAATAGTCCGACCGCGGCACGCTACTCGAATGCGCGTCGTCGTTCCTGAGCATGATCTTGGTCGTAAGGCAGTAGCGCTGCCTTCTGCATGGCGTACGCCGAGGCAGCCATGCTGTTGCTGGTGGTTTCGATATGCAGGACGCCGCGGAGCCAATAGGGATCCCAAAGCGATGGCGTATCGATGCCCTCGGCCAAGACGACATGCACCAGCATGTTCGGCGGTGGCGGCGGCACGTGGATACAGGCACCGTAGAACGGCACGAAAAAGAACTCGGTCATGCGATTGCGATCGTCCGCCGCCAATGGCACGACGTAGCCGGCTAACCGCACCTTTCTACCTTCAAGCGCTGCGATGGTGTGCAGGCTGCCGAACTGCTTGCCGCGCTGATTGCCGATATGCAGCACCGGCGGCGCATGCTGGAGTTGCACGTAGTCCTCCTTGGGCATCATGCGCGTCCAATCGAGCTCGGAGTAGCCGTCATCGTCCAGCGTACCGAGAGTACCGGGCGCCAGGTCGTCCTTCGGTTTCATGCCACGCATGTCAGTCAAGCCTTGTGCAGCAAGCGTGCCGTCGGCGATGGCGCGAGCTCGTCGCGCACGGCCTTCCGCGGCGGCCGCTTCGGCCTGCGCCATCGCGGCCTGGGCACTCGTGCCGGCATGGGCTGGGCCACCGGCATCGGACGCTTGACGTTTGCAGCCGGCAAGCGCACACAGCAATAGCACGAGTCCACACCACCAGGGTTTCACAAGCGCACCCGCAAACCATCGGCCAGTGAACGGCGGTAAGCGATCCAAGCCGGAACGCAACCGGCACACAAGCCAGCCAGCAGAACGGATGCCATCAACAACCACTCCTCGCCGCGTGGCCAGCCAAGGCTCAGATTCAACCCCCAGCGACTGGCCAGATAACCGTGCAGGACGAGCAAGGTGAGATACATCAGCAGCACGCCCAGCACGACGCCAGCTGCGGCAAGCAACCCAGCCTCGAGCAAAAGCAATCGGAATACAGTGCGCACGGGCGCACCGACGGCACGCAAGATCGCCATTTCGCGACGTCGCTCATCGAGCGTGGTCAGCAAGGCGGTCAGCATACCGCCCAAGCCGACAAGCACGACCATCGCACTCACCGCACGCAACGCCGCTTCAGCCGTGCCGACCAGACTCCACAATTGGCTGAGCGCTACACCAGGTAGAATCGCCTGCAAGGGCTCGTCGGTGTACTCGTTGACTGCACGTTGCACCGCGAACGATGACAGACGCGAGCGCAGACCGACCAAAAAGGCGGTGATCGACTTTGGCGTCAGGTCCATGCGGCGCGCCCGCTCCGCGCTGACCTCCTGCCCAGGCAAGCGGATACCCGATTGCCAATCGACATGAATAGCCTCGATCGCCTGCAGGCTGACGAGCACGCTGGCGTCCACCGGCGTACCGGTCGCTTCCAGCACGCCGGCGACACGAAACGGCTTGTCTGCATGCAGCATCTCTCGTGTACCGCCGAACCCGTGTGCGATAACCAGCGGCTGCCCCACCCGATAGCCGAGTTGGCGTGCCACCTGGGCACCGATCACGGCATCGTAGAGATCGCCAAAGGTATGCCCCTGGGCAAAGCTCAATGGATGATCGTCGCCATAACGGTAATACTGGAAAAACTCTCCGGTAGTACCGACCACGCGAAAGCCACGGTGCGAGTCGCCCAGCGACAGCGGTACTGTCCAGCTGACTTCGGGCAGATTGGCGATTTCCCGATAGCTTTGCCAGGAGACGTTATTGGTCGCATCGCCCAGATGGAAAACCGAGTACAACAGCAGATTCACGGGACCGGAGCGGGCTCCAACAATCAGATCTGTACCGGATACCGTGCTGGCAAAACTGTTGCGGGCATCCTCGCGTAACCGCTCGACGCCCAGCAGCAGCCACACGCTCAAGCCAATGGTCAGTACCGTCAATACGGCAGCAAGGCGGCGTTGCCGCAGACTGTGCCAGGCCAGGGTCACGATGCGCACGGCGCTGCCCTCTGTGACGGACCGCTGAGTTCGACGACGCGATCGAAGTAGCGTGCCAGGCCGATGTCATGGCTGACAAAAACGAGACCCGCTCCTGCCCGGTCGCATTCGAGCAGCAGCAAGCGCAAAAAGGCATCGCGTGCATCGGTATCGAGTGCAGAAGTCGGCTCATCGGCGAGCAGCAGGGTCGGGCCGCCGATCAGCGCACGTGCAGCCGCCACTCGCTGCTGCTGCCCGACGCTCAATTCGGTAACGCGTCGCTCGTACATGCGAGCATCGCCGATACCCAGCGCCGCGAGCAAACGAGCTGCTTCCTGCCGCACAACCAATGAGCCGCCTGCGCGCCGCTGCCGACGCAGCGAGAACGCGCAGCCCAGCAGCACATTATCAAGCACACTCAAGTACGGCAGCAGGTTGAACTGCTGGAACACATAACCGATGTGGTCGGCACGAAAACGATCGCGTGCCGATGCAGACAGGCTCGACACGATCGTTTCTTCAATACGCACATGACCCGAGCGCGGCACCAGCACGCCAGCCAGCAAGCCGAGCAGGCTGCTCTTGCCGCTGCCGCTCGGGCCACGGACAAAGATGCGCTCGCCACGTGCCACGGAGAAGCTGTCCAGCACGATCGCATCGCCTTCGTCCCAGCCGAAGCGCAGATCATGGCAACTGACCAGCATCGCATCGCCCCACGGGATCACGGCGCGAGCATCACGCGGAATTCCCCCTGGCCGAGCTCCTGGCGCTCCTGCTTTTGCGGCAGCACGATATCGACAGCCAGACCGTGCGTAGCCGGATAACGATCGGCCAGATGGATATCGATGTGGTCCAGCCGTCCCGGCTCGGCGCAGCGGAAGCTATAGCGCGCATCGATATCCGCATGGCCAACCGATGGAGCGGAGGCGCTCAGCCCGCTTGCCTGGATACGACTGTCGGCAAGTACGCAGCGAGCCGCCGTAGCCGGCTCCAACCATGGCGCCGGCACATGCAAGGACGCCAGCACCGCTTCGATCTGCTTGCTCTCAGTGTCGTTATGCGGCGGATGTTCGAAGCCGAGCATATTGATGGCCGGTGCATCCAGGGTCACTTGCAACGTACTGCCCTCGAGCCCGATATCCACCGCGGTCACGCCATGCACGTGCACCCCCAATCGGCGCGGAGCCTGGGCTAACACCGGCTGTATCGCCAGCAAAAGGCCGAGCGCGGCAAGCGAAACGGTTCTCATAGCGGCTCCACAATAATGGAAATGTTATAACATAACAAATATAAGTTTGTGCAAGCCCCCCCGGCCATAGGACCTCTGGCACAGACGGCAACCGGCCGCTGTCATCGATAACCCGGTGTTTGACATCGCCCTGCCACATTCACACCCGCATCATGTCGCGCCACGCGCGGCACCGTCGCGTCAAGTTTCCGTTCGAGGCGCCGATGTGGTGCGTTATTCCTCACGTCTCCCCGAGAGCCGTTCCGCGATGATCAAAGTCACGTCCGATGCCGAACGAGAGCGATCGCTGCTGGATCAGGCGCTGGCCACCGAAGCATTGACGGCGCATTTCCAACCCGTCGTGCATATCGAGACGCATGCGGTAGTCGCGCATGAGGGGCTGATTCGCTCGGCCCTGGCGGGCACCGCGCTGACACCGATCGATTTGCTCGACCTGGCTCGCGCACGTGGCCGCCTGGCCGACTTCGAGCTGGGAGCGGCACGCTGCATCGTCAGCCAGTTCGCGCGTACGGGCGTGGATGGTCGCTTGCTGATCAATCTCAGCGCGCACGCCATCCTGCAGGCCGGCGTGCGTCCCGAGGATGTCATAGAGGCACTGTCGGTGCCGGGCTTCGATTTGGGCCGGGTGACAATCGAGTTGACCGAACGCGATATCGTCGAGGATGCGGCCAAGCTCGCCCACAGCCTGGGCTATCTGCGCGCGAGCGGTATTCGCATCGCGCTGGACGACTTCGGCAACGGCCATTCGAACTTCGAGATGTGGAACGAGATCCATCCCGAAGTGGTGAAAATCGATCGCTACCTGGTCAACGGTTTGTCGCGCAGCGCGGAAAAACTCGCGATCGTGCGCGCACTGTGCATGGTGGCCGAGACGCTCGGCGCCGACCTGGTCGGCGAAGGCATCGAGGATCCCGATGACCTGCGCATGTTGCGCGAGCTTCGCATTCCCTATGCGCAGGGATTCCTGATTGCTCGGCCTAGCCCGATTCCAGCGATCCAGGCCAGCCGACAGTACATCGATGCCATCACTGGACAAGATGTGGTGGTGCCACCACGCGTGCGCGGCCCGGTCACCGCGCGGCCGCTCAAGGCCGAGCATTTGCTGATCGAGGCGCCAGCCGTTTCGCTGGCACAGACCAACGACCATGTCGCGGCGATTTTTTCCTTGCACGATCGCCTGCATGCCATCGCCGTCGTCGACCAGGGACGGCCGGTGGGCATCATCAACCGTCGCCATTTTACCGAGCGCATGGCGCAACCGTTTGCCCGGGAGCTGTTCGCACGCAAGGCATGCAGCGCATTCATGTATGACGCTCCGCTGTTATGCGATTCCGAGCAGTCGCTGCAAAGCATGGCCGATATCCTGCGAGGCGAAGACCAGCGCTATCTCAGCGATGGTTTCATCATTACCCGGGGCGGCATGTATCTTGGCCTGGGAACCGGCGAATCGCTGGTGCGCAGGGTCACCGAGATCCGCGTAGAAGCCGCACGTTACGCCAATCCGCTTACCTTCCTTCCCGGCAATATTCCGGTCACCGAGCATGTCGCGAGGCTGCTGCAGGCGCGACGCCCCTTCGTCACCACATATTTCGACCTGGATTTCTTCAAGCCGTTCAACGACCACTATGGCTATTTTCGCGGCGACGAGATGATCCGCCTACTGGCCAGTACGCTTACCGGCGACCTGCGCCAGGATAGCGACTTCGTCGGTCATATCGGTGGCGACGATTTCATCGTGTTGTTTCAGAGCAACGATTGGGAAGAGCGCTGCCGGCAAATGCGCGAGCGCTTCAACGCGTTGGCCGCCGCACTGTTCGACGATAACGACCGGCTGCATGGCGGTATCGAAGCGGAAGATCGTCATGGCAATCAGCGCTTTTTCCCCTTGACCACCGTCTCGGTAGGCGCTGTGGCCATCGTCGACGAATTCCCCAACGATGCCGAAAGCATCGCCAGCCTCGCAGCGCAAGCCAAGCGAACAGCCAAGCGCGAGCCGGATGGCTTCCATATCGTGCGCTACCGTGCGGACCTGCATACGCTTACCGCTGTTGAAGCGCCCGCCGGCCCTATCGACATCGAGCGGTAGTTCGACAGTCTCAAATACCTGCCGTCAACATCGCTCGACGACTCGTTGCGTCCAACACGAAAGCCAGCAGGCAGATCGCCAAGGCCAGGATACACACCCCGCTCCAACCGGCCGCCGCCCAGGCCACACCGGTCGCCAGCGCGCCCAGACCGCCGCCAATGAAGAACACACCCACGAACAAGCCGTTCAACCGACTGCGTGCAGTCGAGTCGAGCATGTTGACGGCGCGCCGACCGAGTGTCTGATCGGCAATGGCTCCCGCATCGATGACGATTGCAGCCGCCACCAAGGCACCGATGGCGAACGACGGATGTGCGTCGAGCGAAAAACCGAACCAGCCCGCACCTGCTGCGCCGGCCATAAGAAAACCTATGACCATGATCATATGCGTTATCGGCATGCCCGCTACGCTCAACCCGCGATCGCCGATGCGTCCGGCGACGGGCGCCACCACCGTGCCAGCAACACCGGCAAAGGCGAACAACGCCAGGCCGTGCGCGCTCAAACCGAACGGCTGTTGCACCAGACGCAAGCCGATCGCCGTCCAGAATGCCGTAAATGCCGCCATGCAGATCGCCGCCGAGAGCGCGTAACGCCGCAGCACCGGCTCACGCCACCACAAGGTCACCAGCGATCCCATCAACGCGCGGTAAGAACTGATTCTTTCGGGGTGCCGCTTCGGCAGACCGCGGTATAACGCCACTGCCATCAGGGTATTCATGATCGCCAGCAGGCCATAGAACCAGCGCCAACCGAAGTTGCCGGCAACCAGGCTGGCCAGCGGACGCGACAGCAGGATGCCGACCATCACGCCGCTCATGACATTGCCCACCGCCGTACCGCGCCGGTCCGGATGTGCCATCGCCGCAGCCAGCGGTACCAGAATCTGGATTGCGCAGGAGGTTGCGCCGGCAACGCACACAGCGAACAAGAACCATGGTGCAGTAGGCGCGATCGCCGCTAGTCCCAACATCGCCGCACAGCACGCCAGGGTGACCACAGTAAGGCGCCGGTTCTCGAACAAATCGGCCAGCGGTACCAGGAATAACATGCCAACCGCGTAGCCAAGCTGAGGCAGCATCGCCACTAAACCGCTCCAGGAAGGTGGCAAATGCAACGATCGCCCCACTGGCCCGGTCAGCGGCTGAGCTGCCGACAGGTTCACGATGATGACGCCAACGGCCAGCGCGAACAGGAATGTCAGCGGCCCGGTCAGGGTTTCGAGCGGTTCGGCGACGGGCTCGACCGCCACGGCCTGGCTAGAGGCGTGCTGCATGAAAAAAGCCTTGCAAAGAAGATGGTTGTGGATGCTAAATAGCTCGGAGACATGCATCAATTGAATAATGTTTATATTCTTTATGCCAAATAAGCATACTCTGGTCGTCCTATGAATACTCGAGACATCAGCGCGTTTATCGCCGTCGTCGATACCGGCTCGATCGTGCAGGCCGCCGCTTCGTTGCACCTGACGCAACCGGGAGTCACTCGTCGCGTGCAAAGCTTGGAGAATCTGCTCGGCGTCGAGTTGCTCGATCGCCAGTCCAAGCCATTGCGCCCCACCGCGGCAGGCCTGGAGGTCTACCAGAGAGGGCGCCAGATACTGCAGGCCGAATCCGAACTGCTGGCCTCGGTACGCGACGATGTCGAGCCGACCGGCGAACTACGCCTGGGGATGCCACCGATGTTGGCGGACATGGCCTTGGCCGCACCGGTCGACGCCCTGCGCGAAGCTTTTCCCAAACTGACCCTGCGTATCCAAGGCGGCTGGTCGCCAGGACTGGTCGACCAGCTCGAACAAGGCAACCTTGACGTGGCCGCTATCGTCTATTCGGAAAGCACCTCGCCCCCTCCAGGCATGATCGCGCGAGAGTTCAACCGACAATCGATCAAGGTCGTAGCGTCCCCCGAGCTGGGCCTGAAAACACGCGTCAGCTTGAACGATCTTGCATCGCATGCCTGGGTGCTTAGCCAGAACGGTTGCGGCATGCGTTCCACTTTGCGCCACGCCGTGGAAGCCAGGGGCCTGCAGTTCAACGTCGGCGTCGAAGCTTTCGGCTCCGATTTGCAGCTCTCATTGGTTTCGCGCGGTGCCGGCATCGGTCTGGTCACGCCCGATGCGCTCAATAGCAGCCGTTATCGCGACAAGCTCAAGGTGCTCGATGTAACCGACTTTCGAATCAATGTCGTATCTTGGTTGATCCATCGCCCGCTACCACCGAGGCTGAAAGCCCCAGTGGACGTGTTGCTGCATAATCTTTCGCAAGGCGATACCGGTTCTCACAAAGAGAACCTGTCGTAAAGCAAGAGCAACGCATATGGGCCATTGCCCGCCTTGCTGATATCGAACCGGAGCGTTTGCATATGCCGTTTCACCGATTCGGCGACGCCACGGCTGGTGGCATAGACGCCCACATGGATAGCGATTCGATCCATCGAAAGCCTCCCAAGGCAGAAGCGGCAAGCATCAAGCAAACAGATCCATCGCCGTATCGTCCCAATCGTGGCCGATCCAACCGCTTTCGATCGAGGGAGGCGGAAATCCTGTGCGGCAATAACCGTGCTTGGCGACAAAGTCGATCACCGCATGGGGATGGCCATTAATCAGCAGCGCCGCTTTTAGCCCGTCGCCGGACCAACCGATAGTCAGGGTGGACATCGTCTCGCGGTCGGCGATATTGACCACGTTGTAGATGTGCAGGGCATCCTGGATCGGCTGCTCTTGCCGCGACAGATCCAGGGCGTATAGATAACCCGTATCGCCATCGTCTTCGAAAATCGCGGCATACCTGCCGCCCGGGGCCGGACCTTCAATGAATTGCTCACCGCCGACGGTGAGAGGGTGTTCGACCACGTTGTGTAGCGGCATAAGCGGTCTCGAAGTGTGTAGGGCATCACATTAAGGGAGCGGACAGCGCTTGAATAGCGTCCTTAGGTCTAGGCGCCAGGCATCTGTCAGCCAAGGGGTTATCGGCCATAGTTCGCATCGATTGAAACGATAATGATTCGCAATTACGATAGTTGGCTATCGCAAGGAGAATCCCGTTTTGATGCGTTCCTTATCCGCGGCCATCCTGATTGCCCTGGCCGGCGACTTTGCCCTTGCCGCCCAGGCTGTGGCACAGGACGCCGCTCCCGCTGCCGCCCCACTGGCCGCAGACAAGAAACCCGTCGCCAATCTGCAGGGCGTCAGTGTCATCGGGGACTGGCTGGCCGAGGCGAATCAGAATGCGGTAATCAACCATCCTGGTGCCCGTACCGTCATACGTCGCGAACAATGGCAGGAAAGCGGTGCGGTCAATCTGCGCGATGCGTTGCGCATCGTTCCTGGCGTACAGGTGCAAGAAAACAATGGCACCGGTGGCAGCGATGTGTCGCTCAATGTCGGTGTGCGCGGCCTGACCTCGCGCTTGTCGCCGCGCTCCACGCTGCTACTCGATGGCATACCGATCGCGGTGGCGCCCTATGGTCAGCCGCAGGTCTCGATGGCCCCGGTGGCGCTCGGTAATCTGCAAGCTGTCGATGTCGTGCGCGGCGGCGGTTCGGTGCGCTACGGACCGCAGAACGTCGGTGGCATCATCAACTTCGTCACTCGCGATATCCCCGCCACTTTCGGCGGCGACGCCGGCGTGCAACTGCAAGGTGGCGAATACGGCGGCATCCGCACGCAGAGCCATGCGTTTATCGGTGGCACGACGGCATCCGGCCTGGGTATGGCCCTGCTGTACAGCGGCGCGCATGGCCCAGGTTATCGCGAGAAACAAGATAACGAGAGCATTGACGACCTGATGCTCAAGGCCAAATACACGATTGGCAACACCGATGAAATCACCGGAAGCCTGCATTACTACGACGGCCAGGCCGGCATGCCCGGTGGCCTGAGCCAGGCCGAATACAACGCCAACCCGTTTCAGTCGTTAAGGCCATTCGACGACTTCCATGGTCGCCGCTCGGACGCTGCACTTAAGTACAGTCATCGTGACGAGACACGTAGTTTTGAGGTACAGACCTACTACACGAACAGCTTCCGCGGTAGCCATCTGGAAACGGTCACGCAAGATCCGACCTCCGGCATGTACACGCATCAGCTCAATGCCTTCCCACGTAACTACCATACCTTCGCCATCGAACCGCGCTACTCGCAATGGTTCGACTGGGGGCCATGGACGCATGAAATCAGCGTGGGCTACCGCTATCTGACCGAGTACATGCACGAGCAGACGTTGCGTACCAACAAGTACGTCTCTTCGCTGGATTACACGCCATTCGATAGCTTTCCTTATACGAGCCCCTATGTGCTGAGCGGCAATAACACCGGCTCGAACCGAGCGAATGCAGTGTATATCGACGACACCATCAACGTAGGCGCATGGACGATCACGCCCGGCCTGCGCTATGAACGTATCGACAGCTGGTGGGAAGCACATCCGAGCGACACCGTGACAGTCAAGGGACCGGCCTTTCGTCGCGAAAGTTATTCCGAACCGCTGCCTTCGCTCAACGTGATCTATCACCTGAGCGATACGTGGAAGCTGTACGGCAACGCGGAAACGTCGTTCGGTGCCTTGCAGTACTTCCAGATCGGCCAGAAAGATTCGACCAACCAATTCGCCCAAGGTCTGCAGCCGGAAAAGGCGCGCACCTATGAAATCGGCACGCGTTACGACACGGCTGCCTGGGGCGGCGAAGTTTCGCTGTTCCGCATCAACTTCGACCACGAGTTGCAGTTGGTAGGCAAACTCCCTGGAGTGCCCGACTCTTACGATGGCTGGACAAGTCTGGGTGCAACGACGCACAAGGGCGTCGAGTCGGCCGGGCACATCGACTTCGGCGCGCTCGACGAGCGCCTGGAAGGTCTGAGCCTATGGGGTACGGCTACCTATACGCATGCGGTAGCGAAGTACGGCTCGTTTGCCGGCCGCGACCTGCCATTCTATTCGCGCCGTACCGCCAATGCAGGCCTGCGCTATATGCGCGCGCAGTGGACGTTCAACGTAGATGCCTTCTCACAGTCGCGCCAGCACTCACCCGGCTCGCCGAGTTTCGATCCGGCCAATCCTGTGCCGTATCAAACCGCCGGTACACCGGACGGCGAACTGGGCGATATCCCGGGTTGGACGACTTGGAATCTGCGCACGGAATATGCGTTCGGCAAGGCATTTTCAAACCTGCGCTTGGGCGTAGGCGTCAAGAACGTATTCGATCGTCGCTATTTCACTCGTTCCACCGATAACAATGGCGGCCTTTATGTCGGCCAGCCACGTACGTATTACGTGCAAGCCAACGTGGACTTCTGATCGCCATGCATACCCTTCGCCAGCCAATGCGCCCTCCGCGACGCGTCCGCCAGCTCCTGAAATCACTGCACCTGTGGCTCGGCTTGAGCCTTGGCACGGTATTGGCCCTGGTCACACTGACCGGCTGTATCTTGAGTTTCGAAGGGCCGCTGCTGACGACGCTGCATCCTGAGCTGGCTGGCCGAACCGTGCCCGACACCGCCGGCCTGGGCCACTCGCTGCAGCACATCCTCGACACGCCCGATGGCGGTAAGCTGCGTGGCATCGCGTTGCCCAACGGCGAATTGACAGCTTTCGAAGGTACGCTCAAAGGTGGGGACCGGATGTATTTCGACCCGGTCAGCGGGGAGGCAATCCTGCATCGCCGTGCGGGCCACGATCCCTTGTTGGTGCTGCTGGACTGGCATACGCATCTGCTGTCGGGCGAGGTGGGCGAGACAGTGCTTGGCATCGTGGCGATCACCGGGCTCTTCATGATCGTTTCGGGCGCTTGGCTTTATTGGCCCGGGCGCAAGCGCGCGCTACAGCACATGCGCCCGCATACGCGCCCACCGATCCTGCGCTGGGCAAGTTGGCACCGCTTTGCCGGCGTGGTTGCCCTGCCTTTGCTTATCGCGATGATCGGCACCGGCACGACGATGGCTTATCGCGGTGCCGTGCGTACCGGACTTGCGCATGCGTTCGGCGAGCCGGCACCGGCCAAGCCGCCGACGCTGGCGGGCGATGCCGAAGGTAAGCCGGATTGGCAGGCCATTCTGGTTGCAGCACAAAACGCCGTGCCGGATGCGGCGATTACACGTGTTTCATTGCCCGCCAAGCCCGGAACGGCGCTGGTGATGCGCGTGCGTCGACCGGGCGAGTGGAATCCGGCGGGGCGCAGCAATCTTTGGATCGATCCGTTCGCTGCGCGAGTCATCGGCGGTGAAGATGCGACCAAGCTCGGTACCGGGGGGCGGTTGGCCAATGCGCTTTTTCCGATTCATTCGGCAGCGGTGGGCGGGCCACTATGGCACGGACTGGCGCTGCTTGGTGGGTTGATGCCTACGTTTATGCTGGTTACCGGTTTTCTTTTTTGGAGAGCACGGCGGCGCAGGTCAGCAGTTCATCGCTGAGTTGAAGCGTCCCTCACCCCTTCCCTCTCCATCGGGCGAAACCAGAAAAGAGGGATGGAGTGAGGGTCGCCCCCTATCCGTCAACCGCCACGCGCGAACGCCGCTTTGCCTTCCTTATCCAGCGCAGCAAATTCCTCGTCGGACAGCTCGATGTCCACCGCGGTCATATTTTCTTCCAAGTGCTTGACCTTCGACGTGCCCGGAATCGGCAACATCACCGGACTACGCTTGAGCACCCATGCAAGCGCGATCTGGCTCGGCGCGGCGCCATGCTGCTTGGCAATGGCATCGAGCAACGAACCCGGCTTGGCCAGATCGCCAGCAGCCAACGGGAACCACGGAATAAAGCCGATGTTGTGCTGTGCACAGTAATCGAGCACGTCTTCGCTGGTGCGGTCGACCAGGTTGTAGCGATTCTGCACCGTCACCACATCGAAGAACTTGCCGGCGGCTTCGATCTCTTCGACGCTGACTTCGCTCAAGCCGGCATGGCGGATCACACCGCCCTCGATCAAGGATTTGATCGCATCGAACTGTTCATCGCGCGGAACCTTGGGATCGATGCGATGCAACTGCCACAAATCGATACGTTCGACGCCCAATTGACGCAGACTCTTGTGTGCTTGTTGAATCAGATACTCCGGGCGGCCCAGTGGGATCCATTGGTTGGGGCCTGTACGCGTCAGGCCACCCTTGGTCGCCACGATCAGGTTCTTATACGGCCGCAAGGCCTCGGCAATCAGCAATTCGGAAATATCCGGGCCGTAAGCGTCGGCCGTGTCGATGAAATCGACACCAAGGTCGGGCAAGCGTTTGAGCACACGGATGGCTTCGGCTCGATCGGCCGGCTCACCCCAGACGCCGTCGCCGACAATACGCATGGCACCGAACCCTAAACGGTTGACCGGCATGTCGCCGCCGATCTTGAAGCTTCCGGAACGGGCTGCATTGGGAATGGACATGGTTATTCTCTCGGTTCGTGGATAAACGATCAGGAAAAATCGGTCGATAAGGTGACCTGCTCCCAGGTGTCGAACTCGCTTTTGAGCGCACCCAATTTTTCGCGCACCATGGTCATGGCATCGCGACCGAGCAACAGATGCATGGGCGGGTCGTCACTGGCGACCAGCTTGAGCAGGGCCTCGCCGGCCTTGTGCGGATCGCCGGGCTGATGGCCGCTGATGTTCTTGCGGCGCTCGCGCAGCGGATCGAATACCGCGTCGTAATCGGCAATGCGACGCTCGCTACGCACCATCGAGCGACCGGCCCAATCGGTCCGGAACCCACCCGGCGCCACTGCGGTGACATAAATGCCGAGGCTGCGCACCTCCTTGGCCAGGCTTTCGGAGATGCCCTCGAGCGCGAACTTGCTGCCATGGTAGAAACTGATGCCCGGCATCGTGATGATGCCGCCCATCGACGTGATATTGAGGATGCGACCGGCACGACGCTTGCGCATATAGGGCAGCACGGCCTGAATCATCGCCACGGCGCCGAAGACATTCACTTCGAATTGGCGCCGCAGATCGTCCAGCGCCGCTTCTTCCAATACGCCTTCGTGGCCGTAACCGGCATTGTTGACCAGGACGTCGACCGGCCCGGTTCGCTGCTCGATCTCGGCAACTGTCGGTGCGATGCGGACCGTATCGGTGACGTCGAGCAGATAGGCAAATGCGCTTCCCGGCGCGAGCGCCTCGAAGCTTCTTGCGGACGCTTCATCACGCACGGTACCCGCGACGCGATGCCCCTCGCGCAAGGCAACCTCCGCCAAGGCGCGCCCCAGGCCAGTGCTGACGCCAGTGATCAGGAATATCTTAGGTTGATTCATAGCTGTCTCCCAGCATGGAAAAGTGGACGCATGCTAAGCCCCACCCTGCCCGCCGATAAGCCAGGCCATCGTCGATACCCTTTGAAGCGAGCCTGGATAATCATTCGTTAGGTTTGCTTCAAAGCCTTTTCGCCACAGGCGTATTCAAGCTACACATGGGGCGCGTTACCCTTCTTGCAAGCGGCATGGCCGCGGTGAGAGGAAGAAGCATGGAATACGTGAAATTGGGTCGTACCGGCCTGGAGGTATCGCGCCTATGCCTGGGCTGCATGACGTTCGGCGCACCGGATCGCGGCAACCACACTTGGACCCTGGATGAGGAAAAGAGCCGGCCATTGATTCGCCAGGCACTGGAAGCGGGCATCAACTTCCTCGATACGGCCAATGTCTATTCCGATGGCAGCTCTGAGGAAATCGTCGGGCGGGCGATCCGCGACTTCGGCCGCCGCGAAGACATCGTGCTGGCGACCAAGGTCTTCAATCGCATGCATTCCGGCCCGAACGGCGCCGGCCTTTCGCGCAAGGCGATCATGGCCGAGATCGACAACAGCCTGCGGCGCCTCGGCACCGACTACGTCGATCTGTACCAGATCCATCGATGGGATGCGACTACGCCTATCGAAGAAACGCTCGAGGCGCTTCACGATGTGGTCAAGGCCGGCAAGGCACGCTACATCGGTGCATCGTCGATGTATGCCTGGCAGTTCGCCAAAGCGATCTATACCTCCCGGCTGCATGGCTGGACGGAATTCGTCAGCATGCAGAACCATCTCAACCTGCTCTATCGCGAGGAAGAGCGCGAAATGCTCGGCCTGTGCAGCGACCAGGGCATCGGTGTGATCCCCTGGAGCCCGCTCGCTCGCGGACGCCTGACGAGGGACTGGGATGAAACCACCGAGCGGCAGGAATCGGATGTTTACGGGCAGACGCTTTACGCAGCCACTGCGGACGCCGACCGCGCTGTGATCGATGCCGTGGCGAAGGTTGCAGCGTCACGTGGCGTGCCGCGTGCACAGGTGGCATTGGCGTGGGTTGCGCAGAAGTCGCCAGTAATGGCACCGATTATCGGGGCGTCCAAGCCGCATCATTTGGACGATGCGGTCGCGGCTTTGTCGTTAAAGCTTACGAGCGAGGAAATCGAGGCGTTGGAGGCACCGTATGTGCCGCATCGGATCGCCGGTTTTTCTTGACGCTGTTTTAAGGCACTGGGCTCCAGCCCCAAGCCCCTTTTGCGCGGGGCTCGCTGGGGCCTGGAGCCTTTCCTACGACGCAACCAGAGCATCTGTCGTCGGCTTTTCGCCTATCGGCTCATCTCGCAAGAAATCGATCAGCGCGCGCAGCTTCGGCGGCACCCGTCGCCGCTCTGGAAAATACAGATACAGGCTTTCCAGCGGCGGACTCCAGTCGCTAAGCACACGCACTAGCCGCCCGTCCTCGATGAAGCGCTCGATATACCCATTGATGGTGTAGACCACACCCAGCCCGTCGAGCGCAGCCTGCGTCAGGGCGGCCGAATCGTTGAAAGTCAGCCGGCCGTTGACGTTCAAGGCCAACTGCTCGCTGTCCTTCTCGAAAACCCAACGCTCGATCTGCCCGCTGGTAGGGTAACGAAAGCTGATGCAATCGTGCTCGAGCAGATCGCGCGGATGCCGCGGTACCCCATGCCGCGCGAGGTAATCGGGCGATGCAATCACGTGCACGCTGATCGGCGGTCCGATCTTTACCGCCACCATGTCGCGCTCGATCATGTCGCCAAAACGAATCCCTGCATCGAAACCCCGGCTGACGATATCGATCAACTGACCCTCGATGACGATCTCCAGCCG
>NZ_DATCRY010000163.1:0-9611 GCF_036568765.1 Dyella sp. | reverse complement strand
TCCATGGTGATGCCGGTGGCCACGCCCATGGCGAAGTTGATGCCGAAGAGCACGCCCCAGTACTGCACCATGCGCTTCCATACCTCGCGGCGAGTCATTACATAGACCGCCTCCATGATGGCGAGTATCCACACCAGGCCGAGCGTCAATGGAACAAACAGGAAGTGATACAGCGCAGTCAGTGCAAACTGAAGTCGCGACAAAGTCACGACATCGGCGTCGACGATCATGGACTACCTCCATGTGAAGAAGCGTGGGCAGGTGCGAGCAATTGCTCGATGGCACGCGGGCTGGCATCGGGCCGCGGGTGCGGCGCGATGGCAATCCACCAGATAAGGGTAAGCACGAGGATCTTGGCGACGACCAACGCGACGAGTTTGACGCCCAGCCGGCGCAGCGGTTTACGTGCTGCGGGAGTTTGCTCGGTTGCGGCGACTGACACGATCATGCAGCGGTCCCCGGGATTTGCCTAAAAAAGCATACGTCCGAACGCGAGAAGCTGTCGCTGTGGAGCAATGTCGCAGATGGTCAATTGTCGCAGGCAGGATAGTGGGGGCACGTACCTGTTTCCAGTGTGGAGTTCGGAGGTTGCGGAGCCGTACACAACAAAAGGTGGCCTTGCAGCCACCTTTGCGATCTTGCAGCCTGGAGTCGGTCGTCGGATTGACGAGGATCAAGTGCGCGATGGGAACCCTACGCGCCGCCCGGCCCGGAACCCAGGGGCTTCATGCCATCGCGAACGCATCGCGTGTCAGGTTTTCCGGCTCGCTTTCGGTGCACACCACATCGTCCTCGATACGGATGCCGCCATATGGACGTAACGCGTCGACCTTGGCCCAGTTCACATGGGCGGCTTCGGGGCTTGCGCGCAACTCGTCCAGCAGCATGCCGATGAAATACAGTCCCGGTTCGATCGTTACCACCATGCCCGGCTCCAGCACGCGGGTCATGCGCAGGTAGGGGTGCCCGCTGGGGCGCGGAATATTGCCGCCGCGTTCGTTCTGCTGGAAGCCCGCCACATCGTGCACTTGCAAGCCGATGGGATGCCCCAGGCCATGCGGGAAGAATGTCGAAGTGACGCCTCTTTCCACTGCGCTCTCCGCACTCATGTGCAAGATGCCGTGCTCGCGCAATACCTCGCCTACGACGCGATGAGCGTGGATATGCAGCTCCGGATAGCTCTGCCCGGCGCGTACCTTGGCGACAAAGCCCTGTTGAGCCTTGTCCATGCTGTCGATCAGCGCTTGGAACTCGCTGGCACCGTGCGCGGCGTAGGTACGGGTGATGTCGCTGGCATAACCGGCGGAGGCGGCGCCGGCGTCGATCAGGAACGAGCGGGATTGCGTCGGCGGTTTGCGATCGAAATGCGTGTAGTGCAGCACGGCTCCGTGTTCGTTGAGGCAAACGATACTGGCGTAAGGCAATTCGGCGTCTATGGCGCCTGCCGTCTTGAGATAAGCCTGGTGGATATCCAGCTCGCTGCCGCCGGCGCGGAAAGCCTGCTCGGCGGCGCGATGCGCGCGCGTGGCGGTGCGGCTGGCCTGGCGCATCAGCGCCAGTTCGTAAGGTGTCTTGTACGAGCGGTGCCAGTGCAGGTAATCGACCACATCCTGCGGGCTATTTGCCTCGACACCGTCGAGCACCGACGGCGGTGCGAGAATCGCGCTGCGGCCGCCCGGCAGATATTTGGTCGCTTCGTCGGCGGTACGGATGATGACGATGTCGAAATGCTCGACCCAGTAGCCGGCCGGCGCCGCGGGCACGACATGCCAGTAATCGCGTGGCTGCAGGAAAATCAGCTTGGGCTTGGTGCCAGGCGAATAGACCACCCAACTGCCGGGCGCATCGGTCAGCGGCAGCCAGTGGCGGAAATGCGGGTTGGCGACGTATGGGTAATCCAGGTCATCGAGGAACTTGCGCACCGGCATGCCGGCAGCGATGACCAGATGGTCGTAGCCGCCCAGTTCGAGCGCCCGGTCCGCGCGTTCGCGCAGCGTAGCCAGATGATGGGGATAGAGCGCGGCAAGATCGGTCATGACGAGTTCCTGGCGGAGCGGGGACAAGCCTCGCATCATCGCTCGCCGAGGCGACAGGTGCCAGTTCGAAGCGGCGTACACCGTGTCCCGGTGGGCCGCGTACCGTGCCGGCTGCCTGCCGCCGGCCGCCGCACGCTCTTGGCAAAGGAGTCGAGCGGGCCAGGCTCTTCCTCACTCCTCACTGCTTTAGATATCCAGATGAAACAAGGGGTTGATCGGACGCTTGCAGCGGGCTGCTGCTACGGTGCCCCTGAATTCTCGACCCAGTTCGCCAGCCGTGCCGCATCGTGCTCTTCGATCGCGATGATGCGAAAGCCCGCCCAGATCTGCCCCGCACGCGGCGTCGACTCGTGCCACTGTTCCTGGATACCCAGCTCGATCGGCTCAACCCTGCCGGGGCCGGGCAGGGGCAGACTGACCTGGTAGATGGCATCGCTGCGGGGAGCGTGCGCGGCGATCAGCAGCATGCCGGTGGTCGAAAGATTGCCGAGCTGGCCGATCGGTTTGCCGGTGATCGCATCGGTCACGATCGTCGTGAAATCGACCGCACGGCGGCGTGCGCGGCGCTGTTCCATCGAAGTGACGTTCTGGCTCATGCGCGATCACCGTTCGCCCATTGGCGCAAGTTGCCCGTCAATGCGTGCCAGGCGCGGTCGATCAGCGTCTCGCGTGCGGTAGCCAGTTCGCGCACCGCGCCGCGGGCGAGCGCACGGGCCAAGGCATGCAGATCCATATCCTCGCCGCGCTGACCGCGCCGGGTCATGAAAAGGCAGTGGCCGGAGACAGGCGAGAACCACGCCAGCTTGCGTTGGCTGATCTGTCCCGTGTCGCTGTCGACGAACTCGAACCAGCTTCCGAACGGCTGTTGCAGCAACCGCTCGTAGATGCGTTGCTCGCGCGGATCGACCGGGATGTCAGGTGTGGGAGCTGGCACAGGCGCGGCTGCCGCAGGTGCGGCGGCCGCGGTTTCGCCCAGGCGCTGGTGCTGTTTGAGCTTGAGCGCCAGGCCGGTCGCCGTCGGGCCATCGTCCTTGCGCTCGTCGGTGCCTGCACCCAACAGTCGTTGCGCGACTTGTTCGGCTTCCTCGGCATGCATGCCGATCTGCTGCAAGCCGGTTTCCACATCGTATTGGAGCTTGAGACGATCGTAGGTCGGCGCATGGCCGAGCAGTTGATCGGTGATGTGCAGGCGTTCGGCAAAGGCTTCGCTTTCCTGCCCATGGCGTAGCAGCGTCAAGGCCAGCACGTCCGACCAGGCGCGCTCCAGCAAAGTGCGCAACAGGCCGCGTGGCGGCGACAGGGCGAAGCGTTCGGCGATCAGTTGGGCGGCCTGGCGGCGCGCCTGCTCCAGGCGCTCGCGCCCTTGCATGGCCTCCACCTGGCGGCGCTCGGCGATCTGCGCCTTGCGCGCAAGCTGGGCCAGGTGATGTTCGATATCCGCCAGCAGGCTGGTGTAAAGGCCGGTGCTGGGCGGCTCGCGCTGCGTACGCGCGACCAACTGTTCCAATTGCGTTGCCAGTGCGCGATCGGCCTCGCTGTCGCCGGTATCCAGCCATTCGCTGGCGGCTTCGGCAACCGCGCCAAGCCATTTGCGCGCAGGGTGTTCTTGCTGGTCGAAGAAATTACGGTCGGCCACGGCCATGCGCAGCATGGGTACTTGCAGCCCGCTCAGTACACTTTGCGCATTCGAGCCCTGGCGCATCTGCCGATGCAATTGTTCGAACAGCATCGCCATCAGTTCGACCGTATCGCCTTGCTCCGGCGAAAGATCGGTCGGCGGCGCGCCGGCTGGCTTGCCGGTATTCAGGTGAAGCAGCAGCTCTTCGCGCAGCCGCTGCGCACTTCGCAACTCGCGGCTGGCGTGATCGGTAATGTCGCTGACGTGCCGCTGGACGGCGTTCAAAGCGAGCTGCAGCTCATCGGTGGTGGCGATGCGTCCGCCAAGCGTGCCCTGGGCGCTTGCGCTGCGCCCCTGTGCAAGCAAAGTGCGCAGGTTTTCCAGCACGGCGATATGGTCGTCGCGTGGAGCCTGGATTTGCGCCTGCGGCGGTTGCAAAGGGGAAATCGGCGGTGCCGGTTCCTCAGTGCCACGCGAAGGCGTTCTGTGCAGCACGTTTTGCCGCACACCCGGAAACGCCCTTAGTTGACGCAGAATGCCCTGGCTGCGCAGCAATTCGTTGACGGTTCCGTAGAGCGCCCCGAGGCCCTGGATAACGGTCTGGTCGAAGCTCCGCAGCATCAGCAAGCGGTGTTCGATCGGTAGTTCCATCGCAGCGGTTGCATCGTGGAATGCATGCGTGAGCGCGAGCGGACCGAGCGGTAGCGCCTCACCCTCGAGCGGCGGTGCGGCGACCATCACCGCGAGCCGGTAACTCAGTTCGAACAGGGCTGGGCCATTGCGCGCCTCGCCACGTGCTACCAGTTTGCCGAGTGCGGCTTTCTGTTCGTGTTCGTCGCGATCGAGCAGCGATAGCGGTTGTGGCGCTTTGTCTTGTACGCGTCCGTCGCTGTCGGTGGACGTACCCATCTGCCGATAGCGCTCGCCGATCAGGGTGAGAAAACGCTTCAGCAGGCGCGCGCGTTCCTGTTGCACACGTAGCCGGCTGTCGAAGAAAAGTTGTTGATCGAGGTGATTGCGCGTGCGGTCGGCCTGCGCATACAGCTGCTGCTCCAGTTCGTCGAGGCATTGGCGCAGCGCCATGTCCAAATGCTGGAGGGTGAGGGCGTGGACTTCACCGATCAGGCGACGCGCACGCGCCGGCCATCGGCCGCTTTCCGGGCTCGTCGCGTTGCGTTCATGCGTGAACGGCTCAAGCCGCCCTTGCGGTTCGACGTCCATGGCCACCCCTGTCCCACCTGTTGCGACTCAGTTTATGCCGGGCGGCGCTGAGCCGCCATCGGCCTTTCGATGGGGGTTCAGGCCAGTGCTCAGGCCAAAAAGGAGGCAATGACGTCGTTGAGGAAGCGCTGTCCCAGTGCGGTGGTCTTGAGCCGATCGGGCCGGACTTCCAGCCAGCCACGAGCCTGTGCCTGTGCCAGCGCGGGGGCGATGGCCGTATCCGGTAGGCCGGTACGCTCGGCGAAATCGGCTGCCGGGACGCCATCGATCAGGCGTAACGCATTGAGCATGTACTCGAAGGGCAGCTCGTCGCCGGCCACCACGGTGTCGCCGCCGATGCGCCCAGTATCCGCGGCGCTATCCAGATAGGCGCGAGGATGACGTGTCTTCCAGCGCCGGCGGATGTTGCCATCGTTCGACGAACTGAGCTTGCCGTGCGCACCGGCACCGATGCCCAGGTAGTCCCCGAAGCGCCAATAGTTGAGGTTATGCACGCAGCGCCGGTTGGCACGGGCATAGGCGGAGATCTCGTACTGGCGATAGCCCGCCTGGGCCAGCCGGGCTTCACAGGCTTCCTGCATGGCCCAGGCATGGTCGTCGTCGGGCAAGGGCGGCGGATTGGCCGCGAAGGCGGTGTTGGGTTCCAGGGTCAGCTGATAATGGGAGATATGTGCGGGGTCCAGCGCGATGGCCTGCTCGACATCGTGCAGCGCTCCTTCGAGCGATTGCTCGGGCAGGGCATACATCAGGTCCAGATTGATGTTGGCGTAGCCGGCATCCTGGGCCGATTTCACCGCAGCTGCGGCTTCGGCAGCCGAATGGATACGGCCGAGCCGTTGCAACTTGGCATCGTCGAAACTCTGGATGCCGAACGAGAGCCGATTGACGCCGGCGGCCAGATAGCCATCGAAACGACCGTGCTCGACGGTTCCTGGATTGGTTTCCAAGGTGATTTCCGCCGCGTCGTCGAAAGGCAAGCGTGTGTGGGCGCCATCGAGAAAGCGGGCGATCAGATCGGGCGCGAACAGGCTCGGCGTGCCGCCGCCGAAGAAGACGCTCACAATCTGTCGCCCTTGCACGGCTGCGCCGAAATCGCGCAGGTCGGCATCGAGATCGGCCAGCAGGCAATCGACATAGTGTGCGTACGGCGGCGGTTCGTCACGCAGGCCATGCGAGTTGAAATCGCAGTACGGGCATTTCTTCACGCACCACGGCATGTGCACGTAGAGCGAGAGCGGTGGCGGCGTAAGCGGCATGGGATACGGCAACTAGGTGAGAGTCGGTTTCGTTGTTCGAGCTGTTTTTGGAGGGTGTTGAATAACCGCTCGTGATGGACTTCGTGGAGCCGCCCCTCACCCCAACCCTGTCCTCGGCAAAGCCAGGGGAGAGGGGGAGCGTCGCAGGCAGAACATCAGATAGCGCGATCCATGTCCGCCCTAGCTGCGCCCACCTTGCCTTCTCAGAACCCGCGCGAGCGGATCTGTTCCCGCAGCAGGCTAAGTGCCTGGCCGCGGTGGCTCAAGCGGTTTTTCTGCGCTTCCTCCATTTCGGCCACGCTCTGTTCATAGCCATCGGGCAGGAAGACCGGGTTGTAGCCAAAGCCGCCGGTACCGCGCGCTTCGGTAAGAATGCGGCCGTACCAGCGTCCCTCGGCGATCAGCGGAGCGGGGTCTTCCGGGTGACGCAGCAAGACCAGCACGCCGATGAAAAAGGCGCCGCGCCGTTCCGTCGGCACGCCATCCATCGCATTGAGCAGCTTGGCGTTGTTGGCCGACGCATCGCCGTGCGTGCCGCTATAGCGCGCCGAATACAGGCCAGGCGCGCCGTTGAGGTGATCCACGCAAAGGCCGGAATCGTCCGCCAGCGCCGGCAGGCCGCTGTGCTGGGCGGCATGGCGTGCTTTGAGCAGTGCGTTCTCGACGAAGGTCAGGCCGGTTTCATCGGCGTCTTCGATACCCAGGCTGCCCTGGGTGACGATGTCCAGGCCGCTGTCGGCGAGCAGGGCGCCGAACTCCTTGAGCTTGCCAGGATTGCTGCTGGCCAGAACGATGCGTGACATCAGCCCGTACCCAGCGCGGCGCGCTGCGCGGCGACCAGTTCGGCGATACCTTTTTCGGCCAGGCCGAGCAGGGCGTCCATTTCGTCGCGTCGAAAGGCATGGCCTTCGGCGGTGCCTTGCACTTCGATAAACCCGCCGCCGTCGTTCATCACTACGTTCATGTCGGTGTCGCAGTTGGAATCCTCGGCGTAATCGAGGTCGAGCACCGGCATGCCCTGGTAGATACCGACCGATACCGCTGCGACCGCACCGACGATCGGATTGCGGCGCAGGTTTTCGCGCTTCATCAGGAATTGCACTGCATCGGCCAGCGCCACGTAGGCGCCGGTAATCGCGGCCGTACGCGTACCGCCATCGGCCTGGATGACGTCGCAATCGAGGGTGACGAGGCGCTCGCCTAACGCCTGGCGATCGATGCAGGCGCGCAGGCTGCGGCCGATCAGGCGTTGGATTTCCATGGTGCGCCCGCCCTGGCCGCCGCGCGCGGCTTCGCGCTGGGTGCGGCTGGAGGTGGCGCGCGGCAACATGCCGTATTCGGCGGTCACCCAGCCCTCGCCTTTGCCGCGCAGCCACGGCGGCACGCGATCCTCGATGCTGGCGGTGCAGAGCACGCGGGTATCGCCGAAGCAGACCAGGACGGAACCTTCGGCATGGCGGGTGTAATGGCGTTCGATCGTAACGGTGCGCAGCTGGTCGCTGGCGCGGCCGCTAGGGCGGCTGACGGCATTCATCGTGGGAGCGGCCTGAGTTGAGCAATTGGGCAAGTCGAGCGCAAGAGTTTACCATTGCCGGCCTTATTCCACTCTTCTTTGCAGAGACCTCCATGATTCGCAGCATGACCGCGTATGCATCGGCTGAGACCTCCGGTCCCACCGGCACCCTGAGCTGTGAGTTGCGGACGGTCAATCACCGTTATCTGGAGCTGAGCCCGCGCCTGCCGGACGATTTGCGCAATTTCGAATCCGTACTGCGCGAGCGGATTGCTGCGCGCTTGTCGCGTGGCAAGGTGGACTTGACGGTACGCTTGCGTAGCGAGACGCGCGCCGATGCCTTGAACGTGGATGGCGGCTTGTTGAATCGCCTGGCGCAGGTCGCGCGTGAACTGGAAGGTCGGTTTCCGGGCATGCAAGTGCAATTTACGGAACTGTTGCGCTTTCCCGGCGTGATGCAGCAGGCCGAGTCCGATCCGGAGACGATGCAGGCGGCGCTGTTGCAGGCGCTCGATCGTGCGTTGGACGCGCTTGCTGCCACGCGTGAGCGCGAAGGCGCCAAGCTGGCCGATCTCCTGCGCGAGCGCCTGGACGCGATCGAACGCATCGTTGCCGATGTACGCGGCTGGATGCCACAGATTCGCGAAGGCTTGCGCGCGCGCCTGGAGTCACGGCTGGCCGACCTCAAGCAGCCGGTCGAGCCCGGCCGCCTGGAGCAGGAACTGGTTCTGCAGGTTACGCGTGTCGACGTGGACGAAGAACTGGATCGCCTGACCACCCACATCGCCGAAGCGCGCCGTGTGCTGGGCCTGAAGGAGCCGGTAGGCCGCCGCCTGGATTTCCTGATGCAGGAATTCAATCGCGAAGCCAATACGCTGGGCTCCAAGTCGATCGATGCGCGTAGCACCAATGCAGCGGTGGAACTGAAGGTGTTGATCGAACAGATGCGCGAGCAGGTGCAGAACATCGAGTGATGCTCAAAATCCCGCCGAAGGCATCCTCGGATGCCTTGCGCTAAATTTGTACGGCTCGCGACAGGCCTGAATGAACGGTTGCCATAGTTTTATGGCCTTCGGATCGAAGCATCGGTGGCAGGCAAAGGGCAGCTTGCCACGGTTTAGCTTCAGTCCCAGCTTGGGGCGTCGATCGAGGCAGAAGTCTACCGCTTCGCGATAGTCGGGAATCTTCATGTCGACCAGCGTCGGCGCAACCAGGGAAAAATACAGGTCTTCGATGTGAAGATGCTTCGGGTGCGCCTGCGTCGGCGAGGACGTGTCCGCCATATGTTGCTGGCGTCGTGCAACCGCGCGCAGCATGGCTTTAGTATTTCTGAGCGAAAACCCGCCATTGCCGACCCTGAAATAATGCGCATTGCTTTTCTTGCTTGTATTTTTGCGGAACGCGTTATTGATCTCCAATAGCAGGCGATGGGACGCGGTTTGTGTCGAGGCCAGCCACGGCGCGCCGATGGAGTCGTACCCTTGGTCGCACCAATAATCGAGCCGATCGTCGAAAACGAACACGTCGGTCTGACAGATCAGTGACGAATCGCGCGGTCTGGCCGGTTTGCCCCATGTCGTCCGTCAATGACGGGATCGGCAGGTCGGCATCTGCTCTGGACGCGATTTGTGCTTCGGTGCGGAGTCGCGCGGGCTAGCGCGGCATTTCATACGCCGCACGGGTCATAACGGACAAAAGAATAGGCAAAACGCTATGCGGCTCCCTTCCTCCTTGAAGGGCGTGCAGCCATCGGAGATGGGTGCATAACTTGTGGACGATGCAGAAAAACGATAGCGGAGGCTGGTCCGGGTGTCTTTAGGACATCGTCCTAGTCGAGATGGGGCGTTTCCGTTCGTTTTGCTGCAAGTGATGATGCCGAAGTGCCGCGGCCTTCCTGCCAGGAACTCCCTGCCATGCCGTTTTCTTTTTCGGGAGCGCGGCCATACCGGTATACTTGGGGGATACCG
>NZ_DATCRY010000162.1:0-8663 GCF_036568765.1 Dyella sp. | reverse complement strand
GGTCCAGCATGATCTCGTCCAATGGGGGCTTGAACGAGGAATTATCGCTGGGGGGTGCGGGGGCCGCAAATGGGGGTAGTTGTGCGGGTGTTTAGCGCTGGGAGTAACGATGCTGGATGTCTCGAAACGATCCTTCGTGAGGGAGCTTGCGGCGTTACCCCCTCACCCCGGCCCTCTCCCCCAGCAAAGCTAGGGGAGAGGGAGCCTACTGGTGCGAGCCTCAATACTTCGCACTTGCGTAGCCTGCCCCCTCCCTCGTTTACAGGGTGCTTGCAGGGAGAGGAGCGGACAGCACGTATGCTTGATGCCTTACTCACTCAGGCATAATCAAGACAGTTGCTCCCTCCGCTAATCACGCCGCCTTGCTGCGACGTCCCAGCCACCAGGCCATGAGGGCGCCGGCCAGGATCCAGCCGATGACTTCCTCGACCAGGGTCGCTACGGTGAAGTTGAGCGGGAAGCGGTACCAGTTCCAGTACGGCACCATCAGGCTTAGCCAGGCGAATATCGAGGCCACGATGGCAATGCTGATGCGCTTGCTGAAGCTAAAGGCGGCCAGGGCCATGACGAAGGCCAGGGCGATGGCGGCCAGCGTATCGGAGACCCACTGCTTTATCAGGTTCGGGGTCATCTGCATGCCGTCTTCGCCCTGGGGCATGTAGACGATCCAGGCGTAGGGCGAGGCGACGGCTTTCTGCGAGTAGGCCTGGATGGCGGCCTTGTCGGACATCTTGGCCGGGTCGAAGGTCGGCAGGATGTAGATGCCCGCTTCCTGGCCCAGGCCGGGGCGCAGGCTGCTTAATACGGCGTCTTCGTTGATCGGCTGATGGATGCCGATATTGCCTAGCCCCAAGGCCATGTGGGCGATGGCACCCCAGATAAACATCACGATACCGCCCATAATGCCTGCAATAAGTACGCGCATGATCCGCTCTCCCCGTCGTATCGATGGTGGCTGCAATCTAGAGGGTCCGTGCGACGCATCGCAACCAGCTGTATGGTCTAGGGAAGCCCTGCCCGCCCGCGAATTGCAATGAACCAGCCATACTGCCAACTGGGCGACGCGGTATGCATGCGCGTTGAATATTCACCAGGGGATTTTGCCGATGGCACCACCACGTTTGCTCGCCACGCTTTTATTGGTCTGCCTGATGCTGACCGGTTTGCCGGCGCGGGCGCAGGATACTGTCCAGTTGCAGTTGGATCGGATGGCGCAGCGCGTCAAGCCGGCGACGTTGGGTGTGGCGGTGTTGGATCTATCCGACGGTAGGCATTGGCAGGTCAATGCCGATCGCGGTTATCCGATGATGAGTGTGTTCAAGGCGCCGCTGGGGGCCTTGGTGCTGTCGAAGGTGGAACGCGGGGAGTTGTCGCTGGAGCAGACGGTAGTGCTTACGCGGGCGGATTTGCGGCATGGGCGCAGCCCGATTGCCGATGCGTTTCGAGGGGAGAGTGCGAGTTTCAGTTTGCGCGAGTTGCTGCGGCTGGCGGTAAGCGAGAGCGATAACACGGCAGCCGACGTGTTGTTGCGTGCGGTGGGCGGACCGGGTGAGTTGACGGGGTTCTTGCGCGCGCATGGCATTGCGGGAATACGCAGCGATCGGGGCGAGGGTGAGATTTATAACGATACGTTGGGGCTGAGTGCCGATGGCACGACGCCCGCTGGCGAAACAAAAGCGGATGCGGCGAAGCGCATTCGGCGTGGCGTGGCTGCGTATATGAGCGATCCGCGCGATACGGCGACGCCGGTGGCCGCCGTGATGTTTTTGCAGAAATTGTGGACAGGGCAATTGTTGTCGAAGGATGGAACGAAGCAATTGCTGGCATTGATGACGCATACGTCACCGGTGCGGATCGAGGCTGGGCTGGCCGAAGGGGCGACGTTTGCGCATAAGGGCGGAACATCGGGCACGTTCGATGGGATGACGCCTGCGTATAACGATATCGGTGTGGTGCGGTTTGCGGATGGGCGGGTGGTGATTGTTGCGGCGTTTTTGACGGGGTCGCGGTGGCCTGAGGAGCGGCGGAAGGGATTGTTTGTCGAGTTGGGGCGGGTCTTGGGGAGTGATTTATCTCGCTGAGTGGTTGAAGAGCCCCCCTCACCCCGACCCTCTCCCCCGGCGAAGCCAGGGGAGAGGGAGCCTACTGAGGCGAGCCTTGATGTTGCGCACTTGCGCGGCCTGCTCCCTCTCCCCTGGCTTGCCGGGGGAGAGGGTCGGGGTGAGGGGGGCTTTTACTTCTTGCGCGCTTGTTTGCGCGCTTCGCGCAACGCAGTGAGTTTTTCGCGAAGCTTGATCTCCAGCCCGCGATCCACAGGCTCATAGAACACCATGCCGTCGAGCGCATCGGGCAGGCATTGCTGGTCGAGGGCGATGCCGCCTTCGGCGTCGTGGTCGTATTGGTAATCCTTGCCGTAGCCCAAGCCTTTCATCAGCTTGGTCGGTGCATTGCGCAGATGCATGGGCACTTCGAGCGTGCCCGTTTGCGAAACGACGGCACGCGCCTGGTTGTACGCCATGTACGCCGCATTGCTCTTGGGCGCGATGGCCAGCCAGATGGCCAACTGCGCCAGGCCAAGCTCGCCTTCGGGACTACCCAGGCGCTCGTACGTGTCCCATGCATCGAGCGCCATGCGCCATGCGCGCGGTTCGGCCAGGCCGATATCTTCCACCGCCATGCGCGTCATGCGGCGAGCGAGATAAAGCGGATCGACGCCGCCGTCGAGCATGCGTGTCAGCCAGTACACGGCCGCATCCGGATCGGACGAACGCACGGATTTGTGAAGGGCCGAGATCTGGTCGTAGAACTGCTCGCCGCCTTTGTCGAAACGGCGCGTACGATCGGCCAGCACCTGCGTGAGTGTGGTTTCGTCGATGGTGTTGTCGGCGGCCAGTTCCGAGGCGATTTCCAACAGCGTGAGCGCGCGGCGCACGTCACCGTCGGCGGCCTGGGCAATCAGTTGCAGCGACTCGTCCGATACTTTCAGTTCAAGCTCGCCCAGGCCGCGCTCGGTATCGACGAGCGCGCGCTTGAGCGCGGCGACGATGTCGTCGACGGAGACGGCTTCGAGCACGTGCACGCGACAACGCGACAGCAACGCGGAGTTGAGCTCGAACGAGGGGTTCTCGGTGGTGGCGCCAATGAAGATGATGACGCCACGCTCGATATGCGGCAGGAACGCATCCTGCTGCGCCTTGTTGAAGCGGTGCACCTCGTCGACGAACAGCACCGTGCGGCGCCCTTGCGCAAAGTTGGCTTCGGCTTCCGCCAGCGCCTTGCGTACATCGGGCAGGCCCGAGAGTACGGCGGAGATGGCGCGGAAATCGGCGTCGGCGTAACGCGCTACCAGCAGGGCCAGCGTGGTCTTGCCACAACCGGGCGGGCCCCACAGCACCATCGAGTGCACGCGTCCCGCTTCCAGCGCACGGCGCAAGGCCTTGCCGGGAGCGAGCACGCGCTGCTGGCCGACGATTTCGTCCAGCGTGCGCGGGCGCATGCGCTCGGCTAGCGGCTTGAGTGCGTCGGACTCGGGGAAGAGACCGGAATTGGCGGGTGACAGGGACATCGAAGCCCTAGTTTACGACGAGCGGCTACTCCGCGACGACTTGAGCAGACTCCAGGCCATGCCGGCGATCAGCAGAGCACCGAGCACCAGCACAGCCCAGAGGACAGGACGTGTCCAGTCGTAGGGCACTTTGGGCGCTTGCAGGGCCGTGGCGCCGCCGGCATCGCTGCGTGCGCCCACCGCCGCCAATGGCGGGAGCCAGCGCTGGTCGTCATGGCCGGTACGTAACTTGGCGAGCGACGAAGCGATGGGATAGTCGCCGCGCCTCGCCGCATAGCTACCGGCAAGCAGGCGGTACGGTGCCTGGCCTTCGGCCATGAACAGGAACTGGTCCGGCTGCCAGCCCGCCGTCAGCGTGGGCGCCGCAGCCAATGCGGTATCTACGTGCACGCGCAGGTGGGCGACCGGCATGGGCGCGGTCCAGCGCAAGGTCGCACTGCCGTTGTCGCCGCCGGCGCGCACGATGTCGATATCGCCGAGCGGGCGCCACTGCTGCTTGCCGTCCACGAGTTCACCGGCGAGCAAGGTGGCGTGTGCAGCGACATTGCTGGATGGCAGCGTGAGCTTTGCCGCTCGCACCGGCAGCGTCGCCGGCAGTTGGTAATCGAAGTCGGTGCCGCCCTGCCCTGGTTCGACCGACGCCGACTGCCATTGCAGGTTCGCCAACGGATCGGCGACTTGGGTGTAGGAGCCGCGTACGGTGACACTTGGCGTTTGTCCGGCATGCCAATCCACGTCGCCATCGACAAGATGGATGCGGTAATAACGGGCCGGCTCGCCGGAGACATCGAGGGTCAACTGCTCGGCACCGCCAACACGCGTGAGGCTTTCGGATTGCTGCCGGCTTTGCCAGGTCTTCAGGTCATTGCTGGCATCCACGTCGACATGGATCTGGAAATCGTCCGGAATGGAAACGGCATCGAGTTCGATGCTCGCCGGGCCGAGCGCATGACCGGCATCGATCAGCCACTGCGTTGGCTTGCCTCGCGCAGAGGGTGCGGAGGTATCGATGACAATGTTGCCGCTGGCGTTGCGCTCGACGCGCACGATCTCCGCGCCGTTCGTCGGCGGCACGGCCAGCAGTCGCGTTTGTAGCGTGACATCCTGGGTCACGGGAGGATCGACGGGTAACGCGCCAAATGGCACGGGCCGGCCTTCGCGGTTGACCACGACGATATCGCCGAGACTCGCCCTGGCGTTGAGCACGGCATACACCGCTGGCGTCAGCTGCACGCGGTAGGCTTCGCCCGGCGTGGCCGTATCGAGCGCGAACGCATAGGCGTAGTCGGTCTGTGCGCTGGCGTGCGCGGCGCATGCCGGCAGCAGCAAGGCCAGTGCGAACAGGCGTGAATCAAGGCGCATGAGTGCCCTCCTCCTTGGCAATGGATGGCGATGGCTGCCGCGGTGGCGCGGGTGCGAGATAGCCGATGATGGTGCAAAGCACACCGTAGGCGATGAACGAGCCGATGCCGAACAGGTTGCCCAGTTGCGCGCGATCGACGAGCAGCAACTTGGCCAGCACCACGCCCATCAGGATCGCACCGGCCAGCCACAACAAGCGCTTGCCGCGGCGCGAGCCGAGTACCCAGGCCAGCAGGCCCAGCACGCTCCATACGAGGGTGAGTGTCATCTGGGCAATGCTCGAATGCGCCAGTCGATCGTCCCAGGGCACATCGGCCAACTGGTGCACGGCACGCAATGCCGCGCTGGTGGCGAACAGCAGCAAGGCAGCGGCACCGATGACGGCACGATGGCCACGCAACCACACGGGCACCGCGGGATCGGCCAGCCAGCGCGCGACGCACACGGCGATGGCAAGCCAGGTCAGCTCCAGGGGATTGAGCAACGGCATGTAGCGCACCGGTGCAGCGCTACCGCCGACGAAGAGCAAGCCGACGGCCAGTACGACCAGCGGCGCGAGCAGGCTATAGATCATGGGGGTGCGCCATGCCGGCAACAATGCGTGCAATGGCGATGCGATCGTGCGCGGACGCCATAGCAGGATCGTCAGCACGACTAGTGCGGGGACCAGCAACGCGGCCATGATCCAACTGGGGGACAACCAGCGCACGCCGTCCAGCGCCCATTTCACCGCAAGCATGGCGATGACAATCCAGCGCCACAGCCAGGCGAGCTGACTCAGTACCGCACTGAGGCCCATGTCACGCTGTGCGACCAGGGTGAGCCAGCCCAGCGCGGCGGCCAGTGCGACAGCCGCCAGGTTCCAGCCGGCCAGCGGCCGATCCAGGTAGGCCGATGCGATCAGGACCAAGGTCACGGCGCCGAGCGCCGCCGGCACGCTGTAGCGCAAGGCGAAACCCAGTTCATGCACGCGACAGCGCAGCGCTGCATGTGCCACCAGCAGCGCGGTGACGGCGAACAAGGCTACCCAGGCGGCAAATACGGCACCGACTTGCTCGATGCGGCCTATCTCGCCACCCCAGCCGATCAGCCACCAGAGCATGGCCCAGAGATAGAACGCGAGCGCAAACATTCGATGCGATGTGCGCCCACCATCGCTGCGCACGAACAGCCATGCACTAACGACACCTGCAAGGACGAGCAACATGGCACCGATGAAATCGCGGTCGAGCAAGGGCAAGGCTTCGCTCGGCGTCATGGTGAAGACATGCGAGAGCAGCAAGGCCGTGGCGGCCGCCAATTGCAAACCGATACCGGCGTAGCCCATCCACGCGCGCTGCTGGCGCATGCCGAACCACACCAGACCGGCGCCTTCCAGCGCAAAGATGGCGCCTGTGACATTGGCGCTGAGGCCCAGCGGTACGGCCAGGGTGGCGAAGGCCACGGCCAGTACTGCCCAGGTTTCGCGCAGCAAATGCATGGCCGGATGCTTGCGCAAGGCGAAAGCAAACGCGATGTATATCGCTGCAGCGATCAGCGCCGAGAACGCCATCGCACGCGCATCCCATGAGAGCAAGGCACCTTGCAACAACAGGCTGGCGAGCGGATTGCCGAACATCAGGCTGCCGTCGATCACCAAGCGGCGATCTGCCGGTGCGCGTAGTACGTGCAGCCAAGGGATGATCAGGTAGAACAGGAAATTGAGCACCAGGAAGGGTTCGGTGCTGGCAAACAGTCCGGGCTGGTATTTGAGTACGCCCCAGGCGGTACCGATGCCGAAGGTGGCGATGAAGCCGAGAAGGTTGAGCACACGCCACGCGCGTTTCCAGGCAATGCCGAGGATCGCCAGGTTGAGCAGCGCGTAGTAGCTGAAGAGCACCACATGGCTGCCCGCGCCGGTGGAAACCAGGATCGGTGCGGCGAAGCCGGCGATCAGGCCGAGCATGGCCAGTGCGAGCGCATCCTGCAGCACGGCGAGCAGGCCGATACCCGCAGTAAGCACGAGCAATATCGCGAACGCCGCACCGGCAGGAATCAGCTGATACAGGCGAAAGGCGGCAAAGGTGACGATGATCAATACGCCGATAGCGCCGCCTTGCACCGATAGCGCGAAGACACGGCGCCGATCGCGCTGGCGCCAACCGAAGGCCAGACCGGCAATGGCAATGAGTGCTACTGCACTCAGACGCAAGCTCATGGGCAAGCGCAGCAGGCCGCTGTCGGCGGCATATTTGAGCAAGGCGGCAATGCCGGCGAAGAGCACCAGGATGCCGACTTTGACGGGCACGTTGCCTTCGGTGAACCAACTCCAGGCGCGCTGCCATAAGCGTTCGAACCAAGAGGGTTCGGTGGGCACCGGAGGCGCGACGGTGACCGGCTTGGGAACGACGGGCGGCGGTGCCGGCGGCTCGGTCACGGCTGGCGCTACTGGCGGCGGTGCGGGTTGCGCGGCGCGACGCACGATGTCTTCGGCGACGGCAGCTCGCTCGCGTGCGGTCAACTGCGCCAGTTGCGCACGTGTGGCGGCGAGTTCGCGCGCGAGATGGGATTGACGTGCCCAGATGGCACCGATGGCAGCGCCTGCCAATGCGCCGAATACGCTTTGACCGGCTAAGCCACCGACAACCAGACCGACGACGATCCAGAGCAAAGCCATGCCATCTCCTTGTCCCCTACCCGGCGCGCGGGATGCGAGCTGGGTCGTGCTTTGATGTGATCGTAGCGCAGGGGGTTGTTGGAAAAACCTTTAGAAGGCCTGGGTAGGTTGTTGGAGGTAGCTTTTGGAATGCGATCAGCCTCATCCCGGCCTACGCCGGGATGAGGAACAGGAAGGGAAGTTAGTCTTTGATGGGCTGCGTGCTGATCACCGGCGCATCGCCGACAACATCGGCACCCTTGGGCGGAACGAAGTTGAACGTCTGCGCAGGGATCGACGGATTGCGCTGCCAGTTGGAGAAGCGGATGTCGGTGGTGGCGCCCAGTTGGTCTTTGAAGGTCATGCGCGCCAAGCCTTTGGCGTCGAAGCCAAGATCGGCATAGTCGAACTGGGGGTCCTTCGCGGTGGAGGTCAGGCGCACCCAGCTCAGGCCATCGCGCTCGCCCTGCTCGGTGACTTTGAATCCGCGATCGAGCTGCTTGAGGTCGGTGAGTACGGTGAGCGGGCTGTGTGTTTCTTCGGTGCTCTGGATGCGTACGGTGACTTGCTCGAGATCCGGGTCGTACATCCACACGCGGCTGCCGTCGGCCACGATGGTCTGCTTGTACGGCGCGGTGGTTTCCCAGCGGAACTGACGCGGCGCTTCGAGTGCCAGCGTGCCGGTGCTGGATTTGCCGGGCTGGCCGTTGGCATCGGTCAGGCTCTGGCTGAAATTGCCAGTAAGCGAATGCAGGCCGGTGGCGAACGCATCGAGCTTGGCGCGCGCCGTGTCGGCGGCATGCGCGGCGGTGCTGCAGGCCAGGACGAGGGTGACGGCAAAGGCGGCGAAGCGGTTCATGGGGGTCTCTGGTTTGGGCTTTGGGGATTTTGTAATGGAGTGGCTTAATGGGGGGAAGAGCCCCCCTCACCCCAACCCTCTCCCCCGGCAAAGCCGGGGGAGAGGGAGCTGACTGGGGCAAGTCTCGATACTTCGCACTTGCGTGACCTGCTCCCTCTCCCCTGGCTTTGCCGGGGGAGAGGGTTGGGGTGAGGGGGCACTCCTCAGTCCATCAATTCTTCGGCGGTGGCGGCGCCAGTACT
>NZ_DATCRY010000161.1:0-4537 GCF_036568765.1 Dyella sp. | reverse complement strand
CCGCCGTAAGTCCAGTCCGAGGTGTGCTGGTACCGCGTGCTCAAATAGCCGAGCGCGGCAAAGCCGACCAGCAGTGCTGCGGCAAACAGCCAGCCGTCGAGGCGTTGGGCGATCCGGCGCATCAGCCACGCTCCTTGTCGGCAGCCAGCCGGCGGGTGGCCAGTGCGAGTGCGAAGGCGGTAATCAACACGAACCAGGCGATATCGGCCGTGGAGACCAGCCCACGCAGCAGGTTTTCCAGATGCGTACTTAAGGCAAGCCAGTCGAAGAGGCTGTTACCGGCCCCGGCCATCCGTGCACCCAGATTCACCGAGGTCAAGGCCAGGCCGACGATCAGTGCGGCGATGGCCGCGACTGCCGACAACGATGCGAAGGCCGAGCAGGCGATACCGATCGCGGCCAACGCGGCGAGCGTCAGAAAACTGCCCAACATGGCCGCCGCCAGTTTCCCGGCATCGATATGTGTGCCGTGGGCAAGGCTCAGGGGCATTGCCAGTGCCAGGACCAGCCACAGCAGCAGCCAGGCCAGGATCGCGAGGTATTTCCCCAGCACAATCTGCCAGGCGGGCAGCCCGGTGCCGAACAGAAGGGGCAGGGTGCCTTGGGCGCGCTCGCTGGCCAGGCTGGACATGGTCAGCAGGGGCACGGCCACCAAGGCCAGCTCCAGCAACCCGAACGGCACAGGGCTGCCGGTCAGCAGGCTGCTCAGCATCGGTACCGCGACCAGATCGGTATAGCCAGGCCCGCCCGGTGCGGCGGCCAGCTGCAGCTGCGCACCGAGAAACACGTCCAACAACAAAGCAAAGCGCCACGCCAGTTCGCCCAGCGTCAGCGCAGCCAATACCCAGGCCAGCGGGCGCACGAACAGGCGGCGCAACTCCAACCGCATCACCGCCAGAACACTCATGCCGCTTGTTTCCTCATGCCGCCTGTTGGGCGCCGCGCAGGGCGATATCGAAAAACACCTGTTCCAGTGCCTGATGGTCGGTGCCTGCCAAGGCAGCGTCGTGGCGCAACTGGCCCTCGTGGAGTATCGCCACGCGGTCGCATACCGCCGTTACCTCGGCCAGCAGATGGGTGGAAAGGATCACGGCCGTGCCCTCGGCTGCGAGGGCACGAATCAATGTGCGCAAGGCCGCGACCTGCACGGGGTCGAGCGCATTGGCCGGCTCGTCCAGCACCACCAGCCTTGGCCGGTGCAGTAACGCGCAAGCCAGGCCCAGGCGCTGCCGCTGGCCTTGCGAGAGCACGCCGGCCAGGCGACGACGCATGCCGTTCAGGTCCAATCGCTCCAGGGTGGCATCGCGGGCCTGACACAATGTCGCACCGGACAGCCCCCGTAACCGGCCATGAGCCTCAAGATGTTCGACGACGGTTAATTCCGGCCATAGTGGCGCTCGCTCCGGAAGCCAGCCGATGCCCCGGCGCGCCAGCTCAGGCTGCTCCAGGAAATCCTCGCCGTCGAGCCGGATCTGCCCGCTGTCAGGCCGGAGGGCTCCGGCGATCATCGATAGCGTGGTGGATTTGCCCGCCCCGTTGATGCCCAGCAAACCCAGTACCTGTCCCGAATCCAGGGTCAGGCTGAGATTGCGCACGGCGGGGCGCCCTGCACGGTGTCGGCTCAAGTCATCCAGCTGTAAAACGGGAGTAGGCGCGGTCATTGCGTGATTGTCACGGCGCCGGTTTCGTTAAACAACCGTGCGACACGAGACGGTGCGAATTGCAGCACATTCGCCCGTTCAGATTGAGCCTTTCCATGCTGGCGAGTACGGCCTCTTAGCTCTAGACTCAAGCCCAAATACCTGAGTGCAAATACATGCTTGATGCAGTTCTGACGTTCCTGTCCCAGGGCCTGCTTAATGCCGGCTGGGGCACCATGCTGATCTACACCCTGGTCCTGACCCAGCTCACCATTTTTACGGTGACGCTGTACCTGCACCGCTGCCAGACGCATCGTGGCGTCGACCTGCATCCACTGATCTCGCATTTCTTCCGATTCTGGGGCTGGCTCACCACGGGCATGGTCACCAAGGAGTGGGTGGCGGTGCACCGCAAGCATCACGCCAAGGTGGAAACCGAGGAAGATCCGCATAGTCCACAGATCTTCGGCATCAAGAAAGTGTTCTTCGACGGTGTCTCGCTCTATCGCGAAGCGAGCATGATCAAGGAAGACCTCGAGAAGTACGGCCGCGGTACGCCGAACGACTGGATCGAGCGCAAGCTCTACGCCGGCCACCCCTATTGGGGCCCGGTGGTGATGGCGGTGATCGACCTGGCGCTGTTCGGCGTGGTCGGCATGGCCATCTGGGCCGTGCAGATGATCTGGATCCCGTTCTGGGCGGCCGGTTTCGTCAACGGCATCGGCCATTACTGGGGCTATCGCAACTTCGAAAGTGCCGATACCGCACGCAACCTCATTCCGTGGGGTTTCTGGATCGGCGGCGAAGAGCTGCACAACAATCATCATGCTTTCCCGAGCTCGGCCAAGTTCGCCCTGCGCAAGTGGGAGTTCGATATCGGCTGGGCCGCGATCTGCGTGCTGCGCGCCGTCGGCCTGGCAAAGGTGCTGCGCGTGGCACCGGCGCTGGACGTGCGTCCGAACGTGCACCTGCCCGACGCGGAAACGCTCAAGGCTGTGTTGACCCATCGCTTCCAGGCGATGACCGATTTCTACCGCGAAGTGATCGTGCCGACCCTGCGCGACGAAGCGCAGCATGCGGGCGAAAGCCTCAAGGCCGTGCCGCGTCGCATGCGTCTGGCGCTGGCCGACGGCGGTCGCTGGCTGGATAGCGAAGGTCGCGAGCGCATGCAGGCCGTGCTGGCCAAGCGCCCCAACCTGTCGACCGTTTGCGATTTCCGCGCCCGCTTGTCGGCACTGATGGAGCAACGCGGTGCGGATCAGGCGTTGAAGGGTCTGCAGCAGTGGATCCACGAGGCCGAGCAGAGCGGTATCCATGCCCTGCAGGCTTTTGCACAGCGCTTGAAGGGTTACGGCGTCGCCAGCGCGGCCTGATCGCGTTCGACGGTTTTGAAAAAGCCCGCCTTATGGCGGGCTTTTTCTTTTTTCGTAGCGGTCCGGATTCGGGCAAGCCAAGAACCTGGCGGAGCAGTCTGGCCAGACCATGGCGCGTGCCTTCGATATCCGCTTCGCCGTCGGCGACCACGCGCGCTGGCGAGCCGTGCATGCGCTGGACCGGAACGGGCAGGCCGCGCCAGATGTCGGGCCCAGCAGCGTTGGGAAAAGAGGCTCCATGGCGCTCATTGTGGATGCCGGCAAACCATGAAGGGAAGGCTTGACGTAGGGGAGCGAGCAGAATCCCCAGGGGGTTCTCTATCTCCTCACTCCTTGTCTGTCCCTGGGCACGGACAGTCGATACGTCGTCTATGGTTCGGCGAGCGCGGCATCGACAATCTGCCGCGCCTCTTCCAGCAACGCCTGCAAATGAGCCTCGTCCTGAAAACTTTCCGCGTAGATCTTGTAAATGTCTTCCGTGCCGGATGGCCGGGCCGCAAACCAACCGCTCTTGCAGGTCACCTTGATACCGCCGATGGCCGCACCGTTGCCTGGCGCACGATTCAGCACGCTCTCGATCGCCTCGCCAGCCACGGTGGCGATATTGACGTGGTCCCGAGACAATCGCGACAACGTCGATTTCTGCTCGGCATTGGCCGGTGCTTCGACCCGATCCGATACCGGGTCGCCCAGTTCGGCAGCCAGCAGACGATACGACTCATAAGGGTCGCGATCGCAGCGCGCGGTCATCTCGGCCGACATCAGGGCCGCAGCGATGCCATCCTTGTCGGTCGCCCACACGGTGCCGTCTTTACGCAGGAAGGAGGCGCCGGCACTCTCCTCCCCGCCGAAGCCCAACGACCCGTCGAACAGGCCGCCGACAAACCATTTGAAGCCGACAGGTACTTCGTAAAGCGTGCGCCCCAGCCGTTTCGTCACGCGGTCGATCAATGCAGTGCTGACCAGTGTCTTGCCGACAGCCGCTGCGCCGTTCCATAGGGGGCGTTGTTGAAAGAGATAGTCGACCAGCACGGCCAGATAGTTGTTCGGCAGCAGCAGGCCTCCGCTCCGGGTCACGATGCCATGGCGGTCATGATCCGTATCGCAGGCGAAGGCCACATCGTAACGATCCTTGAGCCCGATCAAGCGCTGCATCGCATATGACGACGATGGATCCATCCGGATCTTGCCGTCCCAGTCTGCCGTCATGAATCCGAAAGTCGGATCGACCGTTTCGCTGACCACGGTAAGGTCGAGCTTGTAGCGATCGGCAATCGGCGCCCAGTAATGCACGCCGGCACCACCGAGCGGATCGACGCCCAGGTGGACTCCGCTGGCACGGATGGCATCGAAATCGATGGCCTGCGCAAGATCGCTGACGTATGCGTCGATGAAATCGTGCTGATGGGTTGTCGCCGCACGTCGCGCCTGCGCCGCAGGCATGCGGCGTATTTCCTTGAGGCCGCTCTCGAGCAATGCGTTGGCACGATTCTGAATCCAACCGGTTACGTCGGTATCGGCCGG
>NZ_DATCRY010000160.1:0-13527 GCF_036568765.1 Dyella sp. | reverse complement strand
CCCCGCCGTCACGCGTTGTTTGAGCAAGGCGCGCAATCCAGCCAATCCGGTACCGTTACCAATCAGGATCATCGGCGGATCGCCCTCGATAGCGTGGAACCCAGGGTTCTGCCTGATACGCAGGGCGATCTGGCCGCCGATCGGCGCATGCTCGGTCAGCCAAGCCGAGCCGGTGCCAAGCCTGCCATCGGGCCGACGCATTTGGCGTACCAACAAATGGATAGCCCCGTCTTGCGGAATCGAGGCGATCGAGTACTCGCGGTGCGGCAAGGGCCGCAAGGCATCGGCAACCGCCTGTTCGTTCGTCACGTCCATCGCAGAAAGATCCGGCAGATAACTGCCCGCCAACCAATAGGCCAACGATTCGGTGCATGCTTCGCGCTCGACGATGCTCGCACCGTCGAAGCCGCTGCGCGTCAGCCAATCGTCGACATCGGCCCGCGCATGCCGTGGCCCGATTTCCACCAGATCTCCAGCGCACCACGTTGCGATACCACCTGTCCTACGCAAGGCCAGGTGAAAGCAAGCATTGCCCTCGCTGCCCGGATTGAGCAAGCGGCGCTCCACCAACTCCCACGACTCGTAGTCCGGCCGCTGCCAATCGGGCATATCGGGGACGCCCACGAGCAGTGACAAGTGATGCTGCCAATGGCGCAAGGCAGCTGGATCGCCGTTATCTACTCGTACCGTGTCGAACAGCGCTTGCGCGCCGCCGATACGCAGCCATTGCTCCAGACGCTCACCGAAGCCACAGAAGTCGGCGTAGTCGCGATCGCCGAGGGCCAGCAATCCGAATTGAAGCCCGGATAGATCCGGCGATGTCCCCATATAGCTCCGCACAAAGGCAGCCGCGCTATCGGGCGCGTCGCCTTCACCCGTCGTGCTGACAATGAATAGCACGCGTTCCGCCGCGCGCAAGGCCGCAGCATCCAGGCCGGACAGCTCGCAGGGAGCAGCTTCGACACCCGCCGCCTTCAAGCTGTCGGCGGTGTGTCGAGCCAGCTCCGCGGCAAACCCTGTCTGACTCGCGAAGGCGACAACGATCCGATCCGTCTCCACGGCGACAGCCGGCCGCATCGGCCGCCGCTGCCGTGCCCGGCGGCGACCGATACCCAGGGTCAACCCGAGCCAGGCCAACGTACTGCCGAGGGCTGCGGCCATGCGGTCTACGGGGGGCGGATTCCAACCGGTTGCATCGCTTGCATGCCAATAACCGAGACCCGCGACAAGCACGCCCAGCCCGATCGTCAGCAATAAATTGCCCGAGACGCTGCGCACGGGAACCGCTTCAACTTTCTTCATGCCTGTAGCGCCGCCGCGAACGCAGGTGTCAGACGCGGCTCAAGGCCATCGGGGGTACGCATGACGAACAGCACCGCCAGATCGCGCGCCTGCGCATACGCCAGGCCGCGCTCCGGACCGAGCAGTGTCATGGCCGTTCCTAACGGATCGGCGTGCAGTGCCCGACGGGCCAGGACGCTGACCGAAGCGACCGCCGACGGCACCGGTTGTCCGCTGCGCACATCGATGTGATGCGAATAGATCGTGTCGCGATCGGCAAAACGGCGGCGATAGTCACCGGACGTAGCGATGGCCCGATCGCGCAAAGCCAGGCTGCAGAAATAACGATCCGGCAGATCCGGCATCTCGATGCCGATCCGCCAAGGGGTGCCGTCAGGTTTGCAGCCATGCGCCTTCATCTCGCCACCGACCTCGACCAGCCAGTTCTGTAAACCCTGGTCGATCAACCAGTCGCCTACGACATCGACGGCATAGCCCTTGGCGATCGACGACAGATCCAGATAGGCACCACCCGGCTGCAACAATCGACAGGTATCGGGATCGATAGCGATGCGCTGCCAACCGACACGCGCCCGCGCCGCAATCAGCGTTGCTTCGTCCGGCGCACGCGTGCGCGGTGCATCCGGGCCGAACCCCCAGGCGTTGACCAGCGGGCCGACCGTGGGGTCGTAGGCACCATCGGTATCGCGTGCCAGTACGAACGCATGCTCGACCACTTCGAACATGGCGGGCGATACCGTACACCAGGTGCCGCCACTGGCACGATTGAAACGCGACAGTTCCGAATCGGGCTTGTACGTGCTCATTGAGCTGTCGACGCTATCCAACTGGCTCTGCACACCTTGCCCGATGGCTGCTACTGGCCGTTCATCGGGCGCGATAAGGCGCAGGGACCATGACGTACCCATAGTCCTTCCGCCCAAGCCCTGGATCGCTGGCTCGGAGGCTGACAAAGACGACGCCGATCCGCTCATCGCTTACTCGGGCAACACTTCCAGAGTTGCCGAATATGCCACGCGGCGCTGCTTCGCCTGACTGATCTGCGTATGTCGATCTTGCGTATTGGCATTGACCCAGTACATGCCGGCATGCGGCCAGGTAAGGGTAAATTTGCCATCGCTATCGGTCGTTGCCTTGATCTCCTCCGGCGCGTTGCGATAGCGCGTGGCCCCGGCGATCGCGGTGACCTCCAGGTTGGCTGCCGGCTTGCCGTCGAGCAACAAGCGGAAGCTCGCCGGCTCGCCAGCCACCAGGTCGTTGACAGCGGTCACCGGCACCATTTCGATACCGTCGCCACTAGGCTTGAGCGCCGCATCGTTCGGCTTGCCATTGCTGACGAAGGTCTCGACGCGACTGATCGACTCGGTGACTTCGACATTCTTGGCCCCAACCGGCAATGCCTTGGTCATATCGACGGGATTGCCGCGCCAGCGCTTCTTCTCTCCATTGAGCTCATACGAGGCAAGCGCACCGCGGTTGAGCATGGCGATCTTGTAGGTACCCTGCTGGGTCAGGTGCACGTCGAAAACGCTGCGATATTTGCCGGTGAAGGCGTTTTCCGCCTGTATCGGCTGGCCGTTCGGTGCAATGATGACAAGCCGATCGAGCGCGCCCGGCATGTGATCGGCGAAGAACAGATCGTTGGAAACGGCTGCGTCCACCGTGATCCATGGATCGTTGCCGGCCACGCTGGTCGCCGACGGCAGCAGCCACATCTTGTGCGCCTGCGCGGCCAGCGGCACGGCCAGTGCGGCTAGCGCGATGGCGTATTTACCCAGATGGTTCATGCTGGTTCTCCTTGATGATTCGCGACGGATCATGGTGCGAGGTCGAGCTTGACGGCACCCAGCTCCACGCTGCCGGACTTGCCCACGTGCTGCGCACCGGCAGCCGGCCATTCGAATGGCACGCGCACGACCTCGCGACCGCCGGTTTCGCGCGCCGCCTCGACCACCAGTTCGTATTTGCCTGCCGGCAGATCGCCCAATGGCGCCTTGCCACTTTCGAACTTGAGCGTCTGCTCGCCCGCCGGCCGTGTTGCACCGGATACGCTATCGACCGGCATCTGCTGGTCGCGGCCGCCATGGCGCCACCACAGCCGCAACTCCGGCAACCACTTCGTACCAGCGCCCTCCTTGCTTTCTTTCTGCGCGTACCAGACGGCCAGTTGCGAAGCGATGCTCTTGTCGGCACGCTCGATCCATACCGACACGTAAGGCCGGTGATATTCGGCAACAGTCAGTTGCGGCAACGTCACCGTGACATTCATATCGGCCGCCATCGTCGGAGTGGCCAGGGCCAGCACAGGAGCAGTCATCAGCAAACGGCGCATCGTTACCTCGTCAACGTATGAAAATCGGTGGATTAAGGGTCAATGGATAAAAATCAGGGCGAGCAACAAAGGCAGTAGCAGGCCGAATGCCACCAAAGGCCACGTGGCACCACGCTGCGCGGCATGCATTTTCAAAAGCAGCAGACCGGTGACCGAAAAAATCATGCAGGCCAGCGCGAACACATCGATGAACCACCCCCAGGCCGGGCCGGCGTTGCGGCCCTTGTGCAGATCGTTCAAGTAAGAGATCCAACCGCGATCGGTGCGTTCGTATTCGATCTTGCCGGTCTGGCGATCGATGCTCAGCCAGGCATCGCCACCCGGTCGCGGCATCGAGATATAGAAATCGTCTTCGGACAGGTCGCCTCGGCGTCCGGCCAGATCCACGCCCAATGCGCCTCGCACCCAGTCGGCTACAGCCGGCGGCACGGCTGTTCCCTTGCGCTCGTCGTCGCCCGCCAAGGTACTGAGCAAGGGCGCCGGCAGCTCTGCCTGGCGGTGTTGCGTGCTCGGCTTGGCTTCGATCTGGCCCGCATGATTCAACGTGAACCCGGTGATGGCGAACAGCAGCATGCCGATCAGGCACAAAGCCGAGCTGATCCAGTGCCATTGGTGCAACTGCTTGAGCCAGAACGCACGACCCGGGCTGCGCTGGATGGGCGTTGTCGACAAACAGGGAGCCTCGCGATACCAAGCTGAAAGGAACACAACGCCACGGCAAGAAAACTTCGTTTCCGGCCGCATCATCTATGCCGCGTCCGCGGTTTACCCGTAAGCTCAAAGAGACCCTTGGCAGCATCGGTTCCGGGAGGCACTATCCGAGGCGATGATGTCATAAATGAGAATCACTCGCAATTTTCACGATGCGGTGGGACGCCGCACGCATTGAACCGCCCTAGGAGGAAGCATGCGCATTCTGGTTGCCGAGGACGATCCGGCCATTGCCGCGGGCGTTTGCGCCTCGCTACGCCAAGGCGGCCATGCGGTCGACCATGTCACCGATGGCGCTCGAGCCGATAGCGCGCTGCGCGATACCCCTTACGACCTCCTGGTGCTGGACCTGGGCCTGCCGGCGCTGGACGGCAGCGATGTGCTGCAACGGCTGCGGCGGCGAGGCGCCGGGGTACCCGTGCTGGTAATCACCGCGCGTGAAGGCCTGCGCGAGCGCGTGCGGGTGCTCGATCTGGGCGCCGACGACTATCTGGTCAAGCCCTTCGCCCTGGCCGAGTTCGAAGCGCGTGTGCGCGCCCTGCTCCGCCGCTATACCTCGCAGGGTGCACCCGAGTTGACTATCGGCCGGTTGCGCCTGGACCTGCCCGGGCATCGTGCATGGGTCGACAATATCCCACTGGAACTCACTGCCCGCGAATTCGGTCTGCTCGAAGCGCTCGCCGCGCGGCCCGACAAAGTCACCAGCCGCGCTCAGTTGGTGGAGGCATTGTGCAGTTGGGATGAGGAATTGACCGACAACGGCTTGGATATCGCCATCTATCGCTTGCGTCGCAAGCTGTCCGATTCCGGCACGCAGGTGCGTACAATCCGCGGCCTGGGTTATCTGCTCGAGCAAGCCAAAGACGACGGCACGTCCGCATGAGCCACACCCGGCATGCCCAGCCGTGGCTCTATCGCATGCTCACGCCGGACGGCCGCCAGAGCCTGCATCGACGGCTGCTGTCGTTCCTGCTCGTCCCATTGATGCTGATGCTGCTGATCGAAAGCCTAGTGATCTATAGCGGCGCGTTGATCTATTCCAACCACGTGCACGACAGCGACCTGGCTGACAGCGTGGTCACGCTGGCCGAGATGCTGAGCAAGCAGGATATGGGAGATCAGATCTCCGCGCAGGCACGCTTCCTGCTCGAATACGACCCTCAAGGGCATAACTATTTCAACGTCAGCAGCCAGAAGCACGGCCTGCTCGCCGGTACCGCCTCGCTATTGCCTCCCGCCGACCTGAGCCTGGACCGCGCACCGCGCCTGTTCGACCTGATCGTCGATCGCCGGCCGGTGCGCGCGGCGACAGTACGCATCCCCAGCAGGCACGATCCCGGCGACCAGCTCACTCTGACCATCGCCGAAACGCTGCACGATCGTCATCAACGTGCCAAAGAGATCCTCCTGCTGACCATTCCGGCACAAGCCATACTTATCGCGGCCGTCTTCGCGCTGGTGTGGTACGGCGTACGTATCGGCCTGCGCGTGCTCGATCCGTTGACCGAGCGACTGGCCGCACGCGAGCACGATCTAGCCCCGATCGGCGACGCCGATGTCCCGGTGGAAATCCTGCCGTTGACCCGCATCATCGATGCGTTGTTCGCGCGATTGCGCGGCACCCTGGCCCTGCAGGACCGCTTCATTGCCGATGCCGCGCACCAGTTGCGCACGCCGCTCGCCGGCCTGCGTGTGCATGTCGAACGTGCGCAGGCCGACCCCAGCCCGGCGACCGTGCACGACGCACTGGAACACATCCAGCGTCTGACCCACCGCGCCAGCCGCACCTCGACGCAGCTGCTGGCGCTGACCCGCGCGCAACTTCCGGAGCCCGAGAACCGCCCAATGGATCCATTGGATCTGAATCTACTGATTCCCGAACTGGTCGGCCTGCGCGTGCACGAGGCGCTGGCCGCTGGCGTGGACCTGGGCTACGACGGATCGGACATGCCCGTGTGGATCGAGGGCGACCGCGCTACCTTGCAGGAACTGCTGGACAACTTGATCGACAACGCGCTGCGTTATGCCGGACGTCGCAGCGTGGTCACAGTGGGCGTGGCACTCAATGGCGGCCGGCCGATGCTCAGCATCGAGGATAATGGCCCGGGGGTACCTCCCGCATTTCTCGCACGGCTGGGCGAGCGTTTCTTCCGTGTCCCCGGCAGCGACGAGGAAGGCACGGGACTAGGCCTGGCCATCGTGCAACGTATCGCCCAACGGCATCGTGCGCGCGTGTTGTATCTGCGCAGCAACGAAGGCGGATTGCGGGTCGAGGTACTGTTTCCACCGTTGGGCAAGTAGCTGCTCTTAGGGATGAGGGGCGAGTGGCGAGGACGCAACTCCGATAGCATGCGGAACATCGCAGCGCTCATATGTCGCGCATCCCACGCCTATAGACCGGGGTTTGGTGTTGGCGCCCTCGCTATTCCCCTCGTCCATCCGCACTCCCCCCTTCACCTCTCGCACTCGAACCACCAGCAAAAAAAACGGCGGCACCCCAAGGATGCCGCCGCTGTCACACTTCCCCTGCACGGGAAACTACGGACATAAATCATCGGCGCGAACAATACGTGTCCGCGCCATCGAACTCACATCGCCTTCTTGGCCTTGGTCAGCAGCTGGTCGAGCAGCGCGATGGCCAGGTCGATTTCCTCGTGGCTGATATCCAGCGACGGCGCGAAAGTGATGACATTCTTGTACCAACCGCCGACATCGAGCACCAGGCCGATCTTCTTGCCGTTGTGCTCCAGGTCGCCGGCCAAGCCGATATCGACCATCTTGTCCAGCAGCGCCTTGTTTGGCGTGAAGCCGTCGTCCGTGCAGATCTCCGCGCGCAGCGCCAGCCCCAGTCCATCGACGTCGCCGATTTCCTTGTGACGCTTCTGCAGATCCTTCAGGCCTTCGAGGAAGTGTGCACCCTTCTTCGCAACGCTGGTTTCGTAATCGAGCTCGTAGCCCATCTTGATCACTTCCAGACCCAGCGAAGTACCGAGCGGATTGGAATTGAACGTCGAGTGGGTGGAACCCGGCGGGAAGATCGTCGGATTGATCATTTCTTCGCGCGCCCACAGGCCCGACAACGGATTCAAGCCGTTGGTCAACGCCTTGCCGAACACGATCGCATCCGGTGTCACGCCGAAGTGCTCGATCGACCACAGTTTGCCGGTGCGCCAGAAGCCCATCTGGATTTCGTCGACCACCATGAGGATGCCGTACTTGTCCAGTACCTTCTTGAGGTCCTTGAAGAAGTTGCGCGGCGGCACGACGTAGCCGCCTGTGCCCTGGATCGGCTCGACGTAGAACGCGGCGTACTCGGCCTGGTTAACCTTCGGATCCCACACGCCGTTGTATTCGGTTTCGAACAGGCGCTCGAACTGGCGCACGCACGCATCGGAATACTCTTCCGGCGTCATGCCCTTCGGACGGCGGAACGGATACGGGAACGGGATAAACATCGCACGCTCGCCGAAGTGGCCGAAGCGACGACGATAGCGGTAGCTGGAGGTGATCGACGAAGCGCCCAGCGTACGACCGTGATAGCCGCCCTCGAAGGCGAACATCAAGCTCTTGCCACCGGTGTAGTTGCGCACCAGCTTGAGCGAGTCTTCCACGGCCTGCGCGCCGCCGACATTGAAGTGCACACGGCCCTTGAGACCGAACTTCTCCTGCGCATCGACCGCGATGGTCTTGGCCAACTGGATGCGGGTCTGATGCAGGTACTGGCTGGCGACCTGCGGCAACAAGTCGATCTGGCGCTTGAGCGTATCGTTCAGGCGTTTGTTGCTGTAACCGAAATTGACTGCCGAGTACCACATCTGCAGGTCGAGGAACGGCACACCGGCCGTGTCGTACATGTAGCTGCCCTCGCCGTGACGGAAGATCTTCGGCGGGTCGACGTAATGCACGGTGTCGCCGAACGAACTATAGAGCGCTTCGTCGGCAAGCAGCTGCGCGTCGTCGATCACGACTTCGGCGTTCTTGTCGTAGACATTCATCGGGAAAAAATCCAAAGGCTTGAAAAAGTGTGAGTGACTCAGCGCGCGGCCGCAGCCACGGCAGGAGCGGCATGTTCGATAAGACTACCGTCGAGCAAGCGCGGCAGCAGCTCCAACGCATCTTCGAAACCGGTGATCGGCACATAGGGAATGCCGGCATGACGGCAATGCTCGATCAAGCGATGCTTGGCAAAGACGAAATCGACACGGTCCGCCGCGCAGAAATCCGAAGCACCGTCGCCGATCAGCAAGGTCTTGTAGCCGGCCTGGCGGGCCTGCTCCACGCAAGCGCATTTGCAGGTGCCGCTACGGCAACCTTCGGCCTGGAACGGCGAGGTCAACTGCCATTTGCGCGGTGGCGTACCTGGAGCAAGATGATTGGCCGCGAGCGGAAGCGCATCCAGGCCGTAACGGCCAAGAATCTGCTCGATCGCGTAATCCAGACCGTCGCTGACAATGCGGATCGGCGTCGCGAGCTCACGGGCCTTGGCCACAAAGGCCGGGAATGCATGGTCGATCCACAGGGTGGACAAGTGCTTGTCCAATTCCGCCTGGGTCAGCTCAAGCAAGGCCACCTGGCCAGTCATGCATTCGCGCGAACCGATCCTGCCCGCACGCCAATCCTGTTCGAGCACCTCCCAACCAGGGCGGCCGAACCGGTCCAGCAACGAGTCGATGACGTCCTCAACGGAAATGGTACCGTCGAAGTCGCAGAGGATTTTCCACGCAGTCACGCATGCGCTCCAACATGTCTTGGGTGGGCGCATCTTGAGTGCCCACCCCTTTCGGCCCCCTTTCTTGCAATGACAGAGAGTCAAATAACGTCGATAAACCGAAGACTTAGGCCGTATCGGATGCGTTCGATAAGCGTGCAAAAAGGGGACGGCGGGCGGTCTAAACGGTTATGCTTCTGCCCTGCCTTCACCCCTCGCCTTAAGGGGCAGGTACCGGAAGAGGCTGGCCTGCCGCCTCCGGGACGAGCAAACCTCGCCACGAACCCGGTGGCGAAGCTCGTTCATCCCAGGCTGATCCCCAGCAGTGCCCCAGGAGTCATCGCCCTGTCCCCGCTCGCGTTGTACAGTTCATCGGGAATCGCCACATACCGGCCTTGGCTGCGTTTCGGTCCAGCTTCGCTGTGCCTTGCCCTGGCTTTGGCAGGCTGCTCGGCCGCGCCGCTACCCGAGCTCAAGCCCTCGTTGCCGACGGCATGGCGCAATTTGCCAGCCGATGCACGTCCGCCTCAAGCCGATCTGCGCGATTGGTGGAAAGCACTGGGCGATCCGCAACTGGACGATCTCATCGACCGCGCGCTGGGCAACAATCTCGAGGTAGCCCAGGCCGCCGAGCGCCTTCGGGCAGCGCGGATATTGAACGGCCATCGACATGACGGTTATCTGCCTTCGCTAAGCTTGCGCACCAACGATGTCATCGACCCGGATACCAGCGCATCGTTCTTCGTGGTGGGTTTCGACGCTCTCTGGGAGCTGCCGTTGTTCGGCACCTGGACGAATGCGGGGCGCGTCGCCCAAGGACAGGAAAACCAGGCACGGGCCGCCTTGGACGGTGCCCGCGTGTCGCTGGTCGCCGAAGTCGCCCGACGCTGGATCGAGCTGCGCACCGCGCAGCAGCAACGGGTGGGCCTGAACGCCATGCGCGATGCCGCGCAGGAAAAAGTGCGATTGACGGAACTGCGCGAGCGCCTGCGACTGAGTCCCGCCGCGGAAGTCGCCCGTGCCCAGGCCGAACTCGCGCGAGCCCAAGCGGCGCTGGCCGAGCCCAACCAAGCCATTATCGCCAGTGCCCAACAGTTGGCTGTTCTGCTCGGGCAGAACGAACCGGACGACGCCTGGCTGCAGCCCGGTCCGCAACCCCAACTGGGCGACTGGCAAGTGACGCATGCACCCGGCGACCTGTTGCGCACTCGACCGGAAATTGCCGCCGCCGAAGCCGAAGTACTACGCACTGCAGGCGAAGCCGGCCTGAGCCAGGCCGATGTCTACCCGCACCTGGGTATCGGCACGTCGCTGCAGTGGTCGACCAATATCGCCCGTAACCACCGCGTGCATACGGGCGAAGGTATTTTCTCGCTCGGTCCGGTAATAGATGTGCCGTTGTTCGATTGGGGGCAGCGCCAGGCCGCCGCCGACGCCAAAGGCCATCAGTTGCAAGCGGCCGTACTCGCCTATCGCCAGGCCGTGCTGCAAGGCGTCGCCGAGGTCGAAACCGCCATGGGCGACCTTGAACAATTGCGCGACCGCGAAACATCGTTGCAGTCAGCATTCGACGCTCTCGATCGCAGCACCGCGGGGGCGCGCAAGCGGGCCGAATTGAATCTGGCTTCGACGCTCGATGTGCAAGACAGCCTGATCGAGCAACAGCGTGCGCAGCTCGAACTGATCAATGCACGCGCCGCGCGCGACCTGGCCTATGTCTCGCTGTACAAAGCCTTGGGTGGCGCGCCGCTGAGCACCGGCAACGCCGACGGTGCGACGCGCGACAAGGTCGCGCGCTGATGGTCGCACTCGCACGCAAGACCCTGATCTATGAATGGCGGCGGTTCCTGCCGGCTATTCTCGCCGTATGCTTCGCAGGTCTCCTGCAATTGCTGCAGGCAGCCTTGGTACTCGGCATCTTCGGCAGTGCCAGCGTCTACATCACCGGATCGTCGGCCGATCTGTGGGCCGGTTACCCAGGCACACAGAGTGTCAACCTCGGTCGCTCGATCGATGCGGATGTAGAAATGCGCCTGTGGATGGACCCGGCCGTCAGCAAGGTCGAACCTTTTCATTGGGTCGATGCCGATTGGCGCGGCCCAAACGATACGGGAGGTGTCTCGGTATTCGTTTCGGGCATCGATCCACGGCCCGATGGCTTGATGTTCTCGCACGCCTTGTCGCCAGACTTGCGCGAGCGCTTGAACGGCCCCAACGCCGTCATCGTCGATCGCGCCGACCTCGACAGTCTCGGCGTCAAAATCGGCGACAGCGCAATCATCAACGGCCAGCGTGTGCAGGTGGTCGGCGTCGGTAGCGGCCTGCGCGCACTCGGTGGAGTGAACGTGGTCGCGTCACTGGCGACGGCACGCAACCTGGATACCGATCCATCCAACGAAGGGCGCATGACGTATTTCGTTGCCAAGCTGCATGACCCGAACCAGGCACGCGCGGTCGCCCGGCGCTTGCGCGGCACCGGCAGCTTCGGTCCATACGACGTATGGACGGCGAAGCATTTCGCCAACCGCTCGAAGATGTACTGGATGCTCGATACAGGCGCAGGCGCCGCCGTGCTGTTCCTGGCCGGTATCGTTTTCCTGGTCGGCGCGGTCATTACCAGCCAGACATTGGTCGCCGCGGTGGTCGGCTCGGTGCGCGAATACGCCACGCTCAATGCGCTGGGCGTGGGTGTCGGCGCGCTGCGCAAGGTCGTACTCGAGCAGGCCTTCTGGGTCGGCGCGCTCGGCCTGGTCGGCAGCCTGGCCCTGGGCGGCCTACTGTTCCTGCTTGCTCGCAGCTACAACGTGCCAGTGGCGTTTTCGGCGGTTGCCATTCTGGCCTGTGTCGTAGTCATCCTCGGTTTGGCCGCGGTATCCGGTCTTGCGGCCATGCGCAGCCTGCGCCGTGCCGATCCTGCGACATTGTTGAGATAAGCGATGTCATCTGCATCTCATACCGCCACGATCTCGCTGCAGGCGCACAACGTCAGCAAAGCCTTTACCACCGGCAAACTGCAATCTGTGGTATTGCAGGATCTGACCCTGGATGTGGCCGCCGGCGAACTGACCTTGATTTCCGGTCCATCGGGCTGCGGCAAGAGCACCTTGCTGTCGATACTCAGCGGCTTGCAGCGCCCCGACCAGGGTAGCGTCCATGCCCTGGGACAGGACTTGGGCGAACTGGATACACGACAACTCGAACGCTTCCGATTGCGCCACACCGGCTTCGTGTTCCAAGGTTTCAACCTGTTCCCTGCCCTGAACGCGCTCGAACAAGTGGCGCTGCCGCTCAGCTACCTGGGCCTGGACGATGCCGAAGCACGCCGTCGCGCCGCCGCCTCCCTGGAGGAAGTGGGTCTCGGACCGCGCATGGCCTTGCGTCCCTCAGAACTTTCCGGCGGTGAAAAACAACGCGTTGCGATCGCACGCGCGCTGGCCAAAGAGCCGGAGCTGCTTTTCGCCGACGAACCGACCAGCGCACTGGATGCCGCCAACGGCCAGATCGTTATCGATATTCTGCACCGCATTGCCCGCACGCACGGCACCACGGTGCTTTGCGTTACGCACGATCCGCGCCTGGTGGGGCATGCGGATCGCGTGCTGACCATGGAGGATGGCCGCATCTTGAGCGATCATCGTCCCGCCCCTGCGACCGGCCGTGCCGGCGATGCTATTTAGAGGATTTCCGCTCATGAGTTCGCGCCTGTTCCATGCATCGTTGCTGCTGGCCACGGCCTGCCTCGCAGGCTGCTCCGGCAAGCACGACGAACCGCCCGCGGCTCAACAGGCGGCACCGACCTATCAAGCCGTGGCGCGCGGCCGCATCGACATCGAAGGTGGCCTGCTTCGTTTGTCGATGCCACGCGACGGCGTCGTCGCCGAAATTGCCGCGCACGAAGGCGACAGCGTGCGCAAGGGCCAATGGCTGGCTCGCCTGGACACACAGCAGGCGCAATTGGCTATCGATGCGGCACAAGCCGAACTGCAGCAAGCCCAGGCCCAGGTCGAGCTGTTACAAACCAGGGTCAAGGCCGCACAGGTACGCGCTCAGCGGCTCAACAGCGCAGCCGAGGCCGGCGCGGCTGACGGTCAAAGCGCGGACGATGCACGCCAGGCCGCGGATCAATTACAGGGCGAAAGCGTCAACGCACGCGCAGCCGTCGCGATCGCGACGCAGAAACTGGCCGGGGCGCGCTACGAACTGAGTCAGCGCAGCCTGGTCGCTCCCGTCGACGGAAACATCGTCAGCCGCAACATCCAGCCTGGCGCTGCGGTATCGCCTTCGTCCGGCCCTGTTTTCGTGCTGCTGCCCAATGCACCGCGCATCGTACGCGCAGAGGTCAACGAATCCTTCGTCGGCGCCATACGTGACGGGATGCATGCCGATGTGCTCGACGACAGCGGCAATGGCAATGCGCCGCTGTCTGCACATGTCTTGCGCATCGGGACCGTCTTCGGCGCAAGCGCCCTGGAAG
>NZ_DATCRY010000159.1:0-34007 GCF_036568765.1 Dyella sp. | reverse complement strand
AGCCTGGTCAGTCGCGTCACCGTCGATAGCGGCGCAACATTGAGCGGCACCGGTTCCGTGGGCGGCCTCAGTGTCGGCAGCGGCGGCACGGTATCCCCGGGTGGCATGGATATCGGCAACCTGCATGTCGTCGGCGACCTGAACCTTGCAGCCGGCTCGATCTATCGAATCGATGCCACCGACGCGGGGCATAGCGACGCGATCCAGGTCGATGGCACCGCCACCCTGGGCGGCGGTTCGGTCGTGTCGATCGCCGCCGGCAGCAACTGGTCGGCATCGACGCGCTATACGATTCTCAATGCACAGAGCATCGGTGGCAGCTTCGGCGGGGTAAGCAACAATTTCGCCTTCCTCGTCCCGACGCTGAGCTATGACGCGAACAACGCCTACCTGACGCTGGCACGCAATGACGTGGATTTCGCCTCCGTTGCTACCACCCGTAACGAGATCCATGTGGCCAACGCCATTGCCGCAAACTCGAACGGCGCCCCCTATCGCGCTGTGCTGCCGCTGGATGCGGCTTCGGCAAGGGCCGCGTTCAATGCGCTGGCAGGCGACAGCGTGGCGAGTACCCGCAACGCGATCCTTCAGGACAGCCAGTTCGTACGCGACACGGTTCAGAACTATCTGCTGGGCACGCCAGGCAATGTGCATACGACGCAGGACGGCGCCGATGGCAACCTCTGGGTCAGCACCTGGACTCATGGCGGCAACCAGGACAGCGACGGCAATGCCGCGCGCACGCGTGCCAACGGCAGCGGGCTGCTGGTCGGCGTCGATCGCAGCCTCGATGCATGGCGTGTCGGTGCCATGGCGGGCACCGGCCAGTTGTCCAACAGCAGCGTCGACGCTGCGGGCGACGCTCACAGCACCGACAAGACCGTCGGCCTGTATGTGGGTGCCGATCTCGGACCGTTCCAATACCAGGGCGGCGTAACGCATAGCTGGTACGACACGCGGACGCATCGCCGCATCGGCGTGGCCGGTCTGGAAGGTGGAGCGGATGCGAGCGCGGACAACGGTGTGACGCAGGCGTATATCGACGGCGGCATACTCCTCGGCCTGGGCAAGGGCAGCCTCATGCCCTATATCGATCTGGCACGTGCGTGGGTGCATCGCGACGCCATCCACGAACAGGGCAGCGCTGCTGCGCTGGACGTGCAAGGGAACAGCAGTGCCGTCAACTACGGCACCGCCGGCCTGCGCTACGTTTATCAGCCGCAGCCTGCTATCCAGTTGCACGCGACGCTGGGTTATCAGCATGCCTGGGGCGATCTGCGTTCGACCGATCAGCAACGCTTTGTCGGCGATACCACGAGCTTCACCGTTGACGGGTTACCGCTGGCGCGCAATACCGGCATAGCCGATATCGGCATGCACTTCATGCTCAGCAGCAAAGTGAGCGTAGATGCCAGTTATCACGGCGAGTTTGCCAGCGGCAACAAGGACCAGGGCGCGCGGATGGCGTTGAATGTGAGCTTTTAATGCGCCCCCCTGATCGGCATCGACATGCCCTTCCCCCTGCTTGCAGGGGGAGGCCGGGAGGAGAGAAGAGTGGCGGCGTCGCGAGCTTGAGGTTACTGCTTTGGCTTTGCCAGTGGCTGCACCAACAGATCGATACCCTGAGCAGGCTTCGGCGGGGTAACGACAGAGCTAGCCGGCGCAGGACTGTTGTTTGGCTGAGAAGAGGGCCAATTGGTCGGAATACCGCCGCTCAATAAAGCCCGCATGGCATCGCTGGTAGCGATATTCGGTGCTGCAGCGCACTTCATCGCCATAAGCACCAGCACCTGCTTTTTCTTCTCCGTGTCGTTGCCCGCGTTGATGTAATCCTGATAGCTGCTGGCAAAAGCGAAATACACCGCCGAGCTTTCGCTCAGTGCCGTAGCGGTATTGAATGCATCGCCGATCTGCCATGATTAGCCTCTTTATACACGTGCGATCTGGACAGCACATATGGTGTCGATCGGGCTTCTCATGAGTTGAGATCGCGTTTCCGATAGCGAACCGGCGAGAAACGCGTCCTCTCAGGCATCGAATAGCGCGCGTTCGCTGACAAACGCCTGCATTAAATGCTCGACGACGGTGCGAATAGGTAGATCCTTGCGATCCTGTCGCCGCATAAGCAACCACACTTCCCGCGGCGGCGGAACCGGATCGAAGCGGCACAAGCGAAGCCCTTTCTCCTTTCGACCGATGTAATGCGGCAATAACGCCAGCCCCACGCCAGTACGCGCCGCAGTGGCCTGTGCAAACTGATTATTGGCACGGAATGCCACGCGCGCACGCGAATGTTGCCGTACCAGCCACGCCGCCTCGGGTACGTATGTGTTCATCTCATCGAAGCTGATGAAGACCGGCGCCCCGCCGGCCTCGACTTGCTTGCAAACGGCGTTGGTGCCGTAGAAGCCGAACGCCATGGATCCGAGCGGCTTGGCGATGTAGTCGCCATCTTGCGGCCGCCCGAGGCGGACGGCGATATCCGTTTCACGGCGCTCCAGACTTACCGGGCGCAAATCCGTAGCCAGATCGATATCCAACCCTGGATGCTGCTTGGGCAGTTCCGCCAGATGGGCAATCAGGAAACCTTGCGAGAGCGCCGGTGGCGCGTTGACGCGAACCAGCCCCTTGGGCGATCCATCCGCGTCGCCACGGCCCAATGTCTGCACCGCGGTTTCCATATCGCTCGCGACCGCCAGCGCACGCGTACCTGCAGGTGTCAATACATATCCCTCAGGGCGACGCTCGACCAGCTTTTCGCCAAGCGTCGCCTCGAGCGACTGGATACGCCTGGCAATAGTGGCGTGATTGACCAACAGAGCGCGCGCCGCGGCAGAAAGGCTGCCGTGGCGTCCCAGGGCAAGGAAGACCCGGACATCCTGCCAGTCGGGCTCTGTGCGTTTTTTATCAGCCATTGATCGATAATAGCTAATTTTCCACAGGGTGGAAGGAGCATAGCTTACGTGTCAGCCCTATACAGGAGGCCGCTGACATGTCCCACCCCACGCTCGTTCTTACGCTGATCGGAGGACCGACCGTTCTCATCGAATACGGCCCGATTCGCCTGCTGACCGACCCTACGTTCGACCCACCGGGCCTTTACCGCGAGACGCCCGTACGCTTCGAGAAGACCTCCGGGCCTGCCTTGTCGATCGAGCAGATCGGCCGCGTGGATGCCGTACTGCTCAGCCACGACCATCATTTCGACAACCTCGACAATGCAGGGCGGGCGATGTTGCCGAGCGTCAGCAAGGTTTTTACGACCAAGGCTGGCGCACAACGGTTGGGTGGAAATGCGTTGGGATTGGATCCCTTCGAAACGACCCGCCTGGAAGGAGCGAACGGCGAGGGCCTGTTGGTCACGGCGACGCCTGCGCGGCATGGCCCGGTCGGTATCGAACCCATGTCCGGCGACGTCGTCGGATTCGCGTTAGGTCGCGAACGACCGGGGGATCTTCTATACGTCACCGGCGATACGGTCTGGTATGAGGGCACCGCAGAGGTCTCGCGTGTGTTCGATCCGCGGATTGTCGTGCTGTTCACCGGTGCGGCAGAACCGCGCGGCCGCTATCACATGACCATGGGTAGCGAGGATGCGCTTGCTGCCGCACATGCTTTTCCGCAAGCCGACCTGGTCGCTGTCCACAACGAGGGCTGGGTGCACCTGCGCGAAAGCCATAGCCAGCTCGCCGATGTATTCGCCCAATTCAACCAAGCCGATCGGCTCAAGCCCTTTGAGAAGGGCAAGCCGATGGAGTTCGACGTCGGCCAATGAGCCGGCTGTGTCTTCTTTCCATTCGAGGTAGATCGCTATGAGCAAGCAACAGAAAGTAGCCATCGTCACGGGCGCATCGCAAGGCATCGGCGCGGGCATCGTGAAGGGTTATCGCGACAGTGGTTATGTGGTCGTGGCCAATTCGCGCAACATCAAACAAGGTAGCGACGAAGGCACGGTCGCTGTACCCGGGCATATCGGCGATCGTGCGGTAGCCGGCCTGGTAGTGCAGACTGCGATCGAGCGCTTCGGTCGCATCGATACGCTAATCAACAATGCTGGCATTTTTATCGCTAAGCCGTTTACCGACTACACCGCCGAGGATTTCAACAACGTTGTCGATGTGAATCTGGGCGGGTTCTTCCATGTCACCCAGTTGGCCATTGAGCAGATGCTCAAGCAAAAGCAGGGGCACGTCGTGCAGATCACCACATCGTTGGTCGAACATGCGCTTTCCGCGGTTCCGACCGGTTTGGCGACGCTCACCAAGGGTGGCCTGGATGCCGTGACGCGCGGATTGGCGATCGAGTATGCGAAGAGCGGCATCCGCGTGAATGCCGTGGCTCCCGGCATCGTCAAGACGCCGATGCATGCGCCGCAGACGCACGGCTTTCTCAACGACCTGCATCCTCTGGGCCGCATGGGCGAGGTCAAGGAGATTGTCGATGCGGTGCTTTATCTGGAAAGCGCCGGATTTGTGACGGGCGAAACGCTTAATGTGGACGGTGGGCAGCACGCCGGCCATTGAGAGAGCACAGCTATCTTGTAGGAGCAGCTTCAACCGCGACGCACAGTTACGTCACGGCTTATCGTGGCTGAAGCCACTCCTGCAAATCTGGGTGGATTGAGGAAAATGTCATGCCATACGTAAATATCAAAGTAACTCGCGAAGGCACCGCCCCTGGCGCCACCACCACAACGCCAGAACAGAAAAAAGCACTGATCAAAGGCGTCAGCGACCTGCTCTATGAAGTGATGGGCAAGCCACAGAACACCACATTCGTCATCATCGACGAGGTGGATCTGGAGAACTGGGGCGTCGGCGGACTTAATGTGCAGGACTACCGCAACAGCTCATTGCCACTGGCATAGATGCAGCAGGACCCCGCTGGGATCGTGCACGAAGGTGACGGTCGCGCCATAGGATTGCGGTACCGGAGAACCCACACGCGCTTCTGGAAATGCGCCGTCGCCAAGCACCGCACTGACATGCTCGTACCAGGCGTGCGCATCGTCGATCGTCACGTGCAACATGGTGTTCTCGGCAAATTCCTTGACGTAGTAATCCTGGATGTAGAAATGCTGGCGATCGCCCAAGGTCACTAGGGCGATGCCAGGGCCCACGTCCTTGGTTACCCAGCCCAGGCTCGCGTAGAACGCCTTGGATTGAGCGAAATCCTTGGCCGGGATGAAGGGGCGAAGATCCGTGGCGTTGAGGCTGGGCATGGCCGGCTCCGATTCGCTGAGCGAGGAGTCAGCCTATTTCAGAACCTGCTCTACGTCCACGATATCCACGTGCTGCATTTGCCCTAGCAAGCTGTCGAACCAGGATTTGTGCGAACTGCCCACAACGGACAGAACCCGTGCGCCCGGCCGCTCGCGGAAGGCGGCATGAACATTCGCCACCATGCGCAGATTACGCGTCTCCCAAGCGGCGACGTAGATCTGGCCGTAGTGCTCGGGCGATGTATCGCCGAGTGCGGCACCGAAATCGCTGTCGATCGAAGTGCGCTGCACTTCCGGACGATTGATGTAACGATACAGCGCGAGCATCTGGCCGCTCTTCCACAGCGAGCTCTCCTTTTCGTCGATCGGCCGTCTGGCTGCCGCGACGCCTTCCCAGGCTCGCTGGATCGCCTTGCCGTAGCCCGCACCGTCGGCAACATCGGCGTTGTCGCCTGTATGGTCGTCAACGGGAAAGACACGTTGCAAACCGAGACGCGCGGCCAGAGGGGCGGCGATCAGGAAGTTTTCGCTGTTGGCCGCGATGTCGGCATCGAGTTCCTTGACCAATCCATCGTCGAGCCCCTCGCCCGCATGGCGTTCAACCGATGGCAACTGTAGCCATTGCACCAGCGCCGACGTGTCGTCGTTGGCGGCCAGGAACAGCGCTGCCAGATGGCGTCGCTGGGTACCCGTCGGCTGTGCCGGCCAATGCTCCAGCGTTTGCTTGATCTCGGCGATCGCCGCAGGCACATCGAGACCGGTTGCCGCTTTGGCCTTGGATGTATCGGGGCAATAAGGACGCATATCCTCGGGCGCGTAGATAGCCGGATGCCGCGCCGTCATGTCGCAGGCTTCGCCGGGAATCTGTTCGACCGTGATGATCTGTGGCTTGTATGCCGCCAAGCGCTCGATGAGCGGTGTCAACGATTCGGGCCGAAAACCCTTTGGCGCGTTGGACAAGTGCACCGTACCGAGCACCAGAACCTGGGTATGCGACGCCGCGTCTTTACCGGGCACGGAAAGTCCGATGCGTCCCTGCGCGACGGCAGAACTCGCCGATAGCAGCAAGGCCGCCACTGTAGCCCAACGCCTGACCATGTCTATTCCAAGCCAAAGGTTAAGACCGCAAATTAGCGAAAATTCCGGTCGCCAGGCAGTGCATGAGGTCACCCAACTTTTGTCACGGCAAGGCGTCTCAAAGCATGACAGAGCAGTTCTTGGTCATGAAGTACCCGATGAGCTTCCACTGTTTGCGCCTCTTCCGGAAGACCAGCTTCTCTTCGCCGGATACGTCCTTGAACCGTGTACTGAAGCCGCCAGCCAGGTAATCTCCGGCGGGCTCGCCCGCGATACGGCAGGTGAACCCGATGTCCTTCAGCTTTTGCTTCACCACGTCGCCAAAAGGCACTCCGGAACTGCTGTACTTTGGCGTGGCGACCAAGGGATACCGCATAGGCTGTGCTGTGCAATCGGCGGCACCAGCTATTGCAACCCATGAGGGTAACTGACCCGCACACCATCGAGTTCCTCGATATGGTCGTCGTAATAAGCAATGTCTACTTCGTCGTACGACTGATCGCCCCTCATGGCTCGTATCGCATACGGCCCCTGTACGTCGGGCTTGGTTAAATCGCAACCGAAGTCTCCCGTCGACCTCACCTCGGGGACACATGAATAGAGTTGCTTCTGTCTACTCACATCGACAAGAAGAATCTCGACGACCTTCTGATCATCGGCATGATCGGGCTCCGACACAGAAACCGGTATATCCCCCAATCCCGCATAGTGCGTATTGTCGATAGGCGACTTTATCAGTCCCACCTTGTGGCCGATCCAGCTCAGCGCGTCTTCATCCAGCGCCGTCATGTCGGTTCTATTTGGCGGATTTGAGACAGAATGAATTACACCGATGGCTTTGGACACTCGTGCCGTCTGTATTTCTTTAAGCATCGGCAAATATGCGAGCACGGCACCACCGGAATCACCATGCTGTCCTGCTCCAGCGGGTGGCTCTGCCGGCTCTGAGCCGGGATAGGGTAAGCTGATGTAAGTCTTGGCCAGATAGCCCAAGGAGCCCGCTCCTTCACCCACCATGGCGTTAGTTGCCCAGTACAATTTCAAGTGGGGATTTTGATTTTCGTTTGAGAGGAAACTTGCTCCATAAAGGATATCTTTGGCGCGATACTCATATACATGCCCATGGTACAAAGGGAAGTGCCCCACAGGGGTATTGTCCACTTTGCTGGATAGCCTCAAGATAGCGAGATCGCCTTTGAATCTGACATCGATCAGATCGACCTTATAATTGTAGTCTGGCTCGGTTTTCATACCCCTAAGCACTTTACCGGGCTTGCTTACAATAAGCCGCTTGGTCTTTTCTGCATTCTCGCCGACGCCCTTCATGACACAGTGCGCCGCCGTCAAGACCATCCTGGTGGACAGGAACGAACCCGTGCACCTGTTTAAAATCTTAAGGTCGAATGTCGATAGCACTACCGACGCCCAATCTGGCGGATCCGGGTGTTCGGTACCATTTTTGATCTTGTTCGATGGAACAACAGCTGTCACTTGCATGCGATCAGAAGCTGAACCAGGCGCAGCATTAATCGCTTTCGGTGAGGCCACGCCTACCGCCAGAGCCGTCGTCAGGACCGCTACTGCGAGGGGCCTCCGATTTACATCCCCATCCGAGTATCGCTTGCGCGCGATTGCGTAACAGCGTCTTCCTTTCCCACTCATCGCAATAGCGCCCAGTCGCTTATACAAATCGCGTTGACCAACCATGCGAGCCATGTGGCAAATTTTACACGAGCAAGCCAAGCGCCCCCTATATACGACTGCAAGCGCCTAGCTTTCGGAACGGCTCAGCAGCTGGCTTGGACGCCGTCACTGACCTGCCGATCCATGTCTCGTACCGGTTTCCAAACTGGCACCGCATACACCGCCTTCAACCTACACTCTAACCCAGGCCTGAAGAACTTTCTTTTGAAGAAATGCCGATTCTTTTGAAATCGGCACAACGGCCCAACTTGCCCTCGATGAAACACGATAGTCGAGTGCTTGAATCGAGAGCTTACCGTAGCACCAGCAACGTCTTTACCATCCAGATCGCTCCCGCGCCTATTGCAATGACACCGACACTGCGTGCCGCGCGCGTGCCGTTCGGTGCGAATCTCTCCAGCATCAATGCGGTGGTCACCACTGCCATCGCACGCAGATCCATCACGCCCATCGCCAGGAGAACGAAGGTGAAGCTCACGCAGGCACAGCAGCAATGCATCCCCATACGCAAGCCGTGACGAAAGGCGACGCCAACTTCCGAAGACGCTGGCGCCGGAATACCACGACAGCACGCCAGATGCCTCGCCTTCCACGCGGTGAACTGCAACGCACCGGCGATCGATACGGCCAGCCCGGTGCCAAGTGACGGCAACGGTATCCGCGTGACAGCCAGCATCGCACCCACCGGGAATATCGCCGCACCCAGGACAATCCACACGGAAAAGTAACCCACGGCGGTTATCGCGACAGACCCAGGAGTGCCGGAAGGAAGATGACGCCACAGCAAGGGCGATAACGACGGCAGCATCATCGCCACCATCATGACCGCCCACATGCCGACAAACGATACCGCCGCGCCAATCCAGCCCTGTCCGCACATCGGCTGCCAGGCCATCGAATCGCCGGGCATGCCAACCATCGAGGTGCTCCAGCGTATCGTCGTAATGGCGCTGATCGTGAAGATCAGCGCCACGATAACGACGAAAATGAATCGCTCAACGCGTAGCGTATTCATCATGGCGACGCCACCACACGCCATCGGCTTCATTGCGTCCCAACGGCGCTCGATCGAGCCATTGATACATGCCCCAAACGCCGTCAAGGCCGCGCGCATACGTCGAGTAGGTGTGATACACCTCGCCCTCGTGCAACACGAAGGCGCTCAGGCCCGGCTTGTCGCGTACATACGTTTTTACATCGGTACCGCAGCAGGTCGCGAACTGGACAACGGGCTCCGGCGGTGGCGACATTTCCATGGCATGCGTGGATCGCTCGTAGTTATATTCGATGTCGCCTTCGCGCTGCTGCTCTTCCGTGAAGGAAACGTTGAAGTCGTAATTGAAGTCACCGCCGTGCGAGGATGCCCAGGGAAACGTCCAGCCCATGCGTTGCTTATAGGCCAGAATTTTGGACAACGGAGCCCGCGAAACAGCTGTCAACGCCACGTCATGATTGGTCAGATGCACCACGATGCCGTTGAATCCATCGGCGATCGCCGAGCAGGACGGGCAGCCTGCCTCGTAATCGGGCCCAAGCATAAAATGGTAGACCAGCAACTGCGACCTGCCCTGGAAAAGATCGGCCAATGCGACACTACCCGTCTCGGTCTCAAACCGATAATCCTTGTCCACATGCACCCAGGGTAACGCCTGACGCTGCCGCGCCAGCGCATCGCCGCGCCGCGTCAGCTCCTTTTCCGCCTCGAGCAGCTCAAGCCGAGCCTTGAGCCATTGTTCACGTGTTCCCGTCGGATGTTTGTTCATCGTGCTTCACCTCGCTTTGGACAGATGTGCCGCTCGCATCATTACCGATACGATGGCAGCGCCTGGAGAGATGGTGCAGCCGGCGCATCGAGAGGTGGGAGTGACAAGTGTGGCGGGATTGACATGGATCCACTGATCGCGGCTGCCGCGCGCGCCCTGGCGACGGGCGACCCTTTGGGTGCGCTGAATCGCGTCGCTTTGCGCGACGATCCGGCAGCCCTGGCGCTACGCGGCATCGCGATGGCACAGCTTGGCGACCTGGACCGCGCAAGGATGTTGCTGCGTCAAGCCATCCGCGCTTATGGCCCTCGGGAAGCTCTGGCGCACGCGCGGTGCATCGTGGCCGAAGCGGAAATCGCGCTGGTTTCGCGAGAGCTCAGCACGTCAGGCAGGGCGCTCGACGCTGCCAGGGCAACGCTCGACGCACATGGCGATACGCTGAATGCGGCGCACGCCGGAATTCTCGCCGTGCGGCGGCTGTTGCTGATCGGACAACTCGATGAGGCCGAACGCGCACTCGGCACCATCGAGCCGGCGACCTTGCCGCCTGCGTTGCTCGCCGCCTACGAGCTGACAATCGCAGGCATCGCCATGCGTCGCCTGCGCACGAAAATAGCTGCCAACGCACTGACTCGTGCTGCGCAGGCAGCGCGTCGATCGGGTATCGCAGGGCTGCAAGCGGAAGTAGAGAGCGCCGCTCAGGCGCTGCGTACGCCCACGGCACGCTTGCTCGCCGGCGGCAGTGAGCGGTCGTTGCTGCTCGAAGACGTCGAGACGCTGCTGGTGTCGGGCGCGCTGGTGGTAGACGCATGTCGTCATGCCGTATGTGATGCGGATACAGCGGTTTCGCTGGCAAGTCGCCCGGTACTTTTTGCGCTCGCGCGCGCACTGGCCGAAGCGTGGCCGAACGATGTGCCAAGGGATGCGCTCATTCTGCGAGCCTTCCGCGCCCGATCCACCGAGGATTCCTACCGCGCCCGTTTGCGCGTGGAAATCGGTCGGCTCCGCGCCATCCTGGGCGAACTGGCCGATATCTCCGCGACCAGCCGCGGTTTTGTGCTGGAAGCAAAACCCAAGCGCAAGGTGGTGGTGCTGACGCATCTTGCCGAGGAGACCCACGCTGCCGTGCTGGCCTGCCTGGCTGACGGCGAGTCATGGTCCAGCTCGGCGTTAGCGCTTGCCATGGGAGCAAGTCAACGCACTGTGCAGCGAGCCCTGACCGAGCTGGCGCGTACCGGCAAAGTACAGGCGCTCGGTCACGGGCGCGCTCGCCGCTGGACGGTGCCGCCCCTGCCGGGATTCGCGACCGCATTGTTACTCCCTGCTCCGCCCACCGACGATTAGGATCGCCACCATGATTCGATCAACTGCAGACATCCTTCGCGAGTACGGCCCGTTTCCCGACGTCACAAGCGTTGGTGGCGTGACGTACGACGGCTACAACGTCTGGTTTGCCGCGGGCGACGCCGTCAAAGCTTTCGATCCGGCGAGCGGCGGAATCGTGCGTTCATTGGACATCCCAGCGCACGCCGGTACCGCCTTCGACGGCAAGCATCTGTTCCAGATTGCCGAGGATCGCATTCAGAAAATCGAACCCGACACAGGCCGGATCGTTTCTAGCTTACCCGCACCCGAAGGCGGCAATTCCGGGCTTGCCTGGGCGGAAGGGTCGCTATGGGTAGGCCAGTATCGGAACCGTCGCATCCTTCAGGTCGATCCGCAGACAGGAACTGTCTTGCGTGCGATCGAATCCAACCGCTTTGTCACGGGAGTGAGTTGGGTCGAGGGCGAGCTCTGGCACGGCACCTGGGAAGGCGACGAGAGCGAGATCAGGCGCATCGACCCGCAGACCGGTGAAGTACTGGAATGCCTGGAAATGCCAAGCGGAACAGCCGTATCCGGCTTGGAGTCCAATGGTGCCGACGTGTTCTATTGCGGTGGCGGCAATAGCGCGAAGGTGCGTGCCGTTCGTCGCCCCAAACGGGTGGCGGAGGCGTAGTCGCCATGCTCCTGACCGGTTCATAGGGTGAATAGGAGAGGCGCATGGACAGGGGTGGGACTTAACGCGCTATATTGCAAAGGTGTCACCGGGGCCGACCAGACACCTCAGACCAAGCCTGGCCAGCCGTTTTTACGATACAACTGGACTTGTATACATGCCCGGATGTCGATTACGCCACGCCCACCCCGGCCTGTCGGATTCATTCCGCTTCACCAGCGTGATTATCTTCTGGGCGTTGCTGCTTATCGCCACCCCGCTTATCGGCGAACCACTGCGCGTGGTGCCCAGGGATACGCGCTCCACAGCATTGCACGAAAGCTACGACCTGCACATACCGCTCACCGAGCAGGAAAAAGCCTATCTCGCCGCGCTGCCTACCTTGCGGATCGGCATGGATCCTGATTGGCCGCCTTATGCGTTTCTCGACGCGAACGGCAAGCCCGATGGTATTTCCGCCGACTATCTGGACTATATCGTCCAGACTTTGCATATCCGCGTGGAACGTGTCGACAGCAAGTCATGGGCCGATACGCTTCGCCTGGTCAACCAGGGTCAGGTCGATATCCTGGTCGCGATGTCGCCCAGTATCCGGCTATCGGTGCCGTTTCTGCCGACACAGCCCTATATCGATTACCCCGTTGTCATCGCAACACGCAAGGATTTCCGCGCCGTGCCCGATCTCAACGCGCTCGACGGCTTGCGCGTGGCCATGGTCGCGGACAGCGGTGTCGGCGCGGCCCCGGGATTGAGCACCGCGGTGGAATTCCAACGCATGCCGGTAGGCTCTGGCGAGGAAGGCCTGCAGGCCGTCGAAACCGGCAAGGCCGATGCGTTTGTCGGCAATCTGGGTGTCATCGATCGTCTCATACGCAAACACCACGCGGGTGCGCTGACGGTCGCCGGCACGACGGGCTACAGCCAGTCCATCGGCTTCGGTGTAGCGCAAGGTTATGAACCGTTGCAATTGCTGATGGATCGCGTCCTGAAAGCCATCCCGGAGGAAGAGCAGGAGCACATCCAGAACACCTGGCTTTCCACCACCCTGCAAAATGGCATCTCTCGGCGCATGCTGTGGGAGGTCCTCACGCCGATCGGCATAGTGATCGTGATATCGCTGGCGATTCTCGGTGTGATCATCATGTATCTGCGCAAGGAGATCCGCTTGCGCCGCTGGAACGAGCAGGAGCTCACCTTCCAGATCAGCTTCTTCCGATCGCTGATGGCAACGGCTCCCATGCCGGTGTTCGTCAAGGATATGGAGGGACGCTATATCTCGGTCAATCCCGCCTTCGAGAGCATGGTCGGCCTCAAAGCGGAAGCGATGGTGGGCAAGACCGCACGCGATATCCATCCCAGGAACGAAGCCAGCAACAATCAGCTCGAAGGCATCACTACCCAGGTACTTTCTACCGGCCAGTCGGCGCAGGGCGAACTGCAGTATCGCTCGAACTCGGGACAAACCCACGATGTGATGTACTGGCTGCGCCGGGTCAACGAGGAAGGCAAGCCGCCCCGCGCGATGCTGGGCGTGCTGGTGGATGTCTCTCGCCTGCGCGCGATGGAGCGCGAGCAGCGAATGCTGGCCGAATCCCTGGCGATCGCCAAACAGGAAGCGGAAGACGCCTCCCGCGTGAAGGATACTTTCCTGGCGACCATGAGCCACGAGATACGCACGCCAATGAGCGGCATGATCGGCGTGCTCGATCTGATGAACCGCTCGCGCCTGCACCCCGAGGACCAACATCTGCTCGACATGTCGCGCGGTGCAGCGCGCACCCTGCTGCGCATTCTCAACGATGTACTTGACTTCGCGAAGAGCCAGACCACCGATCTTCCCATGAACCGCGCCCCTTTCAACCTGCGCGCGGTCATCGACGAAGTCACCGGCCTGTTCGCCCCCGAAATGCAGCGCAAGGGATTGCAGTTCGAGATCTTCATAAGCGCTCTGACGGCGACATCGCATATAGGCGACGGCCAGCGGCTGGCCCAAGTATTGCTCAACCTGGTAGGTAATGCATTGAAGTTTACCGATAGCGGTATCGTCGGCCTGACGGTCGAAGCAATGCCGATCGATGCGAAAACGCAAACCCAGCAACTGTCGATTACGGTTCGCGATACCGGCGTCGGCATAAGTCAAGCCGATCAAGAACGCCTATTTCAGCCCTTTATGCAAGTGGGCGCGACATCGGCCGGAGGAACAGGACTAGGCCTCGTTATCTGCAAGCGCATTATCGAGGCAATGGGAGGGAACATCGGCCTGCGCAGCGAGCCCGAAAAAGGCACAAGCGTCGAAATGACCCTGGCTTTCCCTGTCGCTGCGGAAGAAACGGCTAGCCCGGCAACGCAACCGACTCATGAAGTACTCGATGACTCCATGAATCTCTCCGTGGCATCGGCCGATATCGAAGCCGACATCCTGCTCGTCGAAGATCAACCGCTTAATCGAGAACTGCTGGCACGCCAGGTGGTCGCCCTCGGCGTTCAATCGTTCGATACCGCCTCGAACGGCCTGGAAGCCTGGCATGCCTTTGAGAAGCACGATTACGCCCTGGTCATTACCGATTGTGCGATGCCCATCATGGATGGCGAGGCGCTGATCCGCCGCATCAGAGCGAAGGAAGGGGGAAGCCATCGCCGCAGTTATGTGGTTGCCTTGACCGCCAACGCCATGGAGCCCCATCGGGCCGCATGCATGGAGGCGGGCGCAGATGAGGTGCTTGTCAAACCGATCGATCTGAACCATCTGCGCGGCTTGCTCGATCGCCTAAGTGCCGCCAGGCCAGCGGCTCCGAAGAAACTCTCTCTCCCGGCAGGGATATCGCCAGAGGAATGGCCGGCGCTTCGTTCGCGCATCGTCGACGACATGGAGCAAGCCATGAGTGCCCTACGCGAAGCAGTCGCCCAGAGACAGCAGAAGCCGGCGTGGGAAGCTGCACATCGCATTTTGGGCGTAGCCAGATGGTTCCAGCTCTCCGATATCACTTCGGCTTCGCTGGCGCTCGAAACGTCGCTGGGAAATGGGCAAATGGACGACGTTGTGCAATTGAACGCCTTGGAGCGAGCAGTCGAGACCTTTATCGACACGTAGCTCGAGCCCCTCCTGTTTGCTGGAAGGTTGAGTGAACTGTCTCATTTATCTGCTACGCGAATGGAAAGCCCAGTCTCCCGCGTATGAATCGAGGACGCTATAACTGTCGCCCGAAGGAGATTGATTCATGCGTTTCAGCTTCATTCCGCTCGCTCTACTGACGACCGGCTTTATGCTCGCGTCCAACGCAAGCAATGCACAAACCACACAGCCGCAGACCTATGATGCAGTCCGTCAGGCGCTCATCGATGGAAAGCACGTCACCGCCATCTTCGATTTCACCACTTGCCTTGGTGGCTCGAATTTCCGCCATGCAGGAGTCGCCATTCAATCGTTCATGGTCGACGACTCGGCGACCGATCAGCATATCGCCTTCTCCGATATACATACCACGGTACAGAAGCAGGGCACCTCTGCGGACGGCTGGATCAACAACGAGTTCATGCGCTATACGATGGAAAAGCGCAGCCCGCGCGATACCGTAACACTGAATGTCTATACTTGGCCTCCGGGAGCGACAAGCACGCAACTCAAGCGCACTATTGTTTGCCAGCTCGGCAACGGCGCGTGGTTTCACTGGTGAATATTCATTGCCGCTCCGGCGCGTGCCGGAGCGGCAGCACATGAATTAAAGCGCCAGATTCACGCGCCGGCAGTATTCGATCAATTCCTGATTCGTCGCGAGACCCAATTTGGCTTGCGCACTGCGCTTATGCCGGCTCACTGTTTTTCGACTACGGCTAAGTCGCTCGGAAATTTGCTGCGAGGTCAGCCCTTCATAGGCAAACAGCCGCAGGACTTCGATCTCCGCCCGGGTCAGCTTGGGAGAATCGTTTTCCTTGATGGCAACCTCATGGCTTACTAACAGCGAACGCAGACTGCGACTGATATATTTGCGCCCACTACTGGCCGCCTTGATGGCCAGCGCCAGCTCGGCGATATCTCCGCTCTTTTCCACCACGGCTTTTACGCCATGCTTGAGCAAAGCCGCGACCAACCCAGGGTTGCGCAACGCGGTAATGACGACAATGGGCTTATCGGGAAACAGGCGCGTCAGCCGTTCGATCAACGACAGACCATCGCGATTTTGCTCGTCAGGCATCGAGAAGTCGGTAACGATCATCTCGCAGGGCGTTTTTGCAACCGCCTCCAACAACTCGCGGGCTGAGCCGGCCTCTCCTAGCACTTTGGCCAGCCCCTGGGATTCCAGGGCTTGCCGAATGCCGTAGCGGACGATGGGATGATCGTCGGCAAGAATAATGGATGGAGCCCCCTGCCCTACACTCATGCTCGCTCCCCTCAACGACAGCCATTCCGCTTCGCGGGCGCAGAATGCCATTGGCAAAACAAAGGCGTCAAGGTTGCCCGCAACGAATGCGAGCCTGTATTTGAAGGCACACGGGTATCGGAAATTCATCGGGATGCTGAACAGGTGTCGCGCCCGAACGGCATTGATGCCGATACAAGTGGGCATGTAACTAAGCGGACTCTTGCATATCCGCGCCTATCCAGACAGGAATGATCCGTATTGGCCGACTCGACGCTGCCCGCCCAACAATTTGGCATGAGCATCGCCGCGTTTAGAGCACTTTTCGCACTGTCATATTGCAGGCCGTACTCGCGCCCCCGGGAGGACTCGTATCTTGCTACGATCTCACGCGCACGATCGATATCATGGATATAGGGTGCCACGTCCGGTTCCACGTATCGGCCAGGCAAGACCCAGGCGCTGCCACCGAGGAGAGCCGCATCGCTCAGGAGGGTCAATAGCACCAGCCCTCCCGTGGTCAGTCGGAGCCTGCGGATGAAAACTGGCGTATCGAGACGCATGTCAGCCGTGGGTCGCGATCAGTCGTGTGTGACCGCTGGCATGCGCCCTGACAACCAACCGGCCAATCTGCCCGCAGGCATGGGGCGCGCGACAACGTAGCCTTGGATGACCATATCCGGATAGCCGGCATTACATAGCCAGTCCAGGTCGGCCATACGATCGACACCTTCGACGACGGTCGTCAAACCAAGCTCCGCTCCCATCTCGAGAAGCTTGCGCACTAGTACTGCCTTGATCTTGCAGGCCGCCACCCCATTGACAATTTCGCGCGCGAGCTTCCATTCCTGGACGGGATATGACACCAGGCGGTGAAAATTCGACTCCCCCGTACCGAAGTCGTCGAGAGAAAGCCGATAACCCATGGCGCGCGCGCTATCCAGCCAGCGCAACAGCTTGTCCGGATCGCCGTGAAAGCCTGTTTCGACGATCTCCAGCGTCACACCCGAAGCGACGAGTCCACGTGCTTCCAATGCGCGCGTGATCGCATCGAGAAGGGAGACATCGAGTAATTGCTCGGCCTGAAGATTGATCGAAACCGGAAGCGGCTGACCGCAGTTCATCAGTGCACCTGCGGAAACATCCAATACTTGCTCCACAAGCGCCAAAGTCATGAACGGCAGCAAGCCAGCGCGATTGATATAGGCGACCGGAGCGACTTTCGAGGCTCCAGGCAGACGATCGTCCCAAAGTCTGGCCAAGGCTTCTACGCCGACGACCTGGCCATCCATGCGCATCTGCGGCTGGAAGAAAGCACGAAGTTTGCGCTCCAGATACTTTTTCAGGTTCGGTGTATCGAACACCTCGCTCGTGAGCACTGTATCGTTTATCACGCTCGGCACAAACCGAAACGCCTCACCAGCCGAATCGGCACGCACATACATCGCAGAAGACAGGTTCTGGCCGTAATGCATACGTTTTCCCCTTCCAATCGATAGAATTAGCGGGCAAAACGCCCGGGCAGTGATGGTCATACCACCCGGAAATTCTGCGCTTCAGGCTGGATCCGCCTGAAGGGGAAAAGTCTCAATTCTTGCGGGCGCGACTACGATCACTGTATTCCCGCACCCTTTGCCATCGATTCTTATCGATCGAGCTCGTCGTCCAGATCGACCCAACGACAGTATTCATATAACTCCATGTCGTTTTGGACATAGAGCTTCGCAAGCGCCGCACGCTTGTGCTTGCTGGCTGATTTGTAAGTGAACCCCAGACGATCGGCAATGACCTGCAACGTGGCCCCCTCACTAACCGACATGCGCAATACACGGGCTTCGGCATGGGTCAAGCGAACGGGCCTGCGCTCCAACTTTGCCTCGTGTTTGACCAGTAACGACCGAATGCTTTTGCTGACATAGGTTTGCCCCGCGCGGGCAGCTCCCACGGCCGCGGCAAGCTCGGTAACCCCTTCGGCCTTGTCTACCCAGCCCTGTATGCCTTCTCGCATGGCCTCTTTCAGCAACCCAAGGTTACGCAGGGACGTCATGACGACCACGGGCATGTCGGGGCGAACCCGCCGCAGGTTCTGCAGCATGAAGTGGCCATCGTGATGGGAATCGCCAGGCATGATGTAGTCGGTAATGACCATGTCGCACGCGCTATGTTCGGCAGCGTCCAGAAGACTGTTGGATGATGCCACTTCGGCAATCACATCATGTCCCATGGCCTTGAGTGCCGCACGCACACCGTACCGACAAACGGGATGATCGTCAGCCACGACGACGCGCAGTGGTTCGGCTTTCTCTTCTTCATGCACGATCGACAATGCGACGTTACTTCTCATCATGTGTCCTCCATTCCCAACTGCTGTCAGCACGCAGCGCGCTGTCGTTCCCTGAAGCATTATTTGGTGACCTCTACATGCCGCTTTAATTGGCGCACCGGTAGCTTCACATATTCCATATGACGCACGAAAACGATTTCGGCAACGCCGAAATGTCTCAATTGTTTCGCGATCTGACTAATTGGGCTTTTATTCTGCTCGCACGCTCACGTAAATGTACGGCATGGCGAAAATCGATAGCTCGACAGACAAACCTGACGCGACAAGTTCCGATGCTCACGGAGCTTGGGCTTTCATCGCGCATGTTGTCGAACGGAATAGGAAATGAAAAATGCTTTCCTTGCTTCTTCACAGATTCCGCATCACCGCTCGTACCGACCTGATCGTCTCGCGCGAATTCCGGCACGCGCCCCAGAATCCATCGGATTCCGCAATAACTTCCCCGTCAAGCGAGCATATCGGCGTGGAGTATCTTCGCCCCCCGGCTAGAAACTCGCTTTGCGTTGCCAGATCCGGGGATACCTGCCTTATTCCCGTTCGTTACACGATCGATGGCGTTCCGGCACCCAGGCATCGGCCGTGCGTGCTTGCATGTGCGGATCGACCCGCACGCTCGTGTACCGGCTACGTAGGCGACGAAAACGGCATTGCGCTGTTTCGATTTCCGATCCATCCCGGCCACGATGGCAACGAGATCACGCTGGTCGCATCCCCCGAGGCCACCGGCGTCACCTATAAAATCTATAAGGATCTATGGACCGATCCCATGCTGACAGCCATTGTATGGCCGCCCCTGGATGCAGTGCTTCCCCGCGATGAGCCGATAACTTTCAGCGCCTACCAGATGCTCCATAACGGCACGCTGGCTTGGCCCGATGAAGCCGACCCTATGCTTCCCGAGCTGACCTGGGAGTGCTCTGAACTCTTTGCCATCACGCCCTTGCCCGATCAAGGCCCGCTTCCAGATGGAACACCCAACCTCGCCAGACGTGCCCAGATCGTTATCCCGGAAAAAGCATCGATCGGTGGAGACGCCTTGCGTATAACCGTTCGCCCGAAAGACCCCGATTCGTCGCTTCAGCCTGTGTCCGTCTGGTGGCGTGTTGCCGCCACAAGAAAAAACCGACGGCCCCGGATCGACATCACTCCGGCCCTCGATGCCACGCCGCAACCCATCGGATGCCCGATTACTGTCGCGGCGACATTGGTCGATAAGCATCGCCAGCCGATGCCAGGAAAAGCCGTCCAGTGGTCGTGGCAAAACGAAAGACTTCCTCCGCCCAAAGTACTTGACGGCGGCATCACGGATGCACAGGGAAGGGCGCAAGCCATTATCCAGGCGCCCTGGGGCAATGTGAGAGATACGCTCGTCGCCTCTCACGGAAGCATTCGGGCAAGCTGTTTTATCAACTTCACCACCCTGTCCAGCGGCCTTCCCTTTAATCCGCAGATAGCCTGGCCGCAGGCCCATACCAGGCTGACCGCGGGCCAATTCCACTCTTTAGGCGGATTTTGTCAATTTCCCAGCCGCACACTCGGCGAGGAACCGCAGATGACATGGTCTACCGACCCTTACACTGACGACATTGCCTTCATTCCAAGCGTCAGCCCTATGCAGGGGACAGGGCTCGGCGCGTTCGGCACGCTGGTTGCGGCAAAGCCCGGTAAGCCCATCCCCACCATCGCTTTGCTGGCGGCTTCGCCGAACCCGGCGGCACCCGGTGGCATGGACGTTATTCGACTGGAAGGCATCCGATTCGAACCGGCTACCGATAGCCAGTTGGTGATCGAGACACCCACAAGCCTTTGTCTGTTGCCTGTGCAGGCGCCTGTGGCCGCGCGCGCGCGCTTTGTCGACAAGGACGGACACCCCATTGCCGGTGCAATCGTCGTCTGGTCGTGGGATTCCCTGCTGCCACCGCCGGAACTCCTTCCCGGCAACACGATGACCAACGCCGATGGCATAAGCGAAGCCACCCTGCTGGCACATACAGGCGTCACCGGCAAACTGATAGCGACCGCCATCGATCCAAGTACGCATCGACTCTGTCGGGCGGAAGTCGATAGCTTGCCATTCGCGCTTTCGCATAGCGGGCCGGGAACGATCGATATCGCGTCGCAAAACGGCATGGAGCTGCAGACAGGGATGGAACATGGCATCACTGCACGGTACACGCTGGCCGACGGCAGCCTGGCGGATGGCCAGTTGCTGACGTGGAGCGCCGGCAGCACTCCAGTGATCTTCGATCCGCCCTGCTCGTATGTCGTGGATGGCGTGGCGAGTACGACCGTCATGGTTCCTTCCAATTGGGAGCACTTGCTGGACGTGACGATCAGCGCGACGGTATATAACCCACGCGGAAACGAGGGGATAGTCGATCGAGGGCAACTGACCGGTGTGGATTTCCGAAGCCGGCTGTTGGTACAGGATATGGCTTATTACAACGTATGGATGATGAATCCCTACTTTGGTTAATCGCATATCTTCCATGCGCAATCGCCATAGGCTGCGACACGAACTCGCTGTGAGGCGCGTTCGTCTTGGCTGAAGCGAACATCTAAAGCCAACTGTTTTTGCAGGAGCGGCTTCAGCCGCGATCGGATAAGCCGCGCTCTGCATGGCCGCGTCTGAAGCGGCTCCTTCGGCCTCGAGCCTGCTTAGTAGATGCGCAACCCCCGTTCATTTTCTCACTTCAACTCGGACGGTAACTAAGGTAGCCAGTTTTTTAGAGGTTCCCTGAAGTCACTCCCATAGAAGCAGGCAACGCCTAGTGTTGTGGGAGCGGCTTCAGCCACAACAAGCCGTGACGTAACCACGCATCTCCCTCTGGGAGATATATCTCATTTAACCGGAATACCCCCCGGTACCGGCATCATGGCGACCACTTACCAAGTAGAAACAACAATCCGCCTGGACAACCCCGCACATCCTGATCATGCGTTCTATCTTCAGGTGCTGGAATGGGTTCATCAGCTGGACCGGCAAACCGGACGGACATCGAACCGAGGCAGTGACAACATCGCAGCAGCTCTGACAGTCGCAGCGCGCTGCAAAGGTTTGTATCGAATCGACAAAATCGCGCTATGCGATGACGCCAGCAAGCTCTGCGTCGGTAAGGGCCTTGACGCTATACGCGACCACTTTGTCCGTCATGCCCAGGTGGACACCGATGAAGCCTTTTGTACGTCCGTGGCACAGAACAGCGCCCAATGGCCTGAGGCGATGAGGCACTTCGAGCGCCACAGCCAGCAACGCGAGACCTGGCAGCTCAATGGCATGCCGGTCATGGCTGCTAAAGACATGAGGCCCCCTCCTTCGCCAGGAGGATATGGCCATTCGCTGGGCAAGAAAGGGCAATAAAGAAAACTTTTTTTCCTTTCCTCAAAAAGGCAGCACTACTTGCCAGGCTATCTTGGCAGGTGGTCTGGCCAGGATCGCGCACACCCCGCCGGGGTGGAGGCCGGCAGGCCACGCGTGACGTGTTGACCATCATGCTGCCCGGAGAAGGAAACCGATGACATCGGCAAAAGATGAAAGCGTAAGGGTGGAGTACCTCCGATCCCCCGACTGGACATCCCTTTGCGTCACCAAGTCCCGCGATATCTGCCTTATCCCCGTTCGCTACACGCTGGATGGCGCCCCGGCTCCCCAGAATTATTTCGGAATTCTTTCCGATAAACATTACCCAGCCCACTCAAGCAACGGCTATGTGGGCGATGAAAATGGCGTTGTGCTTTTCCGGTTCGAGACATTCCTTGACGACAGCGAAGTTTCGCTTGCGGCCTATCCCGACACGGCAGGCGTGACTTATAAGGTCTACAAGGACGTATGGCTGCTGCCCATGCAGACGACCGTGGCGTGGCCCTCTCCGGATACCGTGCTCCCCCGGGGTAAGCCCATTGTCGTGAGCGCTTACCATTCGCTGCATAACGGCACAGACCCTTTCCCTTGGCAAGGTGACAATTCGGTACTTCCCGAACTCGTCTGGGAATGCTCCGAGAAGATGGTTCTTGAGCCGTTGGCCGACCAGGGCCCGTTGCCGAACGGCTATGCCAACCGTATCCGGCGCGTGAGGTTTTCCATTCCTCAAAATGCCCCGATCAACGGCAATGCCCTCGGCATCACGATACGCCCCAAAGATCCCAATGCATCGCTGCAGCCGATAACCGTGTGGTGGCGAGTTGCGGATACGACGCCCGCACGGCAGATATACATAACGCCTACGCTGAATGCCACTCAGCAGCCGGCCAATTGCACCATTCCTGTCACAGCCACTCTGATCGATGTAAGCAGCCGACCAGTACCGAGACAGAGAGTGCAATGGTCCTGGCAGCGAGGCACCCTGCCATCGCCCGAAGTCCTTGGCGACGGCCTCACCGATGAAAACGGTCGGGCTCACGCTGTTATTCAACTACCGGCCGGCAACTGCAACGATACATTGATAGCCACCAGTGGTAACACGCGGGCAAGTTGCCCCATCAATGCATCCGATAAGGCAGGCGGCCTGCCTGCCATGAGCGACATCAGCGAGCCCTTGCAGAACGCTCGCCTGACGGCAGGACAGCCACATAATGTGAAAGGGCGTTATGGCTTTTTCAGCCGCGCGCTGGCAGATGGAAAGCGACTTACCTGGTCAACGGATCCCTATACCGACGACATCAGCTTCGCCCCCAATGCCAGTAATGCAGTGACTACTGGTTTTGGCGGTATCGACACGATCGTCACCGCCAGGCAAAACAACGACTTGCCGACCGTTGCCCTGCTTGCGGTCTCACCCAACCCGGTCTCGCCCCATGGCATGGATGTCCTGCGAGTGGAGGGCATCCGATTCACGGTCCCCGTCGATAGCGAGCTGATTATCGAAACCCCGGAGGATGGCGACTCGTTGCTTGCAGGCAGCTCGCAGATCGCCCAAGCTCGCTTTGTCGATAAGGACGGCACCCCCATCCGCTGGACCGTGGTGGACTGGTCGTGGGAGAACGTATCGCCGCCCGATGCCCAGCCCAGTATCGTTCCCGCCAGCGGGGTGACCGATTTTGACGGCGCCTGCCAAGTCGCCATACGTTCCGATCGGAACATCAGTGCGGATCTTCATGCCACTGCGATCGATCCGGCGACGGGCCGACGCTGCCAGGCTTGGGCTAAGAGCGTGGCCTTTACTGGCGCGGCGGAAGGGCCGGGTCGGATCGATATCGCGTCCGAAGACGGCACGGAGCTGCGAACCGGTATTCCGCATACGTTTACGGCGACCTATACCCTCGCCGACGGCAGGCTGGCCGATGGCCAGGTGCTGACATGGAGTGCCGGGAACGCGCCCGTCCAGTTCGATCCGCCTACGTCCGTCGTAAGACTGGGGCATGCCAGCACCAGAGGTACGGTTGCAACGAGCCGGGGCGACGTGCAGGGCGTCACGATTGTCGCGACCACGCCCAATCCGCATGGAAACGCAGGAACTGTCGACCGAGGCAAGCTTCCAGGCATCAATTTCGATAGCAAAGCGAAGTTGCTTGGGCTGGCTGTCGATAAAGCGCTGGCGGCGAACCCTTTCGACGGTCAGTATCATGCCGATCAAGCGGCCGTGACCATCAAAGCAGCACTGCGACTGATCGCTCCCAGCAGTACCACTGCGCGAGCGACGCTCGCCTTGTCTGAGTTCGGTTCTCCAGCTCGCTTGTACGGACGCGACGGCAAAGCGCTGCAAGCAGATGCAAAGGGCAATTATCTAGCGCCATTCGATACATCGGGCCGCTGCGATTTCCAGATCATGTCGCCAGTCTTTTCACTGTTCACATTGACAGCATCATACGCAGAGCAAACCCTGGCCTCTACCCAACTGGTAATTGCCGATATCGACGGCGCACCGCCGGCCGATATCGAATCGCCACTTATCCACGGCTTGAATCGCCAGACCTTGAACATCGATACCTCCTCCTACACCTTCCGCATATCAATGGACCTGGAGGATGCCGATAGTTATATCGATGACAATGCGACGCTGGCAGTCTGGCTGAACGGCCGAATTGTTTTTGCGGGCACGGGTAGCGACATCGATCGCAATAACAAGCGTGGCGGCGCGTTTATCGGCAATGCAGGCCTCGTGCCCGATACGATCAACAAGCTCGTTCTGATCTTCAATGATACGCGGATCTTCAAGAAGCGAACGTTCACTACCACTCCATTGCTGTTCCATGTGACGGGCACTCCAAGGATACAGCCGACTCCGGGTGCCCTGGCGGCACCCGATGGCCTGCCGTCCCGCGTCACCGCCTGGGATGCCGCACGAGGTGTAAAACTTACCTTTTCCGAACCGATCGCCAAGTTCGCCACAACAATCTCTGTCTTTTGCTTTTTTGAAGATAACGATCCCAACGCAAGGGGTCGCCACAATGTCGTGCAATTCGATATCCCCGGCGGCACGGATGCGTCGCTTGTCATCCCGCAGATATATCTCGCTGGCTACGCCACTGGCAGCAGTTTACGGGTGAACTACAGCATTGCCGGCCAATGGTCCCAGATCGCCAGAGCTGCACTCGACTCAGCGGCGGTAACGGACACTTTGGCTCTGCAACATGAGCCCGGCCGCTAACAAAGTCATAACAATACGTGCTGACTGAACGAGCCTCTGAAGGGAACCTCGGAAACTACCTATCTCTGTAGGAGCGGGGGAGCTTCGCCTCCCTTCCAAATGCATGCCACTGGCAGCAGTGCCATGGAAAAAAACAGGCTGGGAGGAAAAGTTTTCCTCCCTTTTTCAAAAGTCCCCCTTCCCCAACAAGGCTACCTTGGTCGGTGCGCCCAGATATCCCAGAGGCGCACCCAAACCACTAGATGGAGCATCGCTATGGCCGTTACCAAACTTCGTTTTGCCAGCCTGCCGGGACAAGACCTTGCCCTCGGCGAATACAACGAATTCACTATGTATGCCGAAGGTGCGGCTGGTCAGCATGTAACTTTTGCTACAAAAGAAGATCCTGGCGCGGCCATGTTTCCTGCCGGTGGCCGGACCGTATCGTTTACTGAGATCCCAGGTACAGGCATGTACAAGGCCGTCACCAAGATGAAGTACGTACCGGCGACGGGCCAGGAGAAAGATGCATTTACTTTGCAGGCCTTTCTCGATGGATCGAGCACACCAGATGCCGAGCTAGCCGGTCTCCACGTATCGGCGCATGACCAAGCGAAGTCTCTTGCCAAAATCGATAATGGCTTCGCAATCAGCGATGACAGCATCAATGGCAAAACGAATGTCGACTCCGATCATTCGACGGGCGCCAAGGTCACTATTTTCAAAGGCACCGCCAAGCTGGCGAAGGTCGAAGTCACGTGGTCCACCAATCCCGGCATTGGCTCCGTGTTCTTCTATGACAAGAGCGGAGCTCCGGTAACCCCGGACCCGGTCGATGGCAAATATCGGATGCTCACCGATACCAATGGCGAAGCTGAGCTTCATGTCGCTTCCGCCCAGCCCGTTGCAATGACTCTCGTTGCACAGATCCAGGGCCAAAGCGTCGAGCCGAGCATATCGCTTGTGTGCGCCTCTCTGGATTTCGAGTCGCTGGAAAACTACGACGCGCCCATCATCCCTGAACTGGAATCGCCCGAGACCGGCGCAGATCCTGGCATCATTATACGGACTGGCTTGACTTATTTCACAGTGCGGCTTTTGCCGACACCTCCGGCGAATTCGGAAATCTTCGTCAATCTCAATGACAAGATGTGTCCGCTCAAGATCGTTGTCGATCGAGACTACACACCGATGCAGCAAATCCCGTATTTCTATCTGGATTTCTCTGACCCTGACAATAACAATCCTCAGCGGTTGAAGTTCTACACGCAGGATATCAACAGTACTAACCCCGTCTCGTCCAACGAGATCGATTTTCCGGTGTACGGCATCTATGAAAACAAGCCGGAAGACAACGTCAATCGCAGCTTGTATTCCGTCGTCCTGCAGCGTGACGGCGGCCGCACCGTCGATGACTTCATGATCACACCGCAACTCGATTTCATTATTCCCGGCCCTGTCAAGAACCTCGCCGACGTCGAGGTCACGGTATACATTAACGGGTTTGTCCCCGGCACGAACGAAGTCCGCTCCCATCAGGAAACATTTTCTCTGGCGGACCTTACTAACCCTCCGGTTACGACCATCACAGCAAATACGCAGGTCAGTGCCTTTATTCCTCGCACGTTGCTGCAGGGATATGCACGAGCGCAGGATGGCCGCACCGGAAAGTTCTATCTTGCATACAAAGGTACCGTCGGTGGCGTCGAACAGTTCTCTAAATATCCCACGCGCGAAATGGTCACGGATTAATCAACAAATTATTATTTTGCATAGGAATATAGCCAATGGCATCCTTAAAAGACGGAATTTACAGAGCGGAGTTTCTCCGCTCTCCGGATAAAGCGTATATGTGCGCAGCCAACGGAGCGCACCCGTATACACTTATCCCCGTTCGTTACACTCTCCCCGATGGCACACCAGCCGCCAAGGGTCTAAGTCGTAATCTGACTTCCTTTACCGGCACGGGTCGTCAGTCCAATGCCCAGGTTTCCGATGAAAACGGCATTGTCATATTCGGACTCGCTCCGCCCTCGGACGTTAACGATTATGTCATCGGGTTCAATGGAGTCACTGAAAGGCTCACTTACAAGGTTTACAAAGACCAGTGGACCGATCCATTGCAGACGCTTCTTCTGTGGCCATCTGCAGAGACTATCTTGCCTCGAGGCAAGACATTCTACGTAAGCCTATGTCATATGGCTCACAATGGCATGGAGGCGTGGCCTAACGATCTTAACCATGAAGTTCCAGAACTTGTGTGGGAATGCTCCAATTCGTCAGTCACTATCAGCGAGCGCCCCGTCGATCCGAACTTGCAGAGCGCTGCTCTTGTTCGCACCTGGGCAGTGTTCATTCCGCAAACCCTCTCGCTCGACAAGAATGCACTGAGCATTACGTTCAAGCCCAGGGACCCCAACCTGTCGCTTGACGCAGCGACATTCTGGTGGCGCGTTGCCGATCCGTCGGCTGCGCGGCAGGTATATATCACCCCTGCACTGGACGCGATTCCGCAGCCGGTAGGTTGCGACATTCCCGTGACGGCTACGTTGCTCAATGAGAATGGCGCCCCGGCTCAGGGCGAACTTATCCAATGGTCCTGGCAAAGGAACGCAGTAAAGACACCGCCCGAGGTGCTGGGCGATGGGAGGACGGATGAAAATGGCCAAGTACATGCCATCATTCATTCGCCAAACCAGATAGTTACCGATACCTTGCTGGCCAGCGCCAACAACGCCAGGCAAGCCAGTTGCAGCTTTTATACCAGTACCACGGCCGGGAGTTTACCCACCAACGCCCAGATCACGGCACCGGCGCCTGGCTCCGAGCTTACGGCCGGTCAGCCTCATCTGGTGACTGGTCTCTACACGCTGGCAGCTGCTGAGTCCCAGGCAGGAAAAAAGCTGACTTGGTCTACGGACCCATATACCACCCAGGTCGCCTTCAATCCCAGCCTGCAGGATATGCGACCGATCGCATTTAATATTTTCAGTACGCAGATCACAGCACAACCCAGAACAAATGCCACCGTCGACCTGCTGGGTGTCTGCCCCAACCCGGTTGCGCCGAATGGAATGGACGTCATTCGATTGAAAGGCATTACGTTCACGGCTGCCAGCGACGATCAGTTCCTTATCGACACTCCTAACGACAACGCGCAACTCCCGATCGGCGTCTCGGTCATGGCAGAAGCCAGCTTTGTCGACAAAGACGGCAACGGTATTCGCGACGCAAGCGTGAACTGGTCCTGGAGGGATGTGTCTCCCGCCAACGCAGCCCCGACCATCACTCCCACCCAGAGCACGACAGACAAAGACGGCATATGTCGAGTGGCCCTCTTTGCGAGCCAGGATGTTACGGCAACGCTGCACGCCACTGCCACGGACTCCACGACGAAGCTTTCCTACGAATCCTTTGTCACCGGGTTGACCTTTAACGCCCGGTATGGCGGACCCGGCAAGATCGTCATTGAATCGACGGATGGCGACGATCTGCTCATGGGCGTGCCTCATGAGTTTACGGCCACTTATACTCTCGCAGACGGTAGCCCGGCAAACGGCCAGGAGCTGACGTGGAGCGCGGGTAGCGCCCCTGTTACATTCGGTCAAACGAAGACCATCGTAAGGAACGGCCAAGCCAGCACGACGGGAACGATCGATCTTACGCTAGGCGACCGGTTCGAAGTCACCGTCACAGCGACCAGCCCCAATCCTAACGGGAATGCCGGCAACGTCGACAAGGGTGAACTTCCAGGGCTCGTTTTCGAGAACAAAGTGAAGCTGCACGGCATAGCCGTCAGTAAGACTTTGGCAGCAAATCCCTTCGATGGCCAGTTCCACTCCGACCAGGCAGATACGATCATCAGGGCGGCGTTGCAGTTGCTTCCCGACCCGCCGGCCGGCGCGAAAGTGAGCTTGAGCACTTCCGATTTTGGCGCGCCGGTCCGACTCTACGACTACAACGGTAACGAGTTGGCCAAGGAAAGTGGTAAGTACATCGTCGCCACCAACGCGTCGGGCCGCTGCGATTTTCAGATCATGTCGCCAGTCTTTTCGTTATTTACCCTGACGGCGACTTATCAGGACCAGACGCTGCAATCTGGTCCTTTGCTGATTGCCGACATCGATCATGCCCCACCGGCCGATATTAGCCCGCTGCGCATTCACCCCGCCTTGCGGAATCAGGTCATGAACATCGACCCGGCGTCCAGTACCTTCAATGTCTTCCTGGACATGGACGACGCCGATGGCCTGATCGAAAACGACACCGGCGTCGCACTGTGGTTGAACGGACGCATCGCCTTTTCGGGCACGGGCAAAGACCTTCTCTACGATGCCCAGACCAAGGTCTATGGGGCCTCGATTGGGAATGCGGCTCTTATCCCGGGCGAAACGAACAGGCTGGTTCTGGTGTTCAATGACACGCAGCACCACAACAAGCGGACGTTCAACACCAAGCCGTTGCTTTTCAACGTCACTGGCGTCCCCCAGACAAAGCCCACCGAAGGCAACCTGGCTCCGCCGACAGGCCTGCGAGATCGCGTCACCGCATGGGATTGCGCGCAAGGACTGACGCTCACGTTTACCGACCCGGCAGTCAAGGCAAGCTCGAAGGTCTCTGTCTATTGCTTCCTGGAAGACAGCAACACCGGCGCACCGGTTCGCTACAACGCGGCGCGGGTCGACAGAAAGGAAGGCGAGACATCGGTGACCATTCCGCAGATGTACCTTGCCGGCTACGGCAATGGGAGCATCCTGCGAGTGAATTACAACGCCGACGGCCAATGGTCAAAGACCGCCACAGCAAGCCTCGACACGGCAACCGCCATCACCGGCCTGGCGGCTCATCGCCGCCGGCAGACAGCGCGCAAGTGACGGCTCAGGGAGAACTGAAATGAATCACAGAAGCACGATACGTGTTAGCTCCGATTTCATCCTTAGCTCGATCGAGGGGCAAGAAAACCTCCTGGATCCGTTGTACACGCTGACGGCCAGCATGGTTGTCACCGACGACGATAACGAAACGGTGCCCGGCGTGACGATGCGCTTCCGTATTCCGGACCTGGGCGGTGGACGTGTCCAGTTCTTCGGTATGGATCGCGTAGAGGATAACGAGGGATTGACCGCCTGGAAGGACACCGATGACAACGGGGTAGCGGAAGTCAAGCTTTGTGGCTATGCCTCACTATTTATCTACCTTTTCGGCTCGATCGACGGTAGCGACTCGACAACGCAGTTCACGCTCGTCTGCTCGAACGAGGCGGAAGAGGGCTCGCTTGAGCCACCCACGTTCCTCAACGAACAGGACGGGGAGCTGGCGGTACAGAATCCGGATTACTCGTTTCAGACCAAGGCACCTAAAGCGCTATCGAATGCGCACGACAGCGATCCATGCGCCATCGTGGTGAATCGTCGATTGGCGTGGCTTGGCCTGTATGGCAGGCTATCCGATCCGGGCGCACAAGTGCCTTACAACGCCCTGGAAATCGACGATTCGCCGGTAGCGAACAATATGTACTATTTCGCGACACCTCCGGGCGCGGCCACCACCTACAAATCGCAATTGGCCACGTTTGGCGTGAATGGTGTACCCACCGCCAGGCCGAACCCGGAAATCAATGGCGATTGGGAGGCCCCGCGCCCTTACCCATCCGGCACCATCGACGATAATGCCCTGAAGGATTATGTCCTTACGTTCCATGTTCCCTTGGGCCAGGACAGCAGCAAGCAGTTGAAGCCGCGAGACAAGGTGACCTTCTGGATCTACGTCAACGGCTGGACGGCTGGCAGCATCAAGAGCAAAAAGGCCTACACACGATCATTCAGCATGATTGTGCCGGACGATTACGACCCGGACGACCAGCTTCCGCTCACGCTTACGCTCAGCGCGCAGTATTTTTATAACTTCTCGCGAGGCGATGACAACAACGACGACAACAAGATCTACTTCAACTATCAGGTCAACGATAGCGGCTGGTCGAAGGCATGGTCTGGCATCATTACGACGGATCCAGTTTAACCAGCACCGTCGTTTCGATGTGAATCGAATGCCTGGAAAAGAAAGCGGCGCTCATGTGAGCGCCGCTTTTGTTTTCGACGGAGGAGTTGAGTGCCCATGCCATAGCGCTTAGGAACCTCTAAAAATCTCTTCCTGCCTAACTAGGGATATTCGACATCGAATTCGATATGTCCATTGACATCGCCTGCTTGTGGTGTAGTCATGCTCGTCCGGACATAAGCAACGAATACATCGAGTTCGCCCTGGCTGTTGCTTACCAGCGTATCGGACGTGTTGTCTGTGCCATCGGCCCGGATCAGCTGGCCCGCATCGCTCGTCAGCCGGAAAGCCACGCCAGTCGCACTATTGGGGCCTGTATCGGCCGTGAAATATTCCGCCTTGAGGCTGTCCGGGTTGGGAAGAAAAACGAAGCGCGCTTTCGCAATTGACGCATCGCAATCTTTGACCTTCAAGGAAACCTTGACCGTGCCTGCAGTCGAATCCACCGACGGCAGGGCACCGACACTCAGGGTCGGAAGCTGGACGGGAGGCGGCGTCTCTACATCGCACGTCTTGCCGGTGATATTTGCTGTAAAGGTCCACTTCAGCTCGTCATGCGTCTCCTGCGCATGCGATGCAAAGGGGAGCAGAAGCAACCAGAGGAGCAGCTTGCTCATGCACGAAACTTGCGCACCGTGGCAGCTCATTGGCAAATGGATTCTAGTCATAGTTCACCAGGACACGCACTTTGGATGTAACTCCACCAGGGCTGACGGCGGCACCGTTGAGCTGTTCCAGAAACGCCTCGAAGCGATAGATCACTTCGCCGGCTTGCGCGTCGAAGTTCACCTGGCTGTCGCGCTCGATCTGCTTCCCGCCCGTTGACGTGCCACGCGCGTCGAGCGCCACTAGTCCCAACCCGAGACCGGGGTTATCGGTCGGGAAAAGATCCATGTTCGTCAAAGCGGGGCCGTCAGATTCGAAGGTCATGTGCACGCTCGATGTCACCAAGCTGCAGTCTTCCAACGAAAATGTGAAGGGAACCATCTTGGATTTGCTGCCAGCGCCGGAGAACACAGAAGAATCGATGTCACCCATGGCGACCTGTTTGTTTCTCTCCGATGACGAGACACTGCAAGTCGCTCCATAGAGGGTCGAAGTGCCTGTCCTTGCCTTGAAAGGCACTTCGGTCTTCGTCAATCCATCGATGTTGACGGAAGAGGAGGGAAATATGTTGTAGCTGGATGTTGTGCTATCGATAAACTTGCCCGGCGCAGGCTGAAGAGGAATCTTCACATATTCAATTAACTTCACATCGATAGCAGGCGATGCGACATTCTGCGCAAACGATAGCGTTACGGATGCGGTCGATGCCTTAACCTGCGTGTAGTTGTTTTCGCCGGCCCTACTCACATAGATCGACACAGCAACTGTTCCGTTGCTCTTGTCTCCATTGACTGTAAACCTCGGCGCGCCGTCGTCGCCAAACCCACCCCATCTCGTGCCGCCGCTTGCCTGTCCTGCGTAGACGAAACTTTTGGCGATTCCGCTGCAATCCCCGCTCATCACCGGAATCGAACGAAATTCATACGTTTGAACTTGATGCCAGCTTCCTGGAGACACTTTTCGTATGTCCAGGGAGTGATTGTTCAATGCCTTGATTACGGCATCGCCCACGGTTAAAGCACTGGGAATGCATTCCGCAGAAGCCGGCCTTATTGCGATGCAAAGGTAGATGGCAAGGCCGAGTACGCCGCGTAGAACCACATGTCTCATATATATTCGCATGTCCTGGCGTCCTCAAATTAACGCAGTCGATGACAACAGCTTCGGATACGACATATCCGCCAGCCATGATTGGGGTCGCCCACATCGCACACCCGTATCTACACCACAGACGGTCGACAAGGTCGCATCAAAGCCAAAATGGCTTGGGTCCCGGTACAGCCGCTGGATGGCTGCCGATTGCTCATCCGTAAGCATCCGCACCTGCTTGCCGAATTCGTGGCTCGTGTATGCCTCGGCGGCGCGCCCGCTCCGCCCATAGCCTGCGTCGATACCGCACGACGTCACCAGCCCCTCCGAACACGATTTCAGGGGCGTTTTACCACGAGGCGACAGGCTTGTAGTCGCCTGACGTCGCGAGGGGGCAGGCATCGCTGCTGCGGCCTGGGGCGCCGGGCTGAGGTTATGCGGCTGGCATGTTGCCGTGACCTGCTGATAGCCGTCGTCCGCCTTCTTGCGCTTGCTGCGCGGCGGCAGCGCATAAGTAAGCATGCATGACTCATCGGCATCGTCGCCCCACGAAACCTTGAGCGTACCGTGATCTTGCAGACCGCGAGCTACGACGCGGCTGCCCTGTCCGACCAGACCGAGGCTTTCGCCCTTTTCGTCCGTGACGTCGGCACCGAAAGGCAATGGCTTACCGTCCGCGCGCATGGCATCGATCAACGCCGTACGACCTACGTTGGTCGCAAAATTGACTTCCACGACGGCACCGGCACGCGGAGCGATTTCCTGCATGCCACCCATCAGCTCGACGTCGAGCGGAATGCCGTCCGGATCGATGGAGACCTGGTTGCGGATGTATGGCGTCATATAGGCCGCGATACCGTAGCCATTGCTGTCGATGCGCGCGCCGGGCATGCCGCCGATAGCCGCGCCCTCGGCATCTTCGGCATGGACCAGGGCAATCGTTTCGCCCAGGTTATTGGCAAAGGTCAGACCGCCATGATGGATGACCACGCCACCGGAGGCCCTGACGCTGCTTTGCGAGCCGCCGCCCGAAGCGTGACTTACGTCGGCACCCAACGAAGCCGCGCGCGTCTGATACTGGCCATTGGCGCTGTATATCTTATCGTTGGAATAGGAAGCCCGATTAGCCGATAGCCCGTAAGTCCACTGGTTTTCCGATCCAGCCGAGCCGGTCAACGAGACCTGCTGACCGCTGCCGTCGCGGGAATCGACCGTTACATTGC
>NZ_DATCRY010000158.1:0-28083 GCF_036568765.1 Dyella sp. | reverse complement strand
GTGCTCGATACCGCGCATGCGCAAGGTTCGGTAGGTGTCGATATCGTCCTGACCGATGTCAGCCTGAAGGGCGAACTGACCGGCGGCGATCTGCTCGAACGTATTCGTCGCGATTACGGTTATGGTAAAGGGACGTTGCCGGTGCTGGTGATGACGGGCGATGAGAATCCCGCCAATCAAGCCGCACTGCTGAAGGCCGGGGCGAACGACCTGGTCGAGAAGCCGATCGAGGAGAAGTTGTTGATTACCAAGTTGCTGTTCCAGCTGCGTGTCGCACGCCATCTGCGCGAGCGCGCCACCACGGTATGAATACCGAGCGAGTGAAACTGGAGCCTTCGTGGAAGGCTCGCATCGGTGCCTATCTCGAACGGCCGGAAATGCAGGCGCTATCGGCCTTTCTGCGTGCGGAAAAACAGGCGGGCAAGGTCATTTATCCACCGGGTCCGGAGATCTTCGCCGCTTTCGATCACACGCCGTTCGACGCGGTGCGCGTAGTGATCCTGGGGCAGGATCCTTATCACGGTCCCAACCAGGCGCATGGGTTGTGCTTTTCGGTGCGGCCGGGTGTGCAGATGCCTCCTTCCTTGCAGAATATCTTCAAGGAAATCCAGCGTGACCTTGGCATTGCGCCGCCGGATCACGGTTGCCTCACACCGTGGGCAGATCGTGGTGTGCTCTTGCTCAACGCCGTGCTCACGGTCGAACGCGGCAATGCGGCTTCGCATCAAGGCAAGGGCTGGGAAGGTTTTACCGACGCGGCAATCGATGCGCTCAATCGCGAGCGTGAGGGCCTGGTATTCATGCTGTGGGGTTCGTACGCACAGCGGAAAGGCCAATTGATCGATACGCACAAGCATCGGGTGTTGAAGGCTGTGCATCCGTCGCCGCTTTCGGCGCACCGTGGCTTTATCGGCTGCGGGCATTTTTCCGCGGCAAATAGCTATCTGTCGGGGAACGGATCGGCGCCTGTCGATTGGTCGCTTCCACCGCGTTCCGAGCTCCTGGTTTAAGGTCTCGCCTCAGCGCCTCTCTCCGAGTTTTGGAGAGAGGCGCTGAGGGTTTTGCTAGCGAATAAGCCGGTTTGGCAATCGTGGCGCGCTTACCTGAGCGATTCGCGCGCGGATGGCCTCCGAGAGCGGCTTGGCCTCCTGGTCGATGAGTTGAAATCCGAAGATGCAGCCGCTTACGGCGTTTACCGCTGCTCCAGTACTTCTGCCCTCGCCAACGCTCCTGATGGACGAGAGGCAGTGGTCTGCATAGCTGCTACTGTAGAGCGAATCGAGATCTCCATCAGTGCTGCCGAAATGGTGTTGCGTACCGTCAGGCTGGACATGAAGAACCATGGTGGAGACTCCGGCGGAGTAGAAGCCTTGGACATGGCTAACGTATTTGTTGTGTACATCCTTACTCAGCATCTGTCCGATCTTTTTGCCGGTTTCCAGCGTGGGGTCGTTTTCATAGTCGAGAGAAAATCCCATCAAGAAACTGGTGCGCCATTGCTCGTTATTCCAGATTCTTATGTCTTTCAGTCGAGAGTTAGGGGCGCTCCAATCGGGAATCTTGCTGGGTGATGTGGACTCCAGATCCCACCAGCCACAAATGGGAGAGAGTATTTCCCGGTCGAGTTTTATCGTTGCGCCGTTAGGGAACTTGGCGGCGTCGAATGCATACCAGGTGTCTCGCAAGTCCAGGACATCGACCTGGAGATTCGCCTTGGTCGCAAGCATGGCGGACAAGGGCATATTTCTGGTGAGGGGCGTGCCTATGTTTGGATTGTCTATCCTGGCTTTTTCGATGGCTGCTGCGACGTGTGTGTCAACGTATTGCGTGTAGCCGTCTATTCTTCGCCTGAGCTCTTCCTGGTAGTTTGCAATGGAAGTATCGTTGAAGCCGAGCTCTTTTCCTTTGAGAACGATATCGTGGAGCAGGCTCAGATGCAGCGTTGCGCCCATGGCAAAAAGTGGGAGCAGAGGCACTTCCTCTCCGGATATCTGGAAGCCGGGCACGATACCTGTAAAAAATACATTGACTGCTATGCACGTCTCCCTGATTTCCTGCGGGTCATTGGCGTTGACTGCATTCCGATAAAGCGTTGAGACATCGGTGAGGCCGATAAGATCTTGTTTGACCTTATTGAATAGCGCTTCGGAAATGCGTGCATCGATAATTTTTACCCAAAGCTCTTCGACCGAGGTGCCGGGAATAGGAATGAACAGAGCGGCTAAGTGGGAAAGGATGCCGCCGCTGGGAACAAAGGGAAGTTTGAGATAGAGGAGAAGTAACTCGCGCAATGCTTTGGCTGTCCACTCGATCGGGTCCGCTCTCGACTGGCTGGTGTCCGCCAGGGGGCGGCCGAACGCATCGACCAGGCTGGAGGAGGCAGGGTCGAAAGAAGCCAAGCCAGAAGATGCCAGCAAGGGTGCCGATGCTATGCACGCGGCACCAAGCGCCGATCTCTGCATGAAGCGTCGCCGGCCCGGCTGGAAGGGTTGAGGAACGCAGGCAACCTCGCCGCGGGTGGGTTTCCTTATCATGTCTCGTCCTTGATGAAGAGGGTAAAGGTGTTGCTGTTGCGGGTACGGAGATCGTCGTCCACTCATTCGCCAGGAATGCGTGGGGCGGTGCCTTTCCGGGGAGGCATGAGAGTCGAAGGAGGTTGCAGCAATAAGTCAGACAATTAGCCGCGCCGACGACTGATTGCGGCGCGCGCCAGCAATCGGCGCGCTACGAGCTCCCATGGGCATCGTGCAATCGTTGTATAGGAAGAAGCCTAGGCTTCTTTCGCCAATGCCTTACAAAATGCTGCGGTTTCTTCATTCAAAGGAAAGCAGCACTCGATATGTAGATCGTCCAGTGTGATATCGCGTGGCGTGCCGAAGGTGGTGAAGGTAGAGAAGAAACTCAGGCGCACGTCGCCGCGTTCGAGGATAGTGGTCAGCAAAGGCGATACCGATTGATCGACTGCGCGTTGTCGCCATTGGGCTGGCACGTCCGGAAACGCCATGGCGCGATCGAGCAGTTCCCTGGCGCGGATGTCGCTCGGCGTGGCGGCGATCGCGTTGTGCAGGTGTCGCAACAAGCCGCTGCCGACTTCCTCCCAATTGGCGAAGCATGGGCGCATATCGTCAGGATCGAACGCCTGCAGCAGCATGTTTCGATGCGCGCTGTCGCGCCCCCCCAGCATGTAGCGCGAGGTGCGTTGTGCGGCTTGGTTGGCCATCACGATGTCCCAGTGGCGGTTGAGCAGGAAAGCGGGGTAGGGCTCCTGCTGCTGCAGGATGTATTCGATCGCCTGGCGTACCTGGCTCATCTCCGGGGTATTCAGCGGGCGCTCCGGGTAAAGCGACGCATAGCCGGCCGAAACCAGCAGCGCATTGCGATCGCGTAACGGTATCTCGAGCGTTTCGGCCAGCTTGACCACCATGTCGCGGCTGGGTTGCGATTTGCCAGTCTCCAGGCAGCTCAGGTGCCGCGTGGAAATGCCGGCCGCCAGCGCGAGATCGAGTTGGCTCAGGCGGCGGTTAATCCGCCACTCGCGTAGAAGGGGACCGACAGGCGTAGCGTGCATGCGTTCATCCGGAGGAGTGGCTGGCAGCGATGATAGGCGGCGCGCGAATCAGCGACCATGACCTCCCAAGTCATTGCCGCGCTACCGGGATCGCTTGAAAGATGCGCTCGCCCGATCGGGGCGATCTTCCAGAGGATGTTCCATGCAGCGCCGAACCTTCCTTCAACTGGCTGGGGCATCGATAGCCGCCGGTCTGCTCGCTGGCTGTGCCTCGCATGAAGCGGCGGCCACGCGGCGGGGTTCGCCAGCCGGGCTGGATTTGGCGACTTTTCATGCATCGCGCCGCTTTGCCCGTACCAGATACGGCAACATTGCCTACATCGAGCGTGGAGAGGGCCAGGTAGCGTTATTCCTGCATGGTTTTCCGCTCAACGGCTTTCAGTGGCGCGGTGTGCTGCCGAGGCTTGCGCCTTACCGCCGCTGCATCGCGCCGGATTGGTTGAGTCTGGGGCATACCGAGGTCGCAGCGGGCATCGCGGTGACGCCGCAAGCCCAGGCGGACATGCTGGCGGGGTTCATGGATCGGCTGGATATCGCCCAGGCCGATCTGGTTGCCAACGACAGCGGCGGGATGGCCGCCCAATTGTTTGCGGTGGCCTATCCGGGGCGTGTGCGCTCGCTGCTTCTGACCGATTGCGATACCGAAATCGACAGCCCGCCCGCAGCGGTTGTGGAAGTCATCGAACAAGCCCGCAAAGGTCGCTTTGTTCCTGACAACCTGGCGCCGCAACTGGCCGACAAGTCCCTGGCACGTTCGGCCAACGGTATCGCCGGACTCTGCTACAGCAAGCCGGGCAGTCCCACCGACGAGGCCATCGATTGCTACTTCCGGCCGGTCATGGCGACGCCCGAGCGGATCGGGCTGATCAACGACTATTGCATGAGCTTTGCGCCGAACCCGCTGGCGGGCATTGAACCCAGGCTGCGGCAATTGCGTGTGCCGGCGAAGATCCTCTGGGGAGAGGCCGAGGGCATCTTCGCCAAGGCGGCTCCCGGCTACCTTGACCGGGTGTTACCTCTGTCCCATGGCGTGCGAATGATTCCTGGCGCCAAGCTGTTCTTCCCTGAGGAATACCCCGAGATCGTCGCCGAGGAGGCTCGCAGGCTCTGGGGTGTCGGTTAACTGTTTGAATAAATGGAAGTTAAAGGCAGCTTGGGGTGGTTGTTGCGCTGCAGGGTATCTCTGGACAAGCGAGGGACATTCCTGTACTATTCGGTTTAGCAAACGAACTGGAACTATTCAGTGCGTTAGCACTCCCACCCCAGGAGTGCTAAGTTGTTCCCCAAGTTTCTAGGAGGTTCCTCATGTCACAAGCTTTGGCGACCGCCTCCCTGCCGGTACCCAGTGTTGTCGGCAGTCTGGATGCGTACATCTCGGCGGTCCACCGTATCCCGGTGCTCAGCCAGGACGAGGAGCAGGCCTTATCACGTCGCTTCAACGACGATAACGACCTGGAGTCGGCCAAGAAGCTGGTGATGTCGCACCTGCGTTTCGTGGTGCACGTTGCCCGCGGCTATAACGGTTACGGCCTGCAGCTTTCCGACCTCATCCAGGAAGGCAATATCGGCCTGATGAAGGCGGTCAAGCGCTTCGACCCGGATCAGGGCGTGCGTCTGGTCAGCTTCGCGGTGCACTGGATTCGCGCCGAAATGCACGAATTCATCTTGCGTAACTGGCGCATCGTGAAGGTCGCTACCACCAAGGCGCAGCGCAAGCTGTTCTTCAACCTGCGCAAGAGCAAGAAGCGCCTGGGTTGGATGAATGCCGAGGAGGTGCGCGTAGTGGCCAAGGACCTGGGTGTTCCGGAGGCGACTGTGCGCGAGATGGAATCGCGTCTGTCCGGCCGCGACATCGGTTTCGAAGCGCCGACCGATGCCGACGACGAAGCCAAGCCGGCACCGGAAGCCTTCCTGATCGACGACGGCGCCGATCCGTATGACAGTATTTCCGAAGCCGACGCCAGCGAAAACCAGATGGGCGCGCTCTCGGTGGCGCTGTCCAAGCTCGACGCCCGTTCGCGCGACATCATCCAGCGCCGCTGGCTGACGGACGGTGAGAAGGCGACGCTGCAGGATCTTGCCGATGAGTATGGCGTGTCGGCGGAGCGTATCCGTCAAATCGAAGCCAATGCGATGAAGAGAATGCGTGGCGAGATCGAGGTTGCCGCCTGAAGTCAGGCGGATGGATGTGAAAACGGCCCCTCCATGGGGCCGTTTTTTTCCCTTCGCATCGATAATCCGGCAGTATGATTTGCGTATGCCGCAAGTTCTGGTCATCGAAGACGACGAAGTCACCGCCCGGGAGATCGTGGCGGAGTTGAGCGTGCACGGCATGGTTGCCGAATGGGTACCCGATGGGCGACATGGGCTGGAGCGGGCGCTGGATGGCAGCTTCGATCTGATCACGCTCGATCGTATGCTGCCGGGCATGGACGGCATCGACGTCGTCGCGGCGCTGCGTCGCGCCAAGGTCGATACGCCGGTATTGATGATCAGTGCTCTGAGCGATGTCGACGAGCGCGTACGCGGCTTGCGTGCCGGCGGCGACGATTACCTGACCAAGCCGTTCGCGCCGGACGAGATGTCGGCGCGTGCCGAAGTCCTGTTGCGTCGCCGGCAAAGCGCCGATGGCGGCAATCGCCTGCGTGTGGCGGATCTCGAGCTGGACCTGGTGCGCCACGTCGCGCATCGCAACGGCCAGGTGCTGAACCTGTTGCCTACCGAGTTCCGCCTGCTCGAATTTCTGATGCGCAACTCCGGCCAGGTGGTGACCCGGACGATGATCTTCGAAGCTGTCTGGGGTTTTCATTTCGATCCGGGTACCAACGTGATCGACGTGCATATCGGCCGGCTGCGTCGCAAGATCGACAGCGCCGGCCAGACGCCGTTGATCCGCACGGCGCGCGGCACGGGCTACATGCTCGCCGTGCCGCGTTAGGCGTATGCTTTCTTAACTCTCCCGTGGTGCCCGAGGGTACCAAGCGAAGACAAGGCCATGACTGCTCACTCCCTTACCTGGCGCTCGGCGACATCGCGCCTGATCCTGGTCTACGGCGCATTGTTCGCGGCGTGGGGCCTGATCCTGGTCGGCGTGATCCAGTGGGAAACCACACGCTATCTCAACAATGTCATCGACCAGATCATCGTGCAGCGCATGCACTATCTGGCCGACACCGAGCAGGAGAGGTTGCCGGCGACGGTGGACGCGGCCGGTCTGATCGATCCGCATGGAGTGATGTCGGTCGGCCTGTTCGATGCTTCCGGCAAAGTCCTGGCGGGCAATATCCGTAGCTACCCGTCCACCATCGTCGTCGATGGCGTGCCGCGACTGCTGCCGGGAGGCATTCCGCGACCGTTCCGCGCCGATGGCCTGGTGCGCGCGCGCGCTGTCGCCTCCCGCCTCCCGGACGGGCGCATTCTGGTGATCGCCAAGGACACCAGCACCCTCGACGGCCTGGGCATCATCGTGTGGCGAGCGCTGCTCTGGGGTATCTCGCTGACCGTGATTCCCGGCCTGCTGGGCGGTTTCCTGTTGCGGCGAGGTCCGGCGCGGCGTATTCGCGCCTTGCAGCAGGCGACCGACCCCATTCGCCAAGGCGACCTGACCAAGCGCTTGCCGGTCGGCCGGCGCGGTGACGAGCTGGATCTCCTGGCCGGCATCGTGAACACCATGCTCGACGAAATCGAGCGGCTGATGAACGAAGTCAAAGGCGTGTGCGACAACATCGCGCATGACTTACGCACGCCGCTGACGCGCCTGCGCGCACGCCTGTATCGCGCGCAGCAGCAGCTTCTAGGGCAGCCGCAGGCTGCCCTGCTGGATGCCTGCGTCACCGATGTCGATGGGTTGCTGGCGCGCTTTCGCGCCTTGTTGCGCGTCTCCGAGTTGGAAGACCGTAACCGTTGCGCCTGCTTTGCCGAGGTGGATCTGGACCAGGTGCTCAAGCAGGTACATGAGTTCTATGCGCCCTTGGCGGAGGATCGCGGCCAGCCGTTCATCCTGGATCTGCAAGCCCTGCCGCCTGTGCGGGCCGATGCGCACCTGATGTTCGAGGCGCTGGCCAACCTGGTCGGCAATGCGATCAAGTTCACTCCCTCGGGCGGCAGCATCCAGCTGCGGGCGCAGATGGATAAGCTCGGGCCGCGTATCGATATCCTCGATAGCGGACCGGGTATTTCCGCTGACGAGCGCGATGCGGTGACGCGCCGGTTCTACCGGGGCGATAACAGCCGCACTACGCCCGGTTCGGGGCTGGGATTGAGCATTGTCAGTGCGATCGTCCGGCTGCATGGGTTCGCGCTGGAGATCGGCGATGGCGATGCCGGGGCGCGGATTACGTTGTACTGCTATACGCCGGAACCGGGGCAGGTGACCAAGCCCAGGCAGGTGCCGGCGCTGGCGGCGGCTTGAATGGGGGCGGCGCGCCGCGCGGTCCACGCTTTTCTCTATATGGACCGGGAGAGTGGGCACGCCGAGGCAAGCCCTGCTTTCCCCTGACGGATCTCACCTTGAAGGGGTGGGAAGGCATCTTCTTGCCCATGACAATAGTTGAAAGATGAAATTATCTTCATCGACCTGAGCGATCCGCCGGCCCGGGTCGCATGCGAAAATTGCGGCGACGCATCATCAGCGCTCGGAATCCCCAGGCATGTTCAGCATTGTCCGGATCGCGCTTTCGCGACCGTATACGTTCGTCGTCCTCGCCTTGTTGATCCTCATCATCGGCCCCCTGGCCGCGATGCGGACACCCACCGATATCTTCCCCGATATCAAGATCCCTGTGATCAGCGTGGTGTGGCAGTACACCGGCCTTCCGCCCGACCAGATGGCCGGACGTATCTCTTCGCCATTCGAGCGCGTGCTCACCACGACGGTGAACGACGTGGAGCACATCGAGGCGCAGTCGATCAACGGCTTCGGCGTGATCAAGATCTTCTTCCAGCCGACGGTGGATATCCGTACCGCCAATGCGCAGGTGACGGCGGTCGCGCAGACCCTGCTCAAGCAGTTACCGCCGGGTATCACGCCACCGTTGATCCTGAACTACAACGCTTCGACCGTACCCATCATCCAGCTGGCGTTGTCGGGCAAGGGCCTGACCGAGCAGAACCTGGGCGACCTGGGCCTGAATGCGGTTCGTCCGGTACTGACCTCGGTGGCCGGTGCATCGATCCCGTTCCCCTTCGGCGGCAAGTCGCGCCAGGTGCAGATCGATATCGACTCGGCCGCTCTGCAGGCGCGCGGCCTGACAGCACAGGATGTGGCCAATGCATTGGCAGCGCAAAACCTGATCGTACCGATTGGCACGCAGAAAATTGGCCAATTCGAATACATTCTGCAGCTCAATAATGCGCCGTCGGATATCAACGACCTGGGCAATCTGCCGGTCAAGACGGTCAATGGCACCACGGTGTATATCCGGGATGTCGCCAACGTGCGCGACGGCGCGCCGCCGCAGACGAATATCGTGCACGTGAATGGCAACCGTTCGGTGTTGATGACGGTGATGAAGAACGGTTCGGCTTCGACGCTGGCGATCATCGCCGGCGTAAAGCAGAAACTGCAGGATGCCAAGGATTCGTTCCCCGATAATCTGGAGATCGCGCCGATCGGCGACCAGTCCCTGTTTGTACGCGCCGCTATCGGTGGCGTGGCGAAGGAAGGCATCATCGCCGCGGCGCTGACCAGCTTGATGATCCTGCTGTTCCTCGGCAGCTGGCGTTCGACGGTGATCATCGCCATTTCGATTCCGCTGGCGATTCTCGGTTCGATCATCGCCTTGTCGGCCATCGGCGAGACGCTGAACATCATGACATTGGGCGGCCTGTCTCTCGCGGTTGGCATCCTGGTGGACGATGCCACGGTGACCATCGAGAACATCAACTGGCACCTGGAGCATGGCAAGGACGTCGAGACCTCGATCCTCGATGGCGCGGCGCAGATCGTGACACCGGCCTTCGTATCGCTGCTGTGTATTTGCATCGTGTTCGTACCGATGTTCTTCCTCGAGGGCGTTGCGCGCTTCCTGTTCGTGCCGATGGCCGAAGCGGTGATGTTCGCGATGATCGCTTCGTTCATTTTGTCGCGCACCTTGGTGCCGACGATGGCCAAATACTTGTTGCACCCGCATGCGCCGCATGTGGACGACAATGGCCACCACATCTCGTTGCCGCCCTCGAAGAATCCGCTGGTGCGCTTCCAGCGTGCCTTCGAGCGTCGTTTCGATGCGATCCGCGATGGCTACCATGGGCTGCTGGCGACGGCGCTGGAGCATCGAAAGGTGTTCATCGGCGGCTTCCTCGGCTTTGTGGTGCTGTCCTTCGCGCTGGTACCGTTCCTGGGTCGGAACTTCTTTCCTGCGGTGGACGCCGGTCAGGTACTGATGCACGTGCGCGCGCCGGTCGGTACACGCGTGGAAGACAGCGCGACCTTGTTCGCCAATATCCAGGATGCGATCCGTCGCATCATTCCGAAGGAAGAGCTCGGCACCGTGGTCGATAATATCGGTCAGCCGGTCTCGGGCATCAACACGGCCTACAACAACACCGGTACCATCGGTTCGTGGGACGGCGATATCCAGCTGAGTCTCAACGAAGGTCACCATCCGACCGCCGATTATGTGCAGCGCATGCGCGAGGAATTGCCGCGTCAGTTCCCGGGCGTGACGTTCTCGTTCCCGCCGGCCGATATCATCAGCCAGATTCTCAACTTCGGCTCGCCCGCGCCGATCGATCTGCAAGTGCGTGGTGCCAACCTGTCGGCGAATTTCGCCTACGCCACAGGTTTGTTGCGTGACATCAAGCGTATTCCGGGCGTGGTCGATGCACGCATCCAGCAGTCGCAGGCCAACCAGGGTTTCAATATCAACGTCGATCGTACGCGTGCGCAGTTGCTGGGCGTAACCGAGCGCGATGTGACCAACTCCCTGGTCGTGAACCTGGCCGGTTCCAGCCAGGTCGCGCCAACATTCTGGCTGAATCCGCAGAACCAGATTTCGTATCCGATCGTGATGCAGACACCGCAGTACAGCCTGGACAATCTCTCGCAGTTGCAAAATCTGCCGGTCAACGGCACAGGTGGCACGCCGCAGGTGCTCGGCGGTCTGGCAACGTTCTCGCGTTACGCCGGCAACGCGGTGGTCAGCCAGTACAACATCCAGCCGATGGTGGAAATCTTCGCTACCACGCAGGGACGCGATCTTGGTGCCGTAGCTGCCGATATCCAGAAGGCAGTAAGCGATCATGCCAAGAGTTTGCCCAAGGGCACTTCGGTGGCACTGCTGGGCCAGGTGCAGACCATGAACAGCGCCTTCTCCGGCCTGCTGTTCGGCCTGCTGGGTGCCGCGGTGCTGATTTACCTGCTCATCGTGGTGAACTTCCAGTCCTGGGCCGACCCGTTCGTGATCATCACAGCGTTGCCCGCCGCGCTTGCCGGCATCGTGTGGATGCTGTTCGCAACACACACCACACTGTCGGTGCCTGCCTTGACCGGCGCGATCATGTGCATGGGTGTGGCGACCGCCAACTCGATCCTGGTGGTGAGCTTCTGCCGCGAACGCCTGGCCGAGCACGGCAATGCAGCGCAGGCGGCGCTCGAAGCCGGTTACGTGCGATTCCGTCCGGTGTTGATGACCGCGCTGGCGATGGTCATCGGCATGGGGCCGATGGCGCTCGGCCTCGGCGAAGGCGGCGAGCAAAACGCGCCGCTCGGTCGCGCGGTGATCGGTGGCCTCATTTTCGCAACCACGGCGACGCTGTTGTTCGTCCCTGTGGTGTTCAGCATCATCCACGCGCGGCACGGCCGCGCCCCGTCCCCGGCGTCTGCTTCCGGAGAGCCCGTCCATGTCGTCTGAATTCAAAACTCCCACGCCCACCCATCCGCGCAAGCTGCGCCTGGCCGGGGTCATCGGCGTCATCCTGGCGGTCGGCATCGTCGCTATCGGCGTGACCACGCGCGCGACCGATGCGCACAAGCTCAAGAACTGGACCGACGAGCAGGCCATTCCCACTGTGGGCGTGGTCGATCCGGAACCGGGTAAAGCCGGTAACGGTCTCGAGTTGCCCGGTCGCCTGGAAGCGTACGCGCGCGCACCGATCTTCGCGCGCATCAACGGTTACCTGAAGGATTGGAAAGTCGATATCGGCACGCCGGTGAAATCCGGGCAGTTGCTCGGCGAGATCGACACGCCCGACCTCGATCAGCAATTGCTCCAGGCCAAGGCCGACTACGCCAGTGCCAAGGCCAATCAGGATCTGGCTGCGATCACCGCCAAACGTTGGCAGGCGATGCTGGGTTCGGATTCGGTCTCCAAGCAGGAAGTCGATGAAAAGACCGGCGACCTGACCGCAAAGACGGCGCTGACGAACGCGGCCAAAGCCAATCTGGATCGCCTCGAAGCGACAAAGGCGTTCGCACGCATCATTGCGCCATTCGACGGTATCGTCACCGCCCGCAATACCGATGTCGGTCAGTTGATCAATATCGGCGGCGCACCCGGGCAGGAACTCTTCACCGTGTCGGACGTGCGCAAGCTGCGCGTCTACGTGCAGGTACCGCAGAACTATGTGCCCTCCATCAAGCCGGGCTCCGTGGCGGCGTTGACCGTGCCCGAGCACCCGGGTCAGGTGTTCAAGGCGACGGTGGAATCGTCCGCGCAAGCCGTGAACGCGGCTTCGGGTTCGACCCTGGTGCAGTTGTCTGTCGACAACGCCGACAATCAACTCATGCCCGGTGCGTTCGCCAACGTAAGGTTCGACCTGCCGATCAGCGCCACCGCGCTGCGCGTGCCGGCCAGCGCGCTGGTCTTCGATAACCAAGGCCTGCGTGTGGCCGTGGTGGGTGCGGACAACAAGGTTGCGTTCAAGAAGGTCACCATTGCGCGCGACTTCGGCAAGAACGTGGAGATCGGCACGGGCCTGGATAAGGGCGATCGCGTGATCGAGAGCCCGCCGGACGGCCTGGCCGATGGCGATGCGGTGAAGATTGCGGAAAAGACGGCGGATAAGCCCAATGAAAAGAAGGCTTGATTTCGCGCTGGCTCTGGCAGTGTCGGCGGCACTGGCCGGCTGCTCGCTTGCGCCGACGTACAAAGTGCCCGAGGCGCCCGTCGCCGACCACTACAAGGAGCCTGCCCAGCAACAAGGTCCATGGGTGCCGGCGCAACCCTCCGATCAACTGCCGCGCGACGGTTGGTGGAAGGTCTACGGCGATCCGCAGCTGGACGATCTGCAGCAGCGCCTGCTGGCGCATAACGCCGACCTCGAGGCTGCGCTTGCGCACTTCGAGCAGTCGCAGGCGTTCTATCGCCAGACGCGCGCCGACCTGTTTCCGCAAGTCGGCGTGGCCGGCAACGGCCAGCGCGATCGTGAATCCGACACCAAGCCGTTGCGTGGCGCGACCTCGCCGGCCTGGTACAACTCGTTCACCGCGGTCGGTGAAGTCGACTATGAAGTGGATCTGTGGGGCCGCGTACGCAACGCGGTGACTGCGAGCAAGGATCAGGCGATCGCATCGGCGGCCGACCTGGCTTCGGCGCAGCTCAGCCTGCAGGCACAATTGGCCGATAGTTATGTCGTGCTGCGCGGACTCGATCAGCAACTCGACTTGCTGCGGCAGAGCACCGATGCCTTTGCCAAGGCGCTGCAATTGACCCAGACGTTGCATCAGGGCGGTATCGTCTCTGGCCTGGATGTGGCGCGTGCGCAGACGCAGTTGTCGACGGTGAAGTCGCAGTATTCGCAGACCCAGGCGCAGCGCGCTCTGGTCGAGCATGCGATTGCAGTGCTGGTCGGCGAGACACCCTCGACGTTCAGTATCCAGCCCGAGACGAAGGCGATTCCGCTGCCGGCCGTGCCGGCCTCGGTGCCGTCGACCTTGCTGCAGCGTCGCCCCGATATTGCCGCAGCCGAGCGGCGTACCGCCGCAGCCAATGCCGAGATCGGCGTGGCACGTGCGGCGTACTTTCCGTCGCTGGGTCTGAGCGTGCAAGGCGGCTACCAGAGCGACGTCTACGGTAGCCTGTTGTCGACGCCGAATCGTATCTGGGCATTCGGTCCGAACATCCTGATGGATATCTTCGATGGCGGCCGGCGCAAGGCCCAGGTAGCCGCGGCCAAGGCGGCTACCGAAGAAGCTGGCGCGAAGTACCGTAGTGTCGTGCTCAATGCGTTTGCACAGGTCGAGGACAATCTTGCCCAGATCGATCGTCTGAGCGCCGCGCTGGTCGACCAGAAGGATGCTGCCGATGCCGCGCAGCACTCGCTGGATCTGGCCATGGATCGCTACAAGCAGGGTGCCGTCGGTTATCTCGATGTGGTGCAGGCGCAGACGACCGCGCTCGATGCGCAGCGCAGCTTGCTCGGTCTCGATACGCAACAGTTGCGCTCGAGCGTGCAGTTGATCCGCGCCTTGGGTGGCGGCTGGTCGACGGATGCATTGGCCGATGCGTGGAAGAAGAAGCCTGAGACCAAATAGGTTTCTTCTTTTTCGGGACTGGCGTTATCCCTCAATCCAACTTTCTCCTCAGCGGCTGCAGAGGAGGAAGCATTGGCTGCGCTATTGCGATGCACTGAGACTGCCCTCAGTGCGCGTTCCGCCAACCCTCATTTGGCCTTGGGCGTCACTGCTCGCCGATAAAAAACCCCACCTGGCGGGCCAGCGCTTCGCACGGTGCGCCCGTACCCGGATCCGTGGCGGTTGCGCGCAGATCGGCAGTCACTAAGGTATTCGCTTGAATGGTCACTTCGCTGACGCCGCTGGCATCGGTTTCCTGTGTCGCCGGGTCGACTGTTGGAAGGTCGGCCCCAGCGCTGCCATTCTCCCAACGCCATGTCACTTTCACGTGTTTAATCGGTGCTCCCGCCTTGTCCACAAAGATCGCCTTAGCGGTCAGCGGCTTTCCTAAAGTGAGCGACGCCCCGTTCTGGGGGTATTCGATCAAGAGCTCGCTGTCCGCGGCGGCAGCAAATTGAATGCCTTCAACCCGCATGACGTCCATGCCATGGGGAGCTAAGGGATTGGGTGAGACAGCCAGCAGCGCGACGGTAAGCCCCTTCGCGCCCGCGGTTGCTTGAAAGTCGACGCTGACCAGAGGAAATCCACTCCATGGTGCATCGACGATAGCGGGTAGAAAAGACACCGCATCGGTATAGGGATCGGTGGACCAGGTCACCTTCTTTCCCTTCGCCAGTTCACGCTCCGCGAATCGATACGCCCCTTGTACCGGGTGGGGTTGTTCTATCGACAGTTGCGAGTCAGGTGTCGGGTCAAGCATCTTGCAGTCGGTTGGGAGTGCCCCGGCCTTGGCATTAAAAGTAATCGGACAGCTCACTCGCAGGCTACCGCTGGTAGCGACCAGGATGTCACCGAAATTGACGCCATTGTGAATCGTCAATTTAGCGCGAGTCTGGCCGTTTGCGTCGGTGATGCCTTTGCCTAGAGGCTCAGGAGGAGCCAACAAGCCTCGCTGCCACGACCAGCGTACGGCTTGCCCGGATACCGGCTGGCGATCCTCGTCCACTAATGTCGCGGTGACGATCATCGCGCAGTTAACCGGCTGAATAGTCGCGTCTAATGCCGGTGTAATGTACAGCTGCCTCGCCGGAAGGGCGCTGGCTACTCGCCAGTAGACGGTGACAGGCTCAAGCGATGAGTCGGGATCCTGGGGACGTATCGTGATACTCAGCGCATCTTCCTGGATCGAGGCGTTTGCCGGAATCCTGAGTTCAGCGCGTCTGATCAGATTCGGCTGACCATCGGCAAGCCTTCCCTGGTCAGGCAAAGGGGTAAGCTCGGCCTGTGCGGCGGAACACTCCCAAATGAGAGAAGGGAAGGCCGGATTGTTATCTGGCCACGGGTGCAGCCCATTACGAAGCGTGTGGTAGATGCTTATGATTATTCGCGAGTCACGTGGAAGAACCGCCCTGGCAGGTGGCCACATGACTTGCGTTTGCAATGGCGCAGTCCAAAGATCGCGATAGATCCGATAGGTCGCTTCGCCGACAACGGCGTATCCGAGATCGCCCCAGTAGCGGACGCTAGGGAACCGGATCTGGCCGCTGAACCTCTTATATTTAGAGCAGGGCCAGGGAAACAGCGCAATGCCGTTCTCGTCCGCAATCTGCGTGCTGATGGCGTTATCGTCCAGCCAGGTGTCATCCCACATTTGAACCGGCGAATCCTGAGCCAGGGGGGCGCCGGTGTAATAAGTGATGCGAACAGGAATAAGCCAGACATCGTCTTTACCGCACGTCGTACAGAGCGACGTGCTATCCGGGGAGCGGAGAAATTCTGCGGAATATGGGTAAAAAGGAGGGTCTTTATCTGTCGGGCTCATGGGATTTGCCTCCTGCTTGGCTAGTGATTTGTCCTGCTATTGCAGTGACAAGCTAGGTCATATGAGGCAGCCATGGTTTTGGAAAAGCGTCGGGAAGTTTTGCCCTTTACCGCGAGATAGGCGTGGTCATTAATGCGGAAAAAAGTTGCGCTGCGCCGGAATCCGGTGCGCGAATTTCAGGTGGGCTCCCAAAAAAAAGCCGGCCATAGGCCGGCTTTTCGTCTCTTATAGCTTGGCCGCTAGCAACTTCTCCAACTTTCGTTGATCCACCGCGAATTTGCGGATGCCATCAGCCAGCTTGTCAGTTGCCATGGCATCTTCGTTGTTACCCCAGCGGAATTCGGCTTCGCCGATCTTCGGCGTCTTCGGCTCACGCTTGCCGTTGTCCTGTAACTTGCGTGGCAACTCACCTTGCTCGTCGTCGAGCTTTTGCAGCAAGTCGGGGCTGATGGTCAGGCGATCGCAACCGGCCAGAGCCTGGATCTGCCCGATATTGCGGAAGCTCGCGCCCATCACGATGGTCTCGAAGCCGTGCAGCTTGTACCAGTCGTAGATGCGGCGTACCGACTTCACACCCGGATCCTCGTCCGGGGCAAAAGACTTGGTGTCGGTATTGGCGACATACCAATCGTAGATACGGCCCACGAAGGGCGAGATCAGGAACACGCCGGCTTCGGCGCAAGCCACTGCCTGCTCGAACGAGAATAACAGCGTGAGATTGCAGTTGATGTTGCGTTTCTGCAATTGCTCGGCAGCGCGAATGCCTTCCCAGGTGGAGGCCAGCTTGATCAATACGCGATCGCGACTGATGCCGGCATCTTCATACATGCCGATCAGGCGTTCGGCCTTGGCGATGCTGGCATTTGTATCGAACGAGAGGCGTGCATCGACTTCGGTCGATACACGACCGGGCACCAGTTCGAGAATCTTGCGTCCCACGCTGACAGCGAGGTGATCGCAGGCGTCGACAATCTGCTGCTCGCGGTTATTGCTCTTGGACTTGGCCCATGCAACGGCCTCATCCAGCAATGGCGCGTAGCTGGGCACGTCCGTGGCTTTGAGCAACAACGAAGGATTAGTAGTTGCGTCGACCGGCTTGTAGCGGGCAATCGCCTCGATGTCGCCGCTGTCGGCGACTACGGTGGTGTACTGGCGCAGTTGTTCGAGTTGGGAAGCCACGATCGTCAATCCGTATTTGTGTGAAGGGAGACACGCCATTTTGGCATCTCCGCGGGAAGGAATCAGTGAAGGGTCCAGATAAGGTTCGTCATGTGCCCGGTGACTTGGGTTCGCCGTCGTGGCCGGTCACGATGCGCGCGGAGCGCTCGTAGGTCCAGTACGCCCACGCCCAGTCGACCAGCACAACCAGACGATTGCGGAAGCCGATGAGGAAATAGACGTGTGCCACCAGCCAGATCCACCAGGCCAGCAGGCCGGAGACCTTGAGCTTGCCGAACTGGGCTACGGCAGCCATGCGGCCGATGGTGGCGAGGGAACCGGCGTCGCGGTAACGGAACGGTATATCGCCTGCCTGGCCGGCGATACGTGCGCGCACGCAGCGTCCGGCATGGCGGCCCATCTGCTTGGCGGCCGGGGCGACGCCAGGCACAGGTTTGCCGTGGGGCTGGGTGACGGTGGCCAAGTCGCCGATGACAAATATTTCCGGGTGACCGGGCAGGCTGAGATCGGGCGTGACCTGCACGCGGCCGGCACGGTCTGTCGGCGCGCCGAGCGTGGCGCCCAGTGGTGAAGCGGCCACACCGGCAGCCCATAGTACGGTACGTGCTTCGATCCGCTCGTTGCCAAGCGATACGCCGTGTTCGTCGATGGCGCTGACCGCCATGCCGGTACGCACCTGCACACCCAGCCGTTCCAGTTGTGTGCGGGCTTTCGCCGAAAGTGCTTCGTCGAAGCCGGCCAACACCCGTGGGCCGGCCTCCACCAGCAGTACATTGGCTTTGCGAGGATCGCTGCGGCGAAATTCGCGCGGCAGCGTGTGCCTTGCGATCTCGGCCAATGCGCCGGCCAACTCCACGCCGGTAGCGCCCGCACCGACGATCACGAAATTCAGCCATGCCTGGCGTTTCGCGGGGTCGTCTTCGCGCTCGGCATGTTCGAAGGCGAGCAATATGCGGCGGCGTATGACGAATGCATCGTCGAGCGTTTTCAGCCCCGGAGCGAGCTGTGCCCACTGGTCATGCCCGAAATACGCATGGGTCGCCCCGGTGGCGACAATCAGAAAGTCGTAATCGAGACTTCCCTGCGGCAGCCGCACCTGTTTGGCGGCGGTGTCTACACCGCGTGCCTCATCCATCAAGACGGTGACGTTGGTTTGCTTGCGCAGGATCCGCCGCAACGGCGCAGCGATGGAGGGGGCGGAAAGGCCGGCGGTGCCGACCTGATAGAGCAGCGGTTGGAATACGTGGTGGTTACGGCGGTCGATCAAAGTAATGCGTACCGGCGCCTTCGCCAGTTCGCGTGCGGCGGCCAATCCGCCGAAGCCGCCACCGAGGATCACGACATGCGGACGTGCATCGCTCATGGTCTTCTCTCTGGTCACTGTCTTTCACATCCCGATATGGGGGCGGCTCGTACGTTTTCATGCGAGGGGACGGTCTTCCAGCCATGGCGCCAGCAGCTCCGCCAGCCAGTTCATGAACACTTGCGTGCGCCGCGGCAGATTGTGGCGGCGCGCGTAGACCAGCGACATCGGCATGGGCTCGGCGCGATAGTCGGCCATGATTTCCACCAGCGTGCCGTTATCCAGCAGCGGTTGCACGCCGCTTACCGGCGCCTGGACGATGCCGAGTCCGGCCAGACAGGCCGCCTCATAAGCCTCGGTGTTGTTGACCGTGATGCCGCCGGCCATCGGAATGCAACGATATGTCGGGCCGTCGCGGTATTCCCAGCCCAGCGGTTTGCTGCCTAGCGTGTTGACGTAGTGGACCATGCGGTGTCGCGTCAGGTCGTCCAGGGTGCGCGGTATGCCGTAGCGATGAAGGTAGTCCGGGCTGGCGCAATTGACGATACGCAGGCTGCCCAGCTTGCGGGCGACGAGGTTGGAGTCGTCCAGCGTACCGACGCGCAAGACGCAATCGAAGCCCTCGGCAATCAGGTCGACTCTGCGGTCGGTGCTGCTCAACTCGATTTCCAGCTGCGGGTGATCGCGAAGGAACTCGGGCAATTTCGGGATCACGGTTCGATTGGCCACGCTGATCGGCATATCCACGCGCAGGCGTCCGCGCAGGCTGCGCTTGTCGTGCTGGAACATCGACTCGAGTTCGTCCAGGTCCGCCAGCAGCGCTTTACAGCGTGAATAGAACGCCTGGCCGTCCAGGGTCGGTTGTACCTGACGCGTGGTCCGGTGCAGCAACTGCGTGCCCAGCCGGTTCTCGAGTTGCCGGACTGCCACCGATACGCTGGCCTTGGGCAGGCCCAGGCTTTCGGCGGCGCGGGTAAAGCTCGCCAGCTCGGTGACACGGATAAACGCCTGCATGGCATCGGTTGCGTTCATGAGTCTATTGTTCGTCAGAAATGAACACTCAAATCATAACTCGATGATTTATGCGATGCGTGACGATCAATAAAGTAGCCCACGTCAGGGCCATCCGGGCCCATCGAGGAGCTAAGGTCATGAGTACATCCCGTATTGCTTTGATCACCGGCGGCAACCGCGGCCTGGGCAAGAACGCTGCCCTGGCGCTGGCGGCCCAGGGCGTCGATGTCGTTATCACCTATCGTGGCAACCGTGCCGAAGCCGAGGCGGTGGTCGCCGAGATCGAAAAGCTCGGTCGCCGTGCGAATGCCCTGCAGCTCGATGTGGGTCAGGTCGTCAGCTTCGATGCCTTCGCCACGCAGTTACGCGACGTATTAGGTAAGCACTTTCAGCGCGATCGCTTCGATTTTCTTGTGAACAATGCTGGTGTCGGCATTCATGCGCCCTTCGCGCAGACGACCGAGGCGCAGTTCGACGAGCTGATGAATGTGCACTTCAAGGGCGTTTTTTTCCTCACCCAGAAGCTCTTGCCGCTGATCGCCGATGGCGGCCGCATTCTCAATGTGTCTTCGGGCTTGGCGCGTTTCAGTTTCCCGGGTTATTCGGCCTACGGTGCCATGAAGGGCGCGATCGAAGTGCTTAGCCGCTACCTGGCCAGGGAGCTGGGCGAGCGCGGCATTGCAGTGAATGTGCTGGCTCCAGGCGCCATCGAGACCGATTTCGGCGGAGCTACAGTGCGTAATAATCCCGATCTCAAGGCGCACCTCGCGTCGTTGACAGCGCTGGGGCGTGTCGGTCAGGCCGACGATATCGGCGGCTTGGTCGCGGCGTTGTTGTCGCCGGCGATGGGTTGGGTAAATGGGCAGCGGATTGAGGCATCGGGCGGGATATTTCTTTAAGAGTACGGTCGCTCGTTTTGCAAGCAGTGAGGTCGGCCGCTGCGCGACCTGTAAGGAGTAAAGAGAAAGAATGGCCGTGTATCTGGCGAGTTTTTCCGCTTTTTTCTCTCCACTCTTCACAGCGAGCGTAAGCGAGCGGCTCAGAGGCCGCAAAAGCGGCCGACCTCACACGTCAATACAGATCCACTGGGTCTACATCCAGCGACCATCGCACGCGCCGTCCCGAAGGCATGGCTGCCAGTTCGCGATGCCACGACCGCAACGCGTTATGCAGCGTGGCGCGGCTTTCCGCTTCAAGTAGCAATTGCCCGCGATGCTTGCCTGCGCGCAAGGGCATCGGTGCCGGCATCGGGCCGGCAATTTGAATGCCGCCATCAGGTAAGGCAGCACGTGCCTCATGGAGGAACGTTTCGACATGGTCGCGCTGATGCGCTTCGGCGCGCAGCAGCACTTGATGGCTGTACGGCGGCAGCATCGAAAGCTTCCGCTCCGCCAGTAACTCGCGCGCTGCCGCGGCATAGCCCTGCGCCAGCAGACCACGCAGCAGAGGATGCTCCGGATGATGTGTTTGCAACAGCACGCGCCCCGGTTTGCGTGCGCGTCCGGCACGTCCGGCGACTTGTACGACCAGCTGTGCCAGTCGTTCGCCTGCGCGGAAGTCGATGCTGTGCAAGCCTTCGTCGACGCCGACGATCGCCACCAGGGTAAGGTTCGGCAGATCGTGCCCTTTGGCCAGCATCTGCGTGCCCACCAGAATCGCCGGCGCATCCTCGCGCAGGCCATCGAGAAGTTGCTCGAACGCATCGCGGCGGCGCGTCGTCTCGCGATCGATGCGCAGTACCGGCACCTGCGGAAATTGCGCTGCCAGGGCTTCTTCCAGGCGTTCGGTGCCTTGCCCCTGCGGTTTGAGATCTTTTGCGCCGCAGGCTGGACATGCGTCGGGGACGCGCGCGTGGTAGTCGCAGTGGTGGCAGATGAGTTGCGCACGTGCGTAATGCAAGGTCAGCGGATGTTCGCAACGCGGGCATTGCGCGTGCCAGCCACATTGATGGCATAGCAGCACTGGCGCATAACCGCGGCGATTGCGGAACACCAGCACTTGCTCGCCGCGTGCGACCGTTTCGGCTACGGCGCCGAGCAACGTCGGCGAAAGACCGTGCTCGAGCCGTTGCGTGCGCATATCGACGATCTGCACCTGCGGCGAGCGGATGGCGCCTGGCCGTGCACGCAGGTGCAAGGCGCGATAGCGGCCGGCTTGTACATTGGCCAGCGACTCGAGCGACGGTGTCGCGGAGCCGAGCACTACCGGCACATTCAGCTCGCGCGCGCGCAGCAGCGCCAGATCGCGGGCGTGATAGCGGAAGCCCTCCTGCTGCTTGTACGCGCTGTCGTGTTCTTCATCGACGACGATCAAGCCGACATTCGGCAAGGGCGTAAAAACTGCCGAGCGCGTGCCCAGCATCAATGTTGCCTCGCCCGAGCGCATGCGCAGCCAGGCGCGCGCACGGTCGCCTTCGGCGAGGTTGGAGTGCAGCACCTCGGCGGTGATGCCCAGGCGTTCGCGCAGGCGCCGTACGGTCTGCGGCGCAAGGCCGATCTCGGGGATCAGTAGCAAGGCCTGCTGGCCGCGTGCCAGCACTTGTTCGATCAGCGCCAGATAGACCTCGGTCTTGCCGCTGCCGGTAATGCCGTCCAACAGGAACGGCGCAAAGCGACCGAAGCTGGCAGCGATCGTTTCGATAGCCTCTTTTTGCTCCGGAGTGAGTTCAGGCGCCGGCACAGGGGGAGCGACGACAGCGGTATAGGGCCGCTCGCTGCGCTCGACCAGACCGGCGTCGAGCAAGCGCCGGGCGGCGCTGCGCCAGTCGGGCAGGGCAAGGTCCAGGTCGGCGGCCGTGCAGGATCCTGCGGCCAGCGCGTCTAACAGACGCCGGCTGCCACCGCGCCGGCTACCCGCGTCGCGCGCGCTTTGCCCACCTGCGGTCAGGGTCCAGAGCTCTTCGCCGGTGGCAGGCAGCGGTTTGTCCTCGCGCAAGGCCAAGGGCAGGGCATTGGCGTAGGCCTCGCCGGGCGCGCCCAGCCAATAGTCCGCCGACCAGGCCAGGGTCTTCATCAGCTCCGCATCGAGCAACGGCGCGTCGTCCAGGACGCGCAGCACACGCTTGAGCCGATGGCCACCGATGCTGGGCTCCACATCGATTGCCGTGACGATGCCTACGGATTTGCCGCGTCCGAACGGCACCAGCACGCGACTGCCGACCGCCGCCATGCTGCCCTCGGCAGGCAGGTAATCGAACAGGGTCGGCAAGGGAACGGGCAGGGCGACGCGGAGGGCGGCAGGCATGGCTACTAGTGTAGTGGCAGGCCATCGGCTGACCGGCCTATGGCTATCGGTCTTCCAGCCGGGGTTCGGCAGGCGGCGGTGCCTGTTGCGTGCGCTTGCTGTTCCGTCATCTAGAAAAAGGAGGTAAGTGGCTCAGGTGACGTAGGTTTTCCGCTTATCCACAAAAGCTGTGGATAAGTCTGTGGATGGGACGGGGAAGGAGGCCTGTAAAACGCATAACCACGCTCTTCATGACGCCCTGTTCAAGTTTTGACCAGGTAAAAAAACATTTTTAAATCAATCACATGTATTATCGGCTTGGCTGGCGTTCATGCAGTTGCCATCCGGCTTGTCAATGCCTTGACAGCACTGTGACGCTGTGCAAAACCCTGCTCAAGCGAGCCTGTTTTTGGAGCGCTGACGTACAGTTACCGCATATTCTTACGATCTATGCCGGTCTAATGCGACATGCCCAGCAGCACGGCCGCGCCCAGGGCGAAACTCATCATCCAGAGGTAGCACCAGCCGATGACCAGGTACTTCACCGTGGTCATGAACTTACCCTGGCGGTAGACCCGTTTCTGCATCAGGAACAGGTAGACCAGAGCCCAGATGACCAGTGCCCACTCCAGCAAGTGGATGATGGGGGACAGCCAGCTGGCATGGGGGACCAGCCAGGTACCGAGCATGCTCAGCGCGATGCCGAGGATCAGATTGAGGAACAGGAAAGCGTGGCTATGCAGGGCCACGATCAGGTGCTCCATGTAGAGCCGGCGGCGGAAGATGTACATGATCTTCAGCAGCACGGCGAAGATCGGCATCAGTACGAACATGGTTTGCGGCAGCGCGGCGAAAGTATTGGCCTTGAGCCGCTCGATGGCCTCGCCCTTGGTGCGGTCGTCCTTCATGGCAAGCAGGTTGAGCTTCATGTGCTTGATGCCGTCTTCCAGGCGCAAGTTCATGAACCGGGGCAGCCACGAGATATCGATGTGCGACGGCCGGTATAGCCAGCTGCGCCGGCTCGGCTCGACATCCGCCTCGTCGTCCGAACTGTCGCCGGTGGCGCTTGTCGCTTTGGCGGGCGCGCTTCCGGCCTTGGCCGGTGCGCTGCTGCCGTCCAACTGGGCGATGCGCTGGGAAGCCTGCCGGCGCAGTGCCTGCTCGGCCAGATCCAGCCCGACCGAAGAGCCCACGGATTCCCGAGTCAGTTGCAGTTGGGCCACTTGCTGGTCGAGCTTCTTTTGCACCTGCAGCGTCGTGCTGGCATCGGCGAAGGCATTGGTCTGCCCCGGGACGATCTCTGCAGCATCGCTATGGGAGGCGCCACCCGTGGCCTGATCCATCGCGATGTGGCCCAGGAAGAAGGCCAGCAGGCAAAGCACGAACATCAATCGAAAGGGCGCCACGTAACGCACGCGGCGGCCGGAGAAATATTCCAGCGTCAGGAAGCCGGGCTTGAGAAGCAGCGGAGGTATTGTGTGCATGACGCGGCCGTCCACGTGCAGCACGATATCGAGCGTATCTTCGAGCATGCCGTGCACGGGCTTGAGCACGCTGTGGATCGATTGCCCGCACTCGTGACAGAACTCGCCCTGCAGCGGCGCGGCGCAATTGGCGCAGCGCAGCCCACCGGCCTCGGTGATTTCTTTATTGCTCACGTCCCCAAACCCCTCGCTAGGATCGCGCGATGTTCGCATAGCCCGGGGCGCGGCACACGTGCGGTCCGCGTGCCGCTGGTAGAATGCCGGGCCGTAAGGAGTATCTGTATGAGTTCCCGCCTGGATCGAGCCAGGGTGGCGCACGAAATTGCCGCGACCACCCGGCTGGCCCTGCCACTGGTCGCCGCGCAGTTGGCGGCAGTAGGCACGAATGCTGTCGATGCCGTGTTGGCGGGTCATGTCGGCGCGCACGTATTGGGCGCGGTCGCTGTCGGCGCCAGCATCTGGTCGCTGGCGATCGTGACAGGCATCGGCACGATGATGTCGGTGCCGCCCTCGGTATCGCAGCTGGATGGCGCTGGGCGGCGTAGCGAGATTGGCGCGGTGTTCCGCCAGGCGCTCTGGCTGGCGGCGAGCCTGGGTATCCTCTTGTGGTTCCTCGTGCGGCATGCCGAGCCTTTGGTCGGGTTGATCGGTGTGGCGCCGGGCCTGCGCCATGACGTGGGCGAGTTCCTGCACGCCATCAGCTGGGGCGCGCCCGCATTGACGTGTTATTTCGCATTGCGCGGCTTGTCCGAGGGTCTGTCGCTGACGCGGCCTTCGATGTATTTCAGTTTCGGCGGCTTGCTGGTACTAGCGCCGTTGGGCTATGTGTTGATGTTCGGCAAGTTCGGTATCCCCCCGCAGGGCGCGCGTGGCTGCGGCATCGCCACCGCGTCTGTACTGTGGATGGAAATGCTGGGCTTTGCCTGGTATATCGCGCGCCATGGCAATTATCGGGGGCTTGGCCTGGGAGAGCGTTTCGATCTGCCCGACTGGCGCAAGCTGCGTGAGCTGGCCACGATCGGCCTGCCGATGGCGGTGACCCTGCTGGCCGAAGGCGGTCTCTTTGTCGCTACGGCGCTACTGATAGGCACGTTAGGTGAAAGCGTCGTCGCCAGTCATCAGGTCGCGTTGAATATCGCCGCATTGTTTTTCATGATTCCCCTGGGCGTAGCGATGGCCATCACGGTGCGGGTCGGCCATGCAGTGGGGCGAGGCGACGCGCAGGGCGTGAAGTATGCAGGGTTCTCTGGCATCGGCCTGACCTTGGTGACCCAGCTCTTTTCCGCCGGCATCATGCTGACCTTGCCGAACATGATCGCCTCGCTGTACACGCGCGATGCCACGGTGATTGCGCTGGCGTCGCAACTGATCGTATTGGCCGGGTTCTTCCAGTTTTCCGACGGCATCCAGGTAGCCTCCAACGGTGCGCTGCGCGGCCTGAAGGACACGCGCGTGCCGATGGCGATCACCTTGTTCGCGTACTGGGCCGTCGGCATGCCGGTGGGGTGGTGGCTGGGCTTTCACCAGGGACTCGGTGCACGCGGCATGTGGATGGGGCTGATTGCCGGGTTGAGCGTAGCGGCCGTCATGCTGTTCGTTCGCTTTGCACGAAGCGCCGCCCGGGAGCGTTGGCGCGCGGCGGCCCGCGATGGCGCCACGGCGATGCCCGCGCTGCATTGATGAAGGGTCGCGGGTAGACCATCGTCCGGGATTTCCTCCGGTCGCGCCCCGGTTCGCACCAGAGGCCGCTCGGAACGGAATACCTGTTTGTAACAGGGCTTCCGATGCCCCATCAGCCACGTTTTGTTACCGCCCCTAACCGGCTACGCTAGCGCCGGTACACCCAAGGATTTTCGCATGGCGTCGCAGCCCACACCTGGCTTCTGGTATTTCGTTCGCTCCTTCGCGCGCGGGGTGAACATCGTTCGCCTGGTGATCGTCAATCTGATCTTTTTCCCGCTGCTGTTCCTGGTGCTGCTGTTCGTGTTCGGTCTGTTCATCGGCAGTCATACCGAGCGGGTCGCCGATAGTTCGGTATTGGTGATCAAGCCGGAAGGGCAGTTGGTCGAGCAGTACAGCCTCAGCGCGACCGAACGGGCGATGACCGCTCTGTCGGGCGATACGCCAAAGCAAGTGCAAGTGCGCGATCTCGTTGCGGCCATCGATGCGGCGGCGAAGGATAATCGCATCACGCGCATCCTGCTGCTGCCCGATCGCTTGCAGGCCGGTGGATTCGCCGCGTTGCGCGAAGTGAGCGCGGCGCTCGATCGCTTCCGCGCTGCGGGCAAGCCCGTGATTGTGTGGGGCGCCAGTTTCGACCAGGGGCAGTATTACCTCGCTGTGCATTCCGATCGGGTGCTGATCGATCCGCAGGGCGGCGTGATGCTCACCGGCCTGGCCAACTACCGCCTGTTCTACAAGGACTTGCTCGACAAGCTCGGTATCGAAGTGCACCTGTTCCGTGTCGGCCAGTTCAAGAGCGCGGCGGAGCCGTACATCCTCGATCACGCATCGGCCGAGTCCAAGGAAGCCGATAGTTTCTGGATGGGCGGTCTGTGGGATCAATACATCGCCGACGTCGCCAAGCAACGCAAGCTGGAGCCGGCGGCATTGCGCGCAGATATCGACGGTCTGCCCGATGCGATCGCCGCGGCCAAGGGCGACCTGGGCAAGCTCTCGCTCGATCAGCACCTGGTCGATGGCTTGGCCACGCAGGATGAATTGGAGGCCATGATGCGCCGCGAAGGCGTACCGGCGGGCAAGGGCGGGCATGGTTTCCGTTCGATTTCGCTGGCGCAATACACAGCGCAGTTGCCCAGCGAAGATGAGCAGTTCGGCGATAGTGTGGCTGTGGTCGTGGCCGAAGGCGAGATCGCTGGCGGCAAGCAGCCAGCGGGACACATCGGCGGCGACTCCACCGCAGCGCTGGTGCGTGCAGCGCGCGAAAGCCGCAAGACCAAGGCGCTGGTATTGCGCGTCAACTCGCCCGGTGGCGAAGTCTATGCCGCCGAACAGATCCGCCGCGAAGTGGAGTTGACCCGTGAGGCCGGTATCCCGGTCGTGGTATCGATGGGTGACGTGGCAGCCAGTGGCGGCTACTGGATTTCGATGAATGCCGATCGCATCTATGCCGAGCCCAATACCATCACCGGCTCGATCGGCATCTTCGGTATGTACTTCAACATCCCTGGCACGCTCGACAAGATCGGCGTGAAGAGCGATGGCGTGGCGACGAGTCCATTGGCTGGCGCATTCGATATGACCCGTCCGCTCGATCCGAAAGTGAGCGCGGTGATCCAGTCGATCATCGACAAGGGATATCGGGACTTTGTCGGCAATGTCGCCAAGGCTCGCGGCAAGGATTTCGCAGCGATCGACGCTATTGCGCAGGGGCGCGTATGGACCGGTCAGCAGGCACTCGATCGCGGCCTGGTCGACCAACTGGGTGGACTCGGTGATGCCATCGCGGACGCAGCCAGTCGCGCCAAGCTGGGCAAGAATTATCCGGTGCGCTATATCAAGACGCCACCGGGCTTGCTCGATCAGTTTCTGGCAGGGATGAGCGAGAGCGCGGCGATCCATGTGGCGCAAGGTTATGGTCTGCGCCTGCCGTCATGGATGGCGCAGTTGCCGCGGATGGCACCGGAGCTGGGTTTGCTGAGTAATGCGCGCTCTGAGCAGCCGAATGTGTATTCGTATTGCTTCTGCACGCCGCGCTGAGCAAGAGCCCCCCTCACCCCGACCCTCTCCCCCGGCGAAGCCAGGGGAGAGGGAGCAGTCCGCGCAAGTGCGAGGTACTGTGGCTTACCTCAGTCAGGCTCCCTCTCCCCTGGCTTCGTGTATGGACCGGGGACATGGGTAACAGGTGTTCGGGGACATAGGTAACAGGTTAGTCGATGGATACGTGGTCTGTCAGGTCGATCTGGCGGATGGGTTGATGGCAGAAGAAAACGTTAAACACCCCGTCCTGCTCAGGGG
>NZ_DATCRY010000157.1:0-4404 GCF_036568765.1 Dyella sp. | reverse complement strand
CGGCTCGGGCACGCGCGTCATAGCCGTGCAATTCTTCGATGCGGTGATGCGCCTTGGCCATGGCTTCGGTATCTCCGCGCGCCTCGGCGTCGGCTTCGTCGCGCAGCGCCGCAGCCAGTTCCTCGTCCCCGCCCATGACATAGTCGATGGCCGGATCGGGCAAGGCGGGCGTTTCCTGGGCGACCGAGGCCAGGCGCAGCTTCGCAGGCAAGTCGAGCGCCCCGGCATCGGCCTCCAGCCGTCCTTGCAGGGCGGCAAATAAGCTGGATTTACCGCAACCGTTGCGGCCTATCACGCCCAGGCGCCAGCCACTCTGGATGACCAGATCGACTTCCGAAAGCAGCAGACGGCTGCCGCGACGCAGGGCAAATTGACGAAATGCGATCATGAAACAGGCTATTCCGGTTCGGGCCGGTACGGCCCGCAGCCGCCCATGATAACAAGTACGAATGTTCACCCCATCGCATTCGCCGGTTTCGGCGATGGCTAAGCCCCGATAGTTCTGCTACAACGACGCCGATCGCTTTGTGGGGGAGCTTATGAAGACATACCGTATTCGCCTTGGCCTGGCCGCGCTGCTGGCCCTGGCCGTCGTACCGGCTGCCGCGCAGGCCGACAATCTGCTGATCAACCGCGTTCAGCAAGAAAAAGGCATGAACCTGCCCTCACGCGGCATGACCATGTCCCAAGTGGAAAAACAGTTCGGCGCGCCTCAGCGCAAGCTTTCCCCGCGCGGTGGCGACAGCGCCAAGCATCCGTTGATCAATCGCTGGGATTACTCGAACTTCATTGTGTACTTCGAGCACAGCCATGTGATTCATTCGGTGCTCAATACGCCTGCGGGTAACAACACCAATCCCGCCGCCGTGAACTGAGTCGCACTGGGAAGGGACGACGGGGGCGAGGGACGAGTAGCGAGGGCGTACAGATGAGCGCCATCGCGAGACTCGAAGGTGTGCACGAGAAGCACTAAATCTTCACGTTCGTGCCGTCGTCGGACTTGTGCCCTCGCTATTCGTCCCACACCCCTCTAAACCTAATCGCACGCCAACCCGTCACACCCCAGCCAGCCTCTTGCCGTAAACTTGCGCTTTGCCCCTTCGAAGCGCGAGACACCCCATGACCGACTCCACCCTGCGCCTGCCGGCGGAATGGGAACCCCAGGCTGCCGTGCTGATTGCCTGGCCGCATGCCGGGACCGACTGGGCCGAGCGTCTTGCCGAGGTGGAAACCACATATGTCGCCCTGGCGGCGGCGATCACGCGGTTCCAGCGGCTGATCGTGGTGGTAGCCGACGCCGAGCTACGTACCCACGTAGAGCGCCAGCTGGATGCAGCCGGCGTACCTGCCGATCAGGTGCGGTTTGTCGAGCTGCCTTACGACGACACCTGGTTGCGCGATTCGGGGCCGATCACTCTTAAAGATGCCGCTGGGCACTTTCAGCTCACCGATTTCCGCTTTACCGGCTGGGGCGGTAAGTTCGATGCCGAACGCGACGATGCGCTGATTGCCGGCTTGGTCAAAGCGGGCGTCTTTGGGGCGGCCGGCCATGCGCGGATCGACTGGGCGCTGGAAGGCGGTGGCATCGAAAGCGACGGCGGAGGCACGGTGCTGACTACCTGGAAGTGCCTTAAGCAGCGGCATCCGGAACAAACGCGCGAACAGATGACGGCTATGCTGCGGCAAAGCCTGCATGCCGATCGCGTGCTATGGCTGGATCATGGCTATCTTGAAGGCGACGACACCGATGCCCATATCGATACGCTGGCGCGTTTTGCGCCGGGCGATCGCATTGTGTTCCAGGCTTGCGACGACCGCGCCGATCCGCACCATGACGAGTTGCAACGTATGGCCGGCGAACTGGCCGTGCTGTGCAATGTCAAAGGCGAGCCCTATGAGCTTTTTCCGCTCCCCTGGGCACGCCCCATCGTCGATGAAGGTCGACGCTTGGCTGCGTCTTACGCCAACTACCTGATCGTCAACGGCGCGGTATTGATTCCGGCTTATGGCGATCCAGCCGACAATGAGGCGGCGGCAGTGGTGGCCAAGGCGCACCCGGAGCGAGAGGTCGTGCAGGTACCGTGCCGACCGTTGATATGGCAGAACGGCAGCCTGCATTGCATCACCATGCAATTGCCGGCTGGCCTGGCCTGACGGCGACCTGTTTCGAATCACCGGCGCGTGCGCCGGCAACGCATGACGGATCGATGAGCTTATGACCCGCAAGACCCTCAAAGTAGCGCTGCTGCAGGAAACCGATCGCGGCAACCGCGAAGCCAACCTCGACGCCATCGAGACCGGGCTGCGCGAAGCCGCAGCGGCTGGCGCGGAACTCGTGCTGCTGCAAGAGCTCCACAACGGCGCCTATTTCTGCCAGCACGAGTCGGTGCACGAGTTCGATCGCGCCGAAAGCATTCCCGGCCCGAGTACAGAGCGACTGGGTAAGCTCGCCGCCGAATTGAAGCTGGTAGTGGTCGCCTCGCTGTTCGAGAAACGGGCCGCCGGCCTGTATCACAACACGGCCGTGGTGTTCGATCGCTCCACGGCGATCGCCGGTAAATACCGCAAGATGCACATTCCGGACGATCCGGCGTTCTACGAGAAGTTCTATTTCACACCAGGCGATCTGGGCTTCGAACCGATCGACACCTCGGTCGGCCGCCTGGGCCTGCTGGTGTGCTGGGACCAGTGGTATCCCGAAGGCGCGCGCCTGATGGCGCTGGCCGGTGCGGAACTCCTGCTCTATCCCACTGCGATCGGCTGGGATCCAAACGATGCGCAAGATGAAAAAGACCGCCAGCGCGACGCCTGGGTGACGGTGCAGCGCGGTCACGCCGTCGCCAACGGCCTGCCGCTCCTGGCCTGCAACCGCACCGGCTACGAGGCCGATCCGGCCAACGTCGGCGCGGGCATCCAGTTCTGGGGCACCAGCTTTGTCGCCGGACCGCAAGGCGAATTTCTGGCCCAGGCCGGTACCGATAAGCGTGAGCTGCTGATCGCCGAGATCGACATGGTACGCAGCGAACACGTGCGTCGCATCTGGCCGTTCCTGCGCGATCGCCGGATCGATGCCTACCACGATCTGCTCAAGCGCTTTCGCGATTGAAAGCAGAACAATATTCCGCCACCTGACCGCCTGACGACGAAGCCGCGCATGAGCCTGACCGATACCGCCACCGACCTGCCGAATGCCCTCGCCGGTCAACCGCTCGAACGAATCGAGCGCGATGGTGTGGAATATGTCGTGTTGGGCACGGCCCACGTGTCCCTGGCCAGCGTCGATGCGGTCAAAGCCTTGCTGGCCGGCGAATCCTTCGATGCGGTCGCGATCGAGTTGTGCGAGAGCCGCGCTCAAGGCATGCGCGATCCGGAAGCCTTCAAGCAAATGGACCTGCTGCAGGTAATTCGCCAGGGCAAGATCGGCATGGTCGCCGCCAGTCTGGTGCTATCGACATTCCAGAAGCGCCTCGCCGACCAGCACGGCATCGAACCGGGCGCGGAAATGAAGGCGGCCATGGAGGGCGCATCGGCCAAAGGCGTACCGGTCTGGCTGATCGACCGCGAAGTAGGCACGACACTACGGCGCGCCTGGCATAGCGTCGGCTTCTGGCAACGCTTCGGCCTGATGGGTGGCCTGCTCGCCAGCGTGTTCGAGCGTGAAGCGATCGACGAGAAGGAAATCGAGAAGCTCAAGCAAGGCGACATTCTTGAAAGCGCCTTCAGCGAGTTCGCCACCGAATCGGCCCCGCTTTATCGCAGTCTGATTGGTGAGCGCGATACATATATGGCCGCTCGGCTACGCGAGCACGCCGAGCGGGGGCATTTCGGTGCAGGCAAGAAAGTATTGGTAGTCATCGGTGCCGGCCATCTCAAGGGGATGGGCGAACAGTTGCGCGTGCAGCAAGGCGACCCGGTGCTCACCGCCGACGAACTGGCCAAGGCGCCGCCAAAATCGCATTGGCCCAAGTGGGTAGCGTTGATATTGGTGCTGGCCGTGTTCGCGGCGATCGGTTTCGCATTCCATCGAAATGCTGCGCTGGGTGCGCAGGCGTTGCGCGACTGGGTGCTGCTGACCGGCGGCTTTTCCGCGCTCGGCGCGCTGATAGCAGGAGGTCATCCGCTAAGCATCCTGGCGGCCTTCGTCGCGGGACCGATCAAGCCGTTCCGTCCCGGCATCCCTTCCGGCGGTATCAGCGCGATGGTCGAAGCATGGATCCGCAAGCCGCGCGTGGCCGATTTCGAAACCCTGCGCGACGACATCACGCATTGGAGCGGCTGGTGGAAGAATCGGGTCGCGCGCACCATGCTGAACTTCTTCCTGGTCTGCATGGGCACGATCATCGGCGAGTACAGCGCCGGGATTCATATCTTCAAGAGCCTGTTCTGACCGACCAGTGTCTGCAC
>NZ_DATCRY010000156.1:0-13832 GCF_036568765.1 Dyella sp. | reverse complement strand
GCGAAACGCTCGAGCACGGCATGCGCCTGTTCGACGACATCGCGGCGAAGTCGGGGCAGGTCATTCCCGGCGCGGACGCGTTCCGTCTTTACGACACCTACGGTTTTCCGGTCGACCTCACCGCCGACATCGCCCGCGAGCGCGGCCTCACGGTGGACATGGACGGCTTCGAGCAGTCCATGCGCGAACAGCAGGAACGCAGCCGCGAAGGCGGCAAGTTCGAAGCCAAGGGCCAGATGCCGGCCGAGCTGGCCAGTCAGCTCAAGCCGACGGAGTTCCTCGGCTACGACACGCTGCACTCAGCCAGTGGCCGTGTCGTTGGCATCGTGCGAGGCGGTAAGCAGTTCGATCAGCTGAGCGAGGGCGAGGACGGTTACGTCATCCTGGATCGCACGCCGTTCTACGCGCAATCGGGCGGCCAGGTCGGTGACACCGGCACGCTCGCCACGGGTACGGGACGTTTCGCGGTGGAGGACACCTTCAAGATGGGCGGCGTGTTCTTCGGTCATGCCGGTCGCTGGCACGGTACGCAACCGCTGCGTGTGGGCGATGCCGTCGACGCACGGGTGGACGACACGCGCCGGCAGGCAATCGTGCTCAATCACTCGGCCACCCATTTGCTCCACGCGGCGCTACGCAAGCTTCTGGGCGACCATGTCGCGCAGAAGGGATCGGAAGTCGCACCCGAGCGCCTGCGTTTCGACTTCTCGCATTTCAAGCCTTTGAGTCATGAAGAAATTGCGCAGATCGAGGCGATGGTCAATGCCGAAGTGCGTCGCAATGCGCCAGCTGAAATCCATCACATGGGTTACAACGAGGCGCTCGATTTCGGTGCGATCGCGTTGTTCGGCGAAAAGTACGGCGATGAAGTACGCGTGCTGAAGATGGGCGAGTTTTCCACCGAGCTTTGCGGCGGCACGCACGTGGGACGCACCGGCGATATCGGCTTGTTCAAGATCGTCAGCGAGGCGGGCGTAGCTGCGGGCGTACGGCGCATCGAGGCTGTTACCGGTGCCGGTGCCCTGGCTTATGTGGCCGACGAGGAGCGCCGTCTTGGCGAGCTCTCGCAACTGCTATCCAGCAGCGGTGACGATGCCGTGGAGAAACTCAAGCAGATTTTCGACAAGCAGAAGAAGCTCGAGCGCGAGCTCGAATCGCTGCGTTCCAAGGCCGCCGGTTCGGCAACCGCCGATCTGGCCGGCTCGGCCAAGAACATCGACGGCATCCGTGTGGTCGCCGCCCGGTTGGAAGGTTTCGACGCCAAGGCGTTGCGCGACAGCGTCGATCAGCTCAAGCAGCAGTTGGCCGACTGCGTAGTACTTTTGGCAGGGGCTGCCGAAGGCCGTGTCTCGCTGGTTGCCGGCGTGCATGGCAGCGCGTTGGGCCGGATCAAAGCCGGCGATGTGGTCGCCTACGTGGCCGCGCAGATCGACGGCAAGGGCGGCGGCAGGCCGGATATGGCGCAGGGCGGAGGCAGCGATACCGCACAATTGCCGATGCTTCTGGCAGGTTTACCCGACTGGATCGGTACGAGATTGACCGCAGCCTGAGCGTGAACGGCTGGTTTACACCGACCCGTACGCATTGCCACGGGCACTTAGGCTCGGCTAGTATCGTTTGAATGTTGGCCCCATCGGTAGCGAGGGGCCAGTGAGGCGAAGCGTTTCCCGGAGCGCGCCGCCTGATGCGCCGGGGAAGGCAGTGGCCTTCGACGGACGTAATCGTCGAACTACCAGCGGTGATGCTCAGGGGTGAGGCATCGCAGGTGGCTGGCCTGTGACCATAGCATTCATGGAGTGGCAAACATGTTGATTCTGACCCGTCGGGTCGGCGAAACCTTGATGATCGGTGACGAGGTGACCGTTACCGTGTTGGGCGTGAAGGGCAACCAGGTGCGAATCGGCATCAATGCGCCCAAGAACGTAGCCGTACATCGCGAAGAAATTTACCAGCGGATCAAGAACGAAAACGATCCGGAAGGTGGTTCTTCGAGTGAAGCAGGCGACCGCTGACATTGACTGAGGCTTTACCTCTGGTGTGCCGGTTTAGTATCCTTGCCGGCTCCGCAGAGATGCGGGACAAAATGGAGAGATGCCCGAGAGGCCGAAGGGGCTCCCCTGCTAAGGGAGTATAGGGTCAAAAGCCTTATCGAGGGTTCGAATCCCTCTCTCTCCGCCAGATTACAAAAGCCCTGATTCGTCGGGGTTTTTTGTTGCCTGAAATTCAAAGAGGCGCGATGACGGATCGTTGCGCCCACTGTGTTGAAGACGGGCACGCACGCTTATGTGTTGTGTCAGTGATGTTCGTGTCGTCGATCGGCGAAGCATCGTTACACGTACTTGCCATTGCATCGGCCATTGTCGTGCCAGCCCTTGCGGTTGTATCGCCATCAGAAGTGGTTCGATGGGCTGCGCGGCCGCTTTCTCGAATCGCTGTTCGGCGCGGCACCACCGCCGGCACCAGCGGCGCCATGACTCGATGAGGTTGTCGTTCCGACAGATGCCCCTCCTGGCCGCGCCGCGCTGGGCAATGCCGGGAATGTTGCATGAACCGGTGCAGCCCCGCCGCCGCCACCGCCGTGTCCGAAGCCGGCCCCCGGATGCGAACCTCCGAAACCGGGGTGGGGTAACGTGCCAAAGCCAGACCCGCCGGCGCCCGATGCGGTTGGCGCAGCTCCGGAGGCGTGCCCCGCGCCTGGGATGCTGCCCAGTACCGTCTGTGCCCGAACGGCGCTTGTGCTGGCAGACGCCGCCACGGGTGTCCAGGTCGACCATGGGACGTCCGGACGCGCCAAGTCGGCGCGCCAATGGCTTGGATGGCTGCCGCGGTACGGCGTCGGCGACAGATAACCGGCGGCAAGATGGCCGCTTGCTGCCGAGCGCTCGCTACTCTCGATGCCGTGATAGGTCGAAGTCTCCCGATTATGCTGCTGGTTTTCCAGGCGTGTCTGCCGGTGGCCGACGCTGTTCCAGTGCGAAGAGGCGTCCGGGAGATGACCGAGCACGCCTTGGCTGTGGCCTTGGATATCTTCGGTACGCGTTCCGCCCGGGCTTTGCGTGCTGAAGTGGCGTTCCGATCGCATGAGATGTCGGCGCTGTTGTGTAACGCTTCCTTCCGGAATGGGGCTGAGTGCATGCGCCGCCCAGATCGGCAGCATGTTGCCGTGCGAGTGCGCGGGGTTGTCGTAGCCGGCAGCGTGTCGGCGTGACGCCCTTCGCCCGCTAGGCGATGGATTACGTTCGTACAGGGTGCCACCTGGCGAATGTGCGCGCAGCTGTCCGGTTGGCCCCATGAACGGGCCGGGCGCCATCGCTCCGGCCCCGGCCCCGGCCGCTGCGGTCGACGGCGGGGTGTGACTGCCCCCGGTGACCGGCATGGGGGCTAGATGAGCAGCGCCGCTGGCGCTTGCCGTGCCAAGCAGGCTGTGGATCGAAGGCAATGGACCATTGTGCGGGGCGCCGCTCGTAGCGCCAGATGCGGATGCGCCTCCGATCAAGCTGGAAAATGGCGGCAATCTCACGGGAGCACCCGCGGCGCCGGCGGCTGTTGGACGCACCGCTGTCGGGCGTAGCGCCACCGGCCGGTGCACGCCTGCCGGCGGTTGGTTGGTGAATTCCACGGGGCGGAAGCCGCTGCCTGAACCGGACGATCCCGAACCGCCGCCCGAGCCGCCTCGACCGTTGTTTCCGGAATGCATGGATAGCCCCTGAGTACTTGCCTGAGTGGATACGCGCCCGCGTGAAGCGGCTGGGCGAATCGGACGGCTGACGGTTCATCCTAGCGGCTGTTCCCAGGGACGGTAAACAGTCCCGAGGGGGTGCTGGCAACAGTCTTCGGGAGCAATGGCTAGAGTTTCAGCTCCTCTTTCAACGCCTCGCCGACATCGCAGTAGGGACGGGAGGCTTCGATACGGCGATCCAGAGAAAAATAGAAATGCGGTCTGCCCGGTATTCCTTCATCGTTGCGTCGCAGACTATAGACATCGAAGTGGACAGCCTCCGCGTCGGTGTAGCTTGTTCCCGGTTCGCGCATTGCGATCACCAGCAATGCCTTGTCGCCGGCGGTCAACAGGCGGAAGTCGCGCAGCAGACAGTCGGCGCCGCCGCTCCTGGCGAACTCGAATTGTTCCTTGTTCGGGTCATGGTTATCGCCAAACGCCGGCACAAGAAGCAGGGAGGTTTTGCCGGTCGCATCGGCATCGTCCAGATAGATCGAAGCCAGGGAGAATCCGTGGGCGTTGTAGTTTTCACGCCAGGCGTAAGCGACGGTGGCCGGGCGATCTGCCAGGCGAATGCGGTTGAACCCGTTGTGCAGCGATACCGTGTGGAATCCGGCCAACGGTGCTGTCGATGCGGCTTGCAATGGCAGGCACGCAATCAACAGGGAGCAAAAAAATAGCCGACGAACTCCCGCGTTCATGCTCCAGGCCCCCATAAAATGGTGCAGAACAGTTTAGTCATCGCCCTGGTCTTTTTGATGGAGCGTTTCGGGCAAGCAGAGGTTGTCCGTCTGACTTGATCGAAGGAACCGATTTGTCCATAGTGCCCGCCCTGACCCTGCCCGATGGGATGTGTGTTTTAGGGCATACAAGATGCGAGGTACGCGCGTGACGGATGCATTTCTGCTTGAAGCCATCGCCGAAGCGGAACTTGGGCTGGCCGAGGGCGGCATACCGATCGGTTCGGTCCTCGTCCATGATGGACGGATCATCGGTCGTGGTCACAACCGTCGCGTGCAGAAGGGTAGTCCCATCCTTCATGGCGAGATGGACGCGCTGGAACAGGCTGGGCGCCATCCGGCGCGGGTCTATCGCGAATCGACCATCTACACGACCTTGTCACCGTGCTCGATGTGCAGTGGTGCGATCGCGCTTTACGGTATCGGGCGCGTAGTGATCGGTGAAAACGTCACCTTTCGTGGCGAGGAAGACTGGCTTCGCGGCAAAGGCGTCGAGCTCGAGGTGGTGAACGATCCCCGTTGCATCGAGATGATGCGCCGGTTCATTGCCGAACGTCCCGAGCTGTGGAATGAAGATATCGGTGAGCCGTAGCGGCTCTGTCAGGCATCGAGCCCGCGCAGTTCCGAAACATTCCTGTCTACGCGCAGCACCGAGCCGTGCTCGTACCAGTCGCCGAGCACGATGCGCTCTGCCGGTCGCCCATCAAGCGCGAAACGGTGGATGGCAGGGCGATGGGTGTGGCCATGGATCAGCCGATCGACGCCTGCCACGCGCATGGTCCCGGCCACCGCGTCGGCATTGACGTCCATGATGGTTTCCATGGTGCTGCCCGTATGCGCACGGCTGTCCTCGCGCGCCTTGGCAGCGAACGCCCGGCGTGCCTCCAGCGGCATTGCCAAGATATTGGCCTTCCACTCGGCAGTGCGCACCTGCTTGCGTACGGTCTGATAAGCGAGGTCGTCGGTGCATAGCACGTCGCCGTGCATCAGCAGCGTGGGGCGTCCATACAGGTCGTGCACCGTGCCATCGTCGAGCAAGCGCAAGCCGGCGCGTCGGGCAAAGTCCTCGCCCAGCAGGAAATCGCGGTTGCCCACCATGAAGTACACCGGTACTCCACTGTCGCTGAGGGTGCGCGTGGCTTGAGCGATCCGTCGCGGTAGCTCCGCGTCATCGTCGTCGCCGATCCAGGCCTCGACCAGGTCGCCCAGGATGTAGAGCGCGTCGGCCTGACGCGCCTCGTCGCCGGTCAGATACCGCTCGAACAACTCGGTGATGTGCGGACGGGTCGCGTCCAGGTGGAGATCGGCGATGAACAGTGTGCTCATGCGATCGTCAACCCTTGGATTTGGCGGCTTTCTTTGCCGGTGGTGTCGCTGCCGGCGCGGGGGCGGCGGCAGCGGGCGCGGTGGCTGTTGCCGCAGCCGCCGGCGCCTCTTCGCCGACGACATTTGCACCGTCGATGACGACCAGCGGATTGGGCACATCGCTGGCAAACGGTCCCAGGCCACGGGTAGGCAGAGCGGCGATCTTGTCGACTACGTCCATGCCCTTGATCACCTTGCCGAAGACCGCGTAACCCCAGGTCAAGCCGCTTTGGTTACCCGCGTAGTCCAGACGGCGGTTATCGACGAGGTTGAAGAAAAATTGCGCGGTGCCCGAATTCGGATCGGCGCCACGTGCTACCGCCACGGTGCCGCGCAGATTCGACAGGCCGTTATCGGCTTCGCTGGGAATGGCCGAGCGGGTGCGCTTCGGCTGCAGGTCACGGGTATACAGGCCGCCTTGCACCAGATACCCCGGAATGGCCCGGTGAAGCACGGTGCCGTTGTAGAAGCCGTCGCGCACATACTGCAGGAAATTGGCGACGCTCTTGGGGGCCTTGTCCGGATAGAGCTCCAGCGTCACGTCACCCTGCGAGGTGTGCAGCACCACTTGCGGGTGAGGCTGGGCATCCGGGGCGGCTTGCTTGGCCGCTTGGGCGGCTACGCCAAGGGGCAGCAGCAGCGAGAGCAAGGCGAGCGTAATTCGGGACATGGGAGACCGGACGGCGCGAAACATCCGCCCATGATACGCGGCGCAGGGCGGGATGTGCTGAAGGGGAGAGTAAATGGAGGAGGAGTGAGCGGTGGGGCCGGCCGCTGCGCGGCCTGTGAGGAGAGAAAGGCTTCGGTCGCGAGCCGTTTCCTCAGCTTTTCTACTCATGCCTCACAGCGAGCGATCTCACAGACCCTTTCGGTGCCGACCTCGCGCCTCAAAACACCTCCAACTCCAGCCGTGCTCCGAGATCTGCCAGCGGCGCACGCTCCTGCTCGAGATCGGCGGCGGTGAGCGGATGCTGTTCGAGCCAATCGTCGGGCAGGCCCAGACGCAGCCGCTGGGCGGTGGCGGCCAGCCGCATCTGCGGTAGCGATTCGGCGCGGCGGGCGCGGCGGAACAGCACGGCCAGGCGCAGTAGCGCGGTGATGTGACGCGCCAGGACGCGATAGCGCTGCGGCAGGGCCGAGAACAGCACTTTGTCGGGTTTGCGCCGGTGCGATTGCACCACAGCCGCAAGTAACTGCTGCTCCTGGCGCGAAAAGCCGGCCAGGTCCGCGTGACGCAAGATATAGGCGCCATGGTGATGGTGCTGGCTATGCGCGATGGCCAGGCCGATCTCATGGACGCGCGCGCACCACGACAGCCACTCGCGCGCTTCGCCGTCGAGCTTCCAGGCTTTGGCAACCTGATCGAACAGCAGCATCGCGGTGGACTCGACACGACGTGCCTGCGCACGATCGACGCCATAGCGCGAGGCCAACGCATCGATGCTGGCGGTGCGTGGATCGCTGCCACCCGCGCGACCGAGCAAATCCCACAGCAGACCTTCGCGCATCGAGCTTTCGCATACGCGCATGCGCTCGATGCCCAGCGCGGCAAAGGCGGCTTCGAAGATCACCACGCCGCCGGCGATGACGGGCGCACGATCCTCGGCAAGTCCCGGCAGTTTCAGTGTGCCGATCTGACCCTGGGCAAGCAGAGCTTCGCGCAGCGAGGCCAGTGACGCGGGCGTGATGCCGTCGTCGGAGAATTTCATTGCCTGCACCACCGAGCCGATCGCTTTGGCCGTGCCGGATGAGCCATAGGCATCGAGCCAGCCGGCTTCGCGATAGTCTTCGGCGAACTGCTGCAGCAATACGCCGATCTCGCCCAATGCTTTCTGCCATCGCTTGCGGTTGAGCTTGCCGCCGGGAAAGAAGCGCATGGTCGAGGCAATGCAGCCGGCTTGTACGCTTTCAGTCTGCAGGGGTGCAAGGCCGCGGCCGATGATGAATTCGGTGCTGCCGCCGCCGACGTCGATGACCAGTCGGTTTTCGCGGGATGCGGGCAGGTCGTGCGAGGCACCTAGAAAGATCAGGCGACCCTCTTCACGGCCGGAGACGATTTCCACGGGGTGGCCGAGTGCGCTCTCGGCTGCCGTAAGAAATGCTTGCGGCGAGGCCAGCCGGCGTACGGTATTGGTCGCCACAGCGCGTACCCGCACCGATGGCACGCCGGCGATGCGCTGGCCGAAACGCGCCAGGCAGTTGAGTGCGCGTGCGCGGTGTTCGGCATCCAAGGTGCCATCGGCACGTAGACCGGCGGCCATACGCACGGTTTCGCGCAACCGGTCGATCACCCGTGGCTCACCGTGTTCCACCCGTGCCACCACCATGTGGTAGCTGTTCGATCCCATGTCCACGGCGGCGATCAGCTCGCCGTCCTTGATTTGCGTCTGATCGCCTTGGCTCATCGGAGACTCTGGGGGCAATGAGCGGTTATTTTGGCATGAAAGGGGAGGTTAGAAGAGGAGCGAGAGAAGAGCCGGTCCACTCACTCCTGAGCTGTTCCCGCCTCACGTCCATCGGTCCAACAGTGTCTGCTGTGCATTATGCGGCTCCGCCCCGCTGGGTTCCGCGCGTTCGTAATGACCGTCGCTATGAAGCAGCCAGGCTTGGGTATTGTCGGCCAGATAGTTGGCCAAGGTTTCGTCGTAGACGCGCCGGGCCAGCTCGGGGTCGAGGATCGGGAATGCGATTTCGATGCGGCGCATGAGATTGCGTTCCATCCAGTCCGCGCTGGCGCAGTAAAGTTCCGGCTCGCCGTCGTTGGCAAACCAGTAGACTCGGCTGTGCTCGAGAAAGCGCCCCACGATCGAACGCACTCGAATGCGTTCGGATACGCCGACCAGCCCTGGGCGTAGCGTACAGGCGCCACGCACGATCAGGTCGATCTCGACCCCGGCCTGCGAGGCGCGGTAAAGCGCTTCGATCACATGTGCTTCGTTCAGCGCATTGAGCTTGGCTACGATGCGCGCGGGCTTGCCTTGGCGGGCGTGCCTGGTTTCGCGCTCGATTTTTGCAAGTACGCTCTTGTATAGCGTGAAGGGCGAATGCAGGAGCTGCTTTAGCTCGATCATGGGCCCCAGGCCGGAGAGTTGCTGGAAGATCTTGTGCAGGTCTTCGCCGATATCCGGATTGGACGTCATCAGGCCGATGTCGGTATACGCCCTGCTGTTGGCCTGGTGATAGTTGCCCGTGGAAAGATGTACGTATCGGCGCAGCGCGGTGCCTTCACGGCGTACGATCAGCAACGCCTTGGCATGGGTCTTGTAACCGACCACGCCGTAGACGACCTGCACGCCAGCTTCCTGCAGGCGGGTGGCCAGGCGGATGTTCGCTTCCTCGTCGAAGCGCGCGCGCAGTTCGATCACCACGGTGACGTCCTTGCCATTGCGTGCCGCTTCCACGAGCAGATCGACCAGCGGCGTATCTACGCCAGCGCGGTAAAGCGTCTGCTTGATCGCCAGGACATCCGGGTCCTGGGCGGCCTGGCGCAGCAAATCTACGACCACGGCGAACGATTCGTAAGGGTGATGCATCAGTACGTCGCGCTGGCGAAGCACATCGAACTTGCATTTGACGTCGGCGAAAGCGCGTGGCGACTGTGGCGTGAAACGCGGAAATTTCAGCTCCGGTCGATCGAGCTGGTCATAGACGATGCCGGCACGGATGATGTTGACCGGACCGTTGCACCGATAGACATCGGTATCCTGCAACTCGAAATTCGCTGTCAGCATGGACACGATCGCTTTCGGACAATCGTTGCCGATTTCCAGGCGTACCGGGCGGGCGTAGCCGCGGCCAAGCAATTCTTCGCTCAATGCGCGGGCGAGATTGTCCACCTCGGCCTCTTCGACCATCAGCTCGCTGTTGCGGGTCACGCGGAACTGATAAGAGCCGGCCACCTTGAAACCCGGAAATACCAGGTCGACGAAAGCCTGCAGCAGTTCGGCGAGGAACACGAGATTGTCGCCGGTATCGCACACTTCGTCGGGCAGGCGAATGATTCGCGGCAACGAGCGTGGCGCGCGCAGCAGCGCCATATGCCCTTCGCGGCCGAAGGCATCGCGCCCCTTGAGCACCACCGCCAGGTTCAACGTCTTATTGAGGATGCGCGGAAACGGATGCGCCGGATCCAGGCCCAGTGGCGACAACACCGGCATGACTTCGTTTTCGAAATAGCCTTGCAGCCACCGTCGCTGGCGATCGGTCCATTTGTCGCGCGTCAGAAAATGGATTCCCTCGCGCTGCAGGGCCGGCCCCAATTCGTCCTGCCAGGTGACGTATTCCTGTGCGACCAGTTCCAGTACGCGCTTGCGGATGCGCGACAGTAACTCGCCCGAGGAAATGCCGTCCGGGCCGGGCGCCGCCGAGCCGTAATAGTGGTGGTGCTTGAGCATCGCCACGCGAACCTCGAAGAATTCGTCGAGGTTATTGGCCACGATGCTCAGGTAGCGCACGCGTTCAAGTACGGGAATACGTTCGTCCCGCGCCTGCGCCAGCACGCGGAAATTGAATTCCAGCGCGGCCAGCTCGCGGCTGAGATAGAGCTCCGGGGCGGAGCGGTCGGCGGTAGGCGAAGGTGTTTCGGGTTTACGGCGCATATCCGCCATTCTGGCTCAAGCGGCTTTCGCAAACATGGCGCAGTGCCGTAGAAACGTGCTGCCGGTTCGGTACCGGTCAGCTCTCTTCGTTGCCGCCGGGCTTGAGCAGCCGTTCCTTGCCGAAGGTGCAGGAGAAGGTGGAGCCCTGGCCCGGCTCGCTCTGGATGTCCAGGCGGGCCTGGTGCAGGTTCAGCACGTGCTTGACGATGGACAGCCCGAGGCCCGTCCCGCCGCTATCGCGCGAGCGGCTGGAGGAGACGCGATAGAAGCGCTCGGTCAGTCGCGCCAGGTGGCTGGCCGGAATACCGAAGCCGGTATCGGTCACCGAGTAGGTGGCGCCTTCGGGCGTGCGCCGCCAACGAATGGTGATGCTGCCGCCGGTCGGTGTGTAGCGCACGGCGTTGCTGACCAGGTTGGATAGTGCGCTGTGGAGATCCTTGGCCGAGCCGAGCAGATCGGCTTCTGCGGTCGACTCCAGCGTGATGCGATGACGCCCCTGGCTCAGCGCCTCGGCCTCTTTGCGGATGGTCGCCATGAGCGGCGTCATCGGCACGCGTTCCTCGGCGATATGCTCCTGCGTTTCCAGACGCGAAAGCGTGAGCAGATCTTCGACGATCTGGCCCATGCGCTTGGATTGCGCGCGCATCTCGCCCAGTACCGGAGCGAGCTCGGGAACGTCTTCCGGATCGATCAATTCCAGGTAGCCGTGGATCACCGTCAGCGGCGTGCGCAACTCGTGCGATACGTTGGCGACGAAGTCGCGGCGGATCTGTTCGAGCCGGGTCAGATGGCTGATGTCGCGCGCCAGCAGTAAACGCTGACTGTTGCCGAACGGCAGCAAGGTGACGTTGATATGGCGGGTCGGATGACCGGGGGCGGCAACATCGTTGAGCGGTTCGTGCGCGCCGCTTTCCAGCCAGCCGGCAAGTTCGGTGGTGCTCAGGCGCTCGTGCAGGTCGGCTCCGCGATCGTGCGGGCGGCGCAGCCCGAGCAAGTCTTCGGCGGCATGATTGAACCAGCGCACGTGCTGTTGACCGTCGAGCAGCACGACGGCATCCGGCAGGCTGCCGGCGGCGCTGCGCAGATCGCGCAAACTGGAGGCAATGCGACGGGAACGCGTCATGAAACGGTCATGCTGCAAAGGGCTGATGCCGGGGAGAGATGTCATGATGGGCTGCGTTTCATGACGGATTGGAGACAGTAGCAAGACGATTTCCGCAAGCGCGACAACGGCCACGCCGGTTGCCACATGCCCACCTGCCAGCCAGCCAACCACGCCGCCGAGCGCCAGTGCGGCGGCCAGGACGGCAATCAGTGTCAGGCGACGGGTGGGTTCGAACATGACACGATGCCTTGGCTTTGGACGGTCAAGCATCGGTAGCATCCCAAGGGAAAGCAAGCCGCCGCACGGTGCGCGGCTCGGCTTTCCCGACACTACATTACATGTTGGCGGAGAAGCGATACCCCGCGCCACGCACGGTCTGCACCATGTCGTCGAGCTTCCATGGCTCGAGGGTCTTGCGCAGGCGGCGGATATGCACGTCGACCGTGCGCTCCTCCACGTACACACTGCCGCCCCACACATGATCGAGCAGCTGGGCGCGTGAATAGACGCGTTCGGGGTGCGTCATGAAGAAATACAGCAGCCGATATTCGGTCGGGCCGATCGGCACGGCATCGTCGCCGGCAAAAACCCGGTGGGCCGGACCGTCGATGCGCAGGCCGCCCAGTTCGACCAGGCCCGAGCCGTCGTCGCCCTGGCTGCGTCGCAGGACCGCCTTGATACGGGCGACCAGCTCACGGGTCGAGAAAGGCTTGACCACGTAGTCGTCCACGCCGGCTTCCAGGCCGTTGACCCGATCCATCTCCTCGCCGCGAGCGGTGAGCATGATGATCGGTATCTCGCGGCTGAGCTCTTCCTTGCGCAGGCGGCGAGCGAGTTCCAGCCCGCTGGTGCCCGGAAGCATCCAGTCGAGCAAGATCAGGTCGGGGACTTGTTCGGCAATCGCCAGCTGGGCAGCGCGGGCGTCGGCGGCGTGGGCCGCGTCCATGCCGGCCTTGCGCAGGGCGAAGGCAACCATGTCGCGGATCGAGGCTTCGTCTTCGACGATAAGGATGCGTTTGTGCACGCTATGGGTCCCGCTGGGAGGCCTGTGACGTAAATATTGCAACGATCCAATGTTACGTGGCTATGACAGCGAGCTCTTTTTTGGACTTTTCATGGAGTTGGAATGACGGGAATTTTGAGGAAATCCCGATTTTGTGCCGTCCTGGGGGTAAAGATGGGCAACGGGGCATCGTTCCGACCGATCTGGAGGCGGCTTTCGAAGCGGCCATCGCGCTTTGGCCCGCTCCCTCTCCATGGTTCTTCGTTTTATTGTTGATCGCGTCCCGAGGGATTGTCTTCGGTTTGCACGCGGCGCTTGCGCAGCTCCATGACCAGCGGGGTCAGTTCGCTGATCCTTGCCTGGATGCGGGCGCGGGCGTAGTAGTCCAGGCCCGGGCGCTTGAGCAGGCGCTTGAGTTGCTCCATCGCATCGAAGGGACGGCCGGAGAGATAGCTCGCATCGGCGTAGGCCTCGCCAGCGCGGACCGGGTCACCGGCTTTCTCACTGGCACGGGCGTAAGTGCGATAAACCGTCGGCTCATCGGTATCGTCCAGCATCGGGCGCAGCATGTCGGCGGCCTTGCCGGCATCGTCGCTGTTACCGGCGACCAGCGCTTGCGCGTAACCCAGGGCGATGGTTCGGTTGCGTGGCGAGAGCCTGCTCAACTCCGCATACAACGACAGTGAGGTACCGCGCTGGCCGGCCTGCAGGTAGGCGTCGGCCAAACCCACTTGCAGGATCTGGTTGCCGGGATATGTCTTCAGCAGGGTTTGCAACTGCTCGATCGCCTGGCTTGCTCGTCCGCTGCGAGTCAGGGCGAGGGCATAACCGTAGCGATTGGAGGGGGTGTCGAAATTTTTGTCGCGGGCCAGATTGTCGCCGTAGTACGTGCTCAGTGGCAGGGCGTCGCCGGAAAGCACCCGCACCCGTTCGCGCATCAATGGATAGTTATCGAGCTCGCTTTTGCCGCCGCCCTTGAGCAGGGTGGTGGGATCCTTGACGTAAATGATCGGCGCGGTGCTTTTTTCCCACTGATCCTTGACCAGGGTGGTATGCGTCGGGCGCAATTTCTGCTGGGCGATCAGGGTGCCGGCGCGGGATTTGGCATCGCTGATACGCGACAGCGTGACCGGGTGGGTTTGCAGGAGCTCGGGTACATCGCGGTCGCCGCCGGAGCCGACACGCATCGTGTCCTGCATGCGCTCGAAGAAGTCAGCCATCGCATTCGGGTCGTAGCCGGCGTTGGCGAGGGTCTGGATGCCGGCTCGGTCGGCTTCGACTTCGTCCTTGCGGGTGAAGTTGA
>NZ_DATCRY010000155.1:0-5357 GCF_036568765.1 Dyella sp. | reverse complement strand
GTAGCGCGCGACCTGCCGTTCGCGGAAAAACTCCTTGTAGCTCGGTACCGCCCGCTCCGGATGGTGCTCGCGAAGATGCCGGACGTAGACGTCGTAGTCGGGAACGCCGCAGCACAGGCGGGCGGTCTGCACCGCCCATTTCCCGAATGCCTTCAGATCGATGTGCATGCCTGTGCCCTCCCTCAGTGCGGCACGCTGCTGAGCGCGACGTAAGGCTCTTCATGGGCCGTCGGATGGTTGTCGCGCCAGGCCTTGGCGATCGAGCGCAACGCAAACAGGGCCATGATGACGATCAGCAGCATGAACAAGGCAGTGAGCGCCATGTCGACGCGGTTATTGGTAATGATGCGCTGCATTTCCTCCATCGACTTGGCCGGTGCGAGCAACTTGCCGGCCTGCATGGCATCGGCATATTTCTGTGCGGCCGCCGTGAAGCTGATTGGCCCGGAAAGTTTCTGCCAACCGGCAGTCAGCGTGCAGGTCACCAACCAGATCGCCGGAATGCCAGGCACCCACACATAACGTTCTCGCTTGAGCTTCACCACGACCACCGTGGCAAGCATCAGTGCGACCGCCGCCAGCATCTGGTTGGCGATGCCGAACAAAGGCCACAGCGTATTGATGCCGCCAAGCGGATCGACGGCGCCCTGGTAGAGGAAGTAACCCCACAAGCCGACGCAGATCACCGTGGCAATCAGGTTGCCGGTCCACGATTCGGTGCGCTTGAGCGGCGCATATATCAGGCCGGCGATCTCCTGGATCATGAAGCGGCCCACACGCGTGCCGGCGTCCACCGTCGTCAGGATGAACAGCGCTTCGAACAGGATCGCGTAGTGATACCAGAACGCCATCATGCCCTCGCCTGGCAAAATGCCGTGCAGCAGTTGCGCCATGCCGACGGCAAGCGTCGGTGCGCCGCCAGCGCGGCTCAAGATGCTCGACTCGCCGATATTGGTCGCGGTATTGAGCAGCTCATCCGGCGTGACGACGAAGCCCCATTGGCTGATCGTGGTAGCGGCTTGCTGCGCGGTAGTACCGATCAGCGCGGCGGGCGAGTTCATGGCGAAGTACACACCCGGGTGCAGCGAGGCGGCAGCGATCAGCGCCATGATGGCGACAAACGCCTCCATCAACATGCCGCCATAGCCGACCATGCGCGCTTCGCCTTCATTGGACAAAAGCTTGGGCGTGGTGCCCGAGGCAATGATCGAATGCCAGCCCGATACCGCACCGCAGGCGATCGTGATGAACAGGAAGGGGAACAGGTTGCCCTGGAACACCGGCCCGGTGCCGTCGATGAACTTGGTGATCGCCGGCATCTGCATCGTCGGCGCAGCCAGGAAGATCGCCAGCGCCAGCAGCAGTACGGTGCCGATTTTCAGGAAGGTCGATAGATAGTCGCGCGGTGCAAGCAACAGCCAGACCGGGAGGACCGAAGCGCAGAAGCCGTAGGCGATCAACAGCCACGCCAGCGCGCGGGCATCGAAATCGAACGCGGGCCCCCAGCTCGACGCCGCCACATGCGCTCCACCCCAGATCGAGAGCAACAGGAGCACCAGGCCGATGATCGATACTTCCAGAATCCGCCCCGGTCGCAGCCAGCGCAGGTACACGCCCATCAACAGGGCGATCGGGATCGTGCAGGCCACGGTGAACGTGCCCCATGGGCTATGCGTCAACGCCTTGACCACCACCAGCGCGAGTACGGCCAGCACGATCATCATCAGCACCAGCACGCCGAACATCGCCACGACACCGGCGACCGGCCCGAGTTCGTCGCGCAGCATATTGCCCAGCGAACGTCCATCGCGGCGGATCGACAGGCCCAGGATCATGAAATCCTGGACGGCGCCCGCGAAGACCACACCGAACAGGATCCACAGCGTACCGGGCACATAGCCCATCTGCGCGGCGAGTACCGGGCCGACCAATGGGCCGGCGCCGGCGATCGCGGCGAAGTGATGGCCGAACACCACCCACTTGTCGGTAGGTACGTAATCCAGGCCGTCGTTGCGCAACACCGCCGGTGTGGCTCGGCTGGGATCCAGGTGCAGCACACTCGATTCGATGAACTTGCTGTAGAAGCGGTAGCCGATGACAAAGACAGCGATCGACGCGGCGACAACCCAGATCGCGTTGATCGGTTCGCCGCGGCGTAGTGCGACGACGCCGAGGCACCAGGCGCCGACAATGGCGATGACGGCCCAGAGCAGCTTCGCTGCCGTGCCGTTGTGAGTCGTAGTTTGCATGTCTGAAAACTCCCCGGGAATGCCTTTACAGGGTCGTCCCGCCGCCGGTCCAGGGTCAATGGCGGGTAGCCCATGCCGGCATTAGCCATTGGTCGAATAGAACCGTACGCTTCGCGGGAATCGTTGGTACGGCGTGTTGCAAGACTTCACATTTGGGGCCTTTGAGCGTTCTGTAAAAGCCGGACCAACGCCCGTCTAACATCCGGCCAGCGTACACTGGGCATCCCGCGCCGTTTTAAGGAAAGAACACCATGCGCCCGATGCACCGCTCCGCCGCCACCGGCCTCGCGCTCCTCTTGCTGCTAGCGCCCCTGACGGGCTCCGCGTTCCAGTTCAAGGATCTGCTCGATAAGGCCAAGACGGCCGCCCAGCAGCACAGCCCCGGTGCCGGTCAGCCCAATGGTGTGAACCTGCCCAATAGCGATGTGGCAGCCGGCTTGAAGGAAGCCCTGGCCAAGAGCACCACCGATGCCATCAATACCCTGGGTCGCAACGACGGTTTCTGGAACAATCCCAAGGTACGCATTCCTCTGCCGGGCAAGCTCGAACAGGCCGGCAATCTGGCGCGCAAGCTAGGGCAGGGGGCCAAGGTCGATGATTTCCAGCTCAGCATGAATCGCGCGGCCGAAAAAGCCGTGCCGCAAGTAGCCGACCTGTTCGGCGATGCTATCCGCAAGATGACCCTGGACGATGCGCGCGGGATTCTTACCGGCGGCGATCATGCAGCCACGGATTATTTCCGCCGCGTAGCCGGGCCGGCATTGACCCAGCGTATCCACCCGATCGTCGCCAAGGCGACCGACAGCGTCGGTGTGACGCAGAAATACAAGGCCTTCACCGCTTCCAACAGCGGCAGCCAGTTGGGTGGAGCGCTCGGTAAGCTGGGGGGCCTGGGAGGCAAGGAAGGCTCCTCGTCGCTGGATCTGGACGATTACGTCACCAAGGAAACCCTCGACGGCCTGTTCGCCACGATTGCCGACAAGGAGAAAGGTATTCGTGACAATCCGGCGCAGCAGACGTCTGCGTTGTTGAAGAAAGTATTCGGTAAGTGAGCTTCGACGAAAGGAATGGTGTTTCGATGATTCGCGAGATTCTGAAAATGGGCGATCCGCGCCTGCTGCGCATTGCGCCGCCGGTCCCTACCGCCATGGTCGGCAGCAAGGAATTGGATGAACTGATCGCCGACATGTTCGAGACCATGCACCACGCCAATGGCGTGGGGCTGGCCGCGCCGCAGATCGGTGTCGACCTGCAATTGGTGATCTTTGGCTTCGACAGCTCCGAACGTTACCCGGACGCGCCGCCGGTGCCGCAGACCATCCTACTCAATCCGGTCATTACGCCTCTCTCACAGGATATGGAAGAGGGCTGGGAAGGGTGTCTCTCGGTGCCTGGACTGCGCGGTGCGGTCAATCGCTACACCTTGATCCGCTACGAGGGCATCGATCCGAAGGGGGCACGCATCGATCGCACCGCCGAGGGTTTCCATGCGCGCGTGGTGCAGCACGAATGCGATCACCTGATCGGCCGCCTTTACCCCTCGCGCATTACGGATTTTTCCAAGTTCGGCTATACCGAGGTGCTGTTCCCGGGGATGGATCCGAACGCGGACGATTGACTTGGGCTTTGTGGAGCAACCTGTCGCCTATGCCCACCCTGTCGCGATCGTATAAAAGGGCTGGGGTGGCGGGGCTCCCGGCCAGAAAGAAAACCCAGACATTGGTCTATCCCGCCCGCCTGGGTATGCTCTACCCCGGCTCAGGGTCGATGGCGCGCAAGGCGCGGCTCGATGGGGAGAACGGCTGGGGCGTCGCGGCTAGGTAGCTCGCGACGGACCGTCGGTGTTCCTGCCCGCGGCCGTCCGACCTACCACGCCAAGGACTCCACCATCCGTGAGCACTCAACTTCCACCCGTCGCCGATAACCGCACCGAACTGACCGTCCGGGGCGTCATCCTGGGCGTGATCATCACGGTGGTCTTTACCGCCGCCAATGTCTTCTTCGGCCTCAAGGCCGGGTTGACCTTCGCCACCTCGATTCCCGCGGCGGTGATTTCGATGGCCATCCTGCGCAGCGTGAGCAACTCGACGGTGCAGGAAAACAACATCGTGCAGACCATCGCTTCGGCGGCAGGCACGCTGTCCTCGATCATCTTCGTGTTGCCCGGCTTGATCATGATCGGCTGGTGGAACGGCTTCCCTTACTGGATATCGTTCGGCATTTGCGCGCTCGGCGGCATCTTGGGCGTGATGTATTCGATTCCGCTCCGCCGCGCACTGGTGACCAATTCGGATCTTCCGTACCCGGAAGGCGTGGCCTGTGCCGAAGTGCTTAAGGTCGGCGGTGGCGAAGAGGCCGTGGGCGATTCCGATGCGGAAAACCGTGCCGGCCTGATGGCGATGATCTGGGGCGCCGTGGTCGCCGCCGTCTTTGCCGTGATCGTGCAGACGCGCGTGTTCGCCAGCGACGTGGCCCAGTATTTCAAGCTCAACGATCGAGGCTCGGTATCCGGCTTCGATTTCAATCTTTCCTTCGCCTTGTTCGCTGTGGGCCACCTGGTGGGCTTGTCCGTGGGCGTGGCGATGTTGATCGGCGCGCTGATCGGCTGGGGTTGGGCGGTACCGCACTATTCGGGTCTGGCAGCGGCTGCCGGTGCCGCCGCCGATGTGGCGCAGGCTACCTGGAGCCACAAGGTGCGCTTCCTCGGTGCCGGCACTATCGGTGTCGCGGCGATCTGGACCTTGCTCAAGCTCGTCAAGCCGGTGGCCAGCGGCCTGGCAGGCGCCATGGCGGCCGCGCGCGTGCGCGCCGCGGGCAATGCGCACACGTTGCCGCGTACCGAGCAGGATATGCCGATCGGCATCGTCGCTTTGATTACCGTGGTGTGCCTGATCCCGATCGGCTGGCTGCTGGGCAGCTTCGGTGCCAGCAGTGGCCTGGGCGGCGCATTGACTACCTTGGTGATCGGCGGCGTCGCCTTCGTCGTGCTGATGAGCTTCTTCGTCTCGGCCGTATGCGGTTACATGGCCGGCCTGATCGGTTCCTCCAACAGCCCGCTGTCCGGCGTCGGCTACCTGGTGGTGATCGGCGCCGCGCTGCTGCTGGTGT
>NZ_DATCRY010000154.1:0-21477 GCF_036568765.1 Dyella sp. | reverse complement strand
GCTGCGCGTGGCGAACAGCAGGACGATAGCCAGCAGACTGGCTTGTAACGCGCCCAGAATCGCGATGGACGCCAGGTCGATGGACATAGCTCCGACAGCACCTTGGCGAGTCCGATGGACCCTCAGGATTTGATATCGGCGGACGCGGACCAGACTTGAGGCCCCATTTGCGGCAGTTGGCATCCCGGTGTTCGAATCTGTGACGAGCCTCGGACTACTACACGCCCACCCTAGGCTCTAAGATCGCCCGTCAAACGCCCCTCCAACCGCCCATAGGCAGCGAGAGACACGGATGGCCAAACTGATCCCAAGCCGTAACAGCAGCCTTTCGCGTATGACCGCGGGGGAAAAGCGCGTTTCCGAACGACTGGAACAGAAGCTGGAAGACGATTACCTGCTCTGGTACGACGTGCCGATCGGGCTGAAACAGCGGCGGCCGGATTTTGTGGTCTTCCACCCGCGACGCGGCCTGGTGGTGCTAGAGGTCAAGGATTGGAAGTTCGAATCCATCCACGAAGCCGACAGCACTCAGTTCACCTTGGTAACGGACCGCGGCCTGGTGAAAGAGACCAATCCGCTCTTGCAGGCACGCGCCTATGCGCTGGAAATCGGTGTCGTGCTGGAACGCGATCCGGCCCTGCGCAACCCGCCAGGCCATCGCCATGCCGGCAAGTTGGTCATGCCCTGGGCCTATGGCGTGGTGCTGGCCAACATCAGCCGCAAACAGTTCGACGAGGCGCAATTGGGTGAAGTGCTGCCTGCACACTTGGTGCTGTGTCGCGATGAGATCTATGAGACGGCCGATGCGGAGACCTTCCAGGAACAGCTCTGGGCGATGTTTCCGCAGGTATTTCCGTGCGCATTGACCTTGCCGCAGATCGACCGGATCCGCTGGCACCTGTTTCCGGAATTGCGCGTGGAACTGGGCGAAGGCCAGTTCGGCCTGTTCCCGTCCGGCGGCACGGATGTCCGTTCCGTGGAGATCCCCGACCTCATCAAAGTCATGGATGCGCAGCAGGAGCAACTGGCCCGGTCGCTGGGCGACGAGCACCGCATCATTCATGGCGTGGCGGGCTCGGGCAAGACGATGATCCTAGGCTACCGCGCCATTCATCTTGCGCGCGCCCTGGCCAAGCCGATCCTGGTGCTTTGCTACAACAAGACCCTGGCCGCCCGGCTGGACCAGCTCATGGGCGAACGCGGCCTGAGCGACAAGGTGCAGGTTTATAACTTCCACAAGTGGTGCCGGAAGATGCTGGTCGCCTATCACGTGGAACTGCCGGCCCGGCATGACGATTTCGACGGCATGGTCGAACGCGTGATGGCAGGTGTCGAACGCGGCCAGATTCCGCGCTTCCAATATGGTGCGGTACTGATCGACGAAGGGCACGATTTCGAACCGGCGTGGTACCGTCTGATCGTGCAAATGGTCGATCCGCAGACCAACTCGCTGCTGGTGCTGTACGACGACGCGCAGAACATCTACGGCAAACCCGATCGCGCCAAGTTCACCTGGAAGAGCGTGGGTGTGCAAGCGCAGGGACGCACCACCATTTTGCGCATCAACTATCGCAACACCATGGAGATCCTCGCTGTAGCGCGACGCTTCGCCAACGAGTTGCTCGCCGAACATACCGAGGACGACGATGGCGTACCGTTGATCGAACCGCAGAGCGCAGGGCGGCGCGGCGCGATACCGGAATTGATTCGTGTCGCCCAAGCCGGCGATCAGTTGCGCGCCATCATCGACCGCCTGCGTGACGAACATGCGCACGGCCGTCGCTATTCGGATATGGCGGTGATCTTCCGCAATCTATGGGAAGGCGAGAAGTTGCATGAAGCGCTCGAGCGCGCCGGAATTCCCAGTCGCCTGGCCGATCGTAACGGCAAGACGACGCTGTTCGTCGTCGACGACTCGGTCAAGCTGATGACCATGCATTCCAGTAAGGGCCTGGAGTTTCCACTGGTCATCATTCCCGGCCTGGGATCGCTGCCCAAGGAAGGCAAGGACGAAGCCGATGAGGCGCGGCTGCTGTATGTCGCCATGACTCGCGCGACCGAGCGGTTGGTGTTGATCCACCACGACGACTCGGTGTTCAGTGCGAGGATCCGCGCGTCGATCAATGATGTGCAGGGGCAGTTGGCGTTGTTGGAGCAATAGGCAAGCAAGAGCCCCACCCCTCTCCCCCCGCAAGCCAGGGGAAGAGGGAGCCGACTGCGGAGAATCTCAGTGTTTCGCACTTGCGTTAACCCTTCCCCTGGCTTTGCCGGGGAAGGGGTGGGGTGAAGGGCCGGCTTGTGCAGCGCACGACATCCTCAACTTGCGGTAACCGTCCATGGAGGGGTAAACCTTGCTGCAGTCCTCCAGCCGACGCTTCCATGACCGACCTGCTCTCCCCAACCTCCTTGGCCCCTCAGCCGCTCTCCCACGCCAGCGCCCTCCCCGCGCGCTACTACGTCGATCCGCGTATGCCGGCCCTGGACGCGCAGGCGATCTTCCGTCGTAGCTGGCAATTGGTCTGTCACCAGGCGCAGCTCACTGGCGTGGGCGATCACGTGGTGATCGAGATCGCGGGGCTGCCCTTGCTGGTCGTGCGCAGCGACGAACAAACCATTCGAGCCTTCCACAACGTCTGCCGCCATCGCGCCGGACCTGTCGCCAGTTGTCACGGCAAGGGCGCCAAGGCACTGCGTTGCCGCTACCACGGCTGGACCTACGGTCTCGACGGCGTACTGCGCGGCGCGCCGGAGATGGGCCGCACCGAAGATTTCGACATCTCGCAGATCCGTTTGCCCGAAGTGCGCGTGCAGGTCTGGCAAGGTCTGGTCTTTGTCGCGATCGACGATGCCCCTGCCTTCGCGGAACTGGTCGCAGGCATCGATGCTCGACTGGGCCCCGATCGTTCGCTGGCACCCTTCGAATTCCACCACCGCACCAGCTACGACGTCGCCTGTAACTGGAAGGTCTATGTCGATAACTACCTGGAGGGCTATCACGTCCCGTGCATCCATCCCGGATTGAACAGCCTGCTCGACTATCGCAGCTATATCACCGAGACCGCCGCCTGGTACTCCTTCCAATATAGCCCGCTGGAAAGCGCAGGCGACCTCTACGGCAGCGGCGAAGCGCTGTACTACTTCATCTATCCCAACACCATGCTCAACATTCTCCCCGGCCGCCTGCAGACCAATCGCGTGCTCCCCCTGGGCGTGGATCGTTGCCGGGTCGAATTCGATTTCTACTACGCCCCTGTCGATACCGGGCGCGATACGGTCGAGGCGGCGCATGAGCGAAGGGCCAAAGACATCGCCTTCAGCGATGAAGTGCAGGATGAAGATGTGACCATCTGCCAGGATGTGCAACGCGGCCTCGCCTCGGGCTCGTACGACTCGGGGCGACTCAATCCGCTGCGCGAGAATGCCGTTCACCATTTCCACGAACTGGTGCGTGCCGCCTATCGCAACACGGCGGAGCCGACACACGCATGAATCGCGTCGCGCGTCCGCTCGGGCAGTGGACGCTGATTGCCCTGGTCGTCGGCAACATGATCGGCTCAGGCGTATTCCTGTTGCCGGCTTCGCTTGCACCGTACGGCGCGGCCAGTCTGCTCGGCTGGGGCCTTACCCTCGGGGGTGCCCTGCTACTGGCGCTGGTTTATGCGTGGCTCGCTCAACGCGTGCGCAATCATGGCGGCGCCTATGCTTATGCGCGCCTTGCGTTCGGCGATGCCACCGGCTTCGTGGTTGCCTGGAGCTACTGGGTGTGCACCTGGGTCGGCAATGCCGCTATCGCCGTAGCCTTTGCCGGCAGCCTTGGTGCACTATGGCCCGCAGCCGCGGCAACCCCATGGCGCACCGTAGCCGTCGCGCTTGGCGCACTATGGCTCTGCACCGCGATCAATGCCGCAGGTGTGCGCGAAGCCGGCCGCGTTCAAGTATTGACCACCGCACTCAAGCTGGTGCCCTTGCTGGTGTTCGGCCTGCTAGGGCTCGCCTGGGTCCATCTCGACGCCTATCGCCCATTCAACCCGAGCGGGCAACCATTATGGACGGCAACCGGTGCGGTCGCATCGATCACGCTTTGGGCCTTTCTTGGCCTGGAGGCAGCTACAGTGCCGACGGGCGTGATCGAAAACCCACAGCGCACCGTGCCGCGTGCGACAGTCATTGGCATGGTTATCGCCGGCATCAGCACCATGCTGGCGTGCACGGTAGTGATCGGGTTGTTGCCGATCGATAGCCTGCGTGCCTCGCCGTCACCGATGGTCGATGCCGCGGCGCACTTGTGGGGTCGCGCTGCCGGCATAGCTATTGCGATGGTGGCGACCGTCTCCTGCTTCGGTGCGCTCAACGGCTGGGTGCTACTGCAGGCGCAGACCCCGCTGGCACCGGCGCAAGACGGCGTGTTCCCCAGCGCCTTTGCCCGCCTCGATCGCCGCGATACGCCGCTCTTCGGCTTGCTGCTCAGCAGCGCACTGGCCAGCGGATTGATCGTGGCCAACGGCAGCAAGACGCTGGTGACTCTGTTTACCTTCGCCATCCTGCTATCCACCGCTGCTACCTTGTTGCCTTACGCAGTCAGCGTGATGGCATGGTGGCGCATCGAACGGGACGTCCCCGCATATCGTCGGTGGATCGCAGGCGGCGCATGGATCTACAGCATGGGAGCCTTGATTGGCACGGGTACGGAACCGTTGCTAAGGGGCGCGGTGTTGTTGCTTGCCGGCTTGCCCGTCTATCTCTGGCAACGACGTGCCCACCGGCTTGCACTGACGGCGCAAGCGGATCAAAGTGGGCCGCCCGTGGCGGGCGCCGATCGCTAGCCGCCGCACTTCGGAGACGCTCGATGAAACGCCTGACCTGGCTTTTTGCATCGCTGCTCGCTGCCCTGGTTCCCGCGCTCGCCAACGCCTCGCCCGGCGTGGTCGTCGCCAATGTGAACTTACGCGCAGGGCCGGATGTGTCTTATCCGCGCATCAACACCGTGCCAGCGGGCGCTCCCGTCGATATCCAGGGTTGCACCGAAGGCTATGAATGGTGCGATGTCATCGTCGGTCCGGACCGCGGCTGGATCGCCGCTGGCTATCTGCAGTTCGTCTACCAGAGCCAGCCGGTCATCGTGCAGGACTACGGCCCGCGTATCGGCGTACCGATTGTCAGCTTCGTCATCGGGACGTACTGGGGCCAGTACTACGCCAACCGTCCTTTCTACCGCGAACGCAATTACTGGTACCGCCGTCCGATCGTCCACCGGCCGCCACCGCGTCCGCCGATCCATCGCCCGCCGCCACGCCCGAACCCGGGTTGGGGAGGCCATCGCCCACCGCCGCCGCGCCCCGGTCCGCCTCCGGGCCAGGGACATCGCCCTCCAGGGGGCGATCATCGACCGCCCGGTGGCGGTGGCAGCCGGCCGCCAGGGGACGATCATCGGCCACCGGGCGGTGGCAACAATCGACCACCGGGCGGCGGTGGACACAAGCCGCCCACCCAGGGCGGAGGTCGCCCGCCGGGCCAGGGCGGACAGCGCCCGGGCAAATCCGATCAGCAGCGCCCGCAACCCAAGCCTGCCGGCCAGTAACGCTGTCTCGTCACGAACTGCACGACAACATCGAACAGCCTGCACGCGTGCGCGCCCATTCCGGGCGCCTCTGCGCGAACCGTTCCTTGCCCGGTTGCTCCACGTAGGGATGGCGCAGGACATCGAGCAGTTCCTGAATACCTGAAGCATCGCCCCGTTCGGCGAGATCGATCGCTTCCTGCGCCAGATAATTGCGCAAGACATAGCGAGGGTTGACTGCCCGCATGCGTTCGCGACGCAATGCGACCGGCACATCGTCCTGAGCGACACGTTGCGCATACTGGGCCATCCAGGCATCGAACGCGGGGCGCGAGGCATCGCGTTTGGCGACATCGTAGAACGCATCTGCCACCGGTTGCCATGAAGGCTTGGCCGGATCGATCTCAGTCAGCCCGCGGAAAAACAATGTCATGTCGACCTCGGCCTGCTGCAGCAGATCGTGCAGGCCTTGAGCGAGCGAGACATCGTCGTCACGCATGTGCTCGAGCCCAAGCTTTGCTGCCATTTGCATGCGGTCGTTCGCCTGGAATGCCGCCGCATAGCGATCCAGTCCCGCTTGCAAGGCCTCGATGCCCTGAAACAGGGGAGACAAGGCGCCCGCCAATCGGCTCAGGTTCCACCAGGCAACCTGTGGCTGTTGGCCGTAGCGGTAACGCCGGCGACCGGCATCGGTGGTATTGGGCGTCCAATCCGGATCGAAATCTTCCAGCCAGCCATACGGACCGTAGTCGATGGTCAAACCCAGAATGGACATGTTGTCGGTATTCATGACACCGTGGACAAATCCGACACGCATCCAATGGGCCATCAGGTGGGCCGTCCGTTCGCACACCTGTCCGAACCATTCGGCGTACAGGGCTTCCCCGGAACCTTCGAGCTCGGGGAAATCCCGCCGAATAGTGAAATCGACCAGTTGCCGCAACAATGCCGTATCGCCTCGCGAAGACGGCAACTCAAAATGACCGAAACGGATGAACGATGGCGCCGCGCGGCAAACGATCGCTCCCGGCTCATCGCGCGGATGTCCGTCGTAGAACATGTCGCGCTCGACCGTTTCGCCGGTCGCCACCAGGCTCAAGGCGCGCGTGGTCGGCACGCCCAGATGATGCATCGCCTCGCTGCAAAGGAATTCGCGCACGGATGAACGCAATACTGCGCGACCGTCGGCACCGCGCGAGTAAGGCGTGCGGCCGGCCCCCTTCAACTGCAGTTCCCACCGCCGACCTGCGGCATTGATCAGCTCGCCCAGACCGATGGCACGGCCATCGCCCAATTGCCCCGCCCAGTTGCCGAACTGGTGCCCGCCGTAATTCGTGGCGTACGGCTGCATTCCCGGTAGCAAGGCATTGCCACCGAACGTCTGCGCAAACGCGTCACCGGCGACATCGGCAGGCGTAAAGCCCAATTCGGCAGCCATCTCGGGCGAATAGGCCAGCACACGTGGCGCAGCTACCGCGGTCGGCACCACACGGGAGTGCAAAGCACCCTCGACCTGACGCAAGCGCGCCCCGTGCTCCGGATCGCCGGGCAGGTCGCGTACGAAGGCATTATCGAAAACCAGGGGATTCATGAGAGCCGACATGGGGGCATGGCGCCCCCAGGCCAAGGTCGTGCGAATTACAAGGTCGGCGACTCGTCATGCAGCATGGCACGGCGCACGATCTTGATCGGCGCGAAGCCCTGCTTCATGAAATCGTCGTGGAACTGCTCCAGGTTGAACTGCTTGCCTTCGCGAGCCATCAGATCCTGCCGCAGCTTGAGGATCTGCAGCTTGCCGAGCGTGTAGTACAGGTAAGTCGGATCGGACGTGCCACGCTTGGCTTCCACCACGCCCACGGCATGCGACTGGTAGCCTTCCTTGACGAAGAAATCTACCGCCTGATCGAAGCTCATCTGGCCGGTATGCATCTTGATGCCGACGATAAAACGGGCGTTGCGCAGCAGTGCATCCTGCAACTGCCCCAGCTTCAGCCGTTTCTGTTGGCGCACGTCATCGGGATACATCGCCTGTGCCAGACCTTCGTCGAGCATCATCTGTTCGCTGTAATGCGCCCACCCTTCGGCATTGGTCGATGAACCGAGCAATTGGCGCACGCGATCGTGCACGTCGTGCATCCACAAGAACTGCACGTAGTGCCCGGGATAAGCTTCATGCACAGCGACGTTGTTGATCACCGGATAGCTGAACTGGGCCATGAACTCATCGGTCTGCTGCTTGCTCCAGGCCGGATCGGGCAGCGTCACATTGAAATAAGCCTCTTTGGCCACCTTCTCGAACGGCCCGGGCGTATCCATCGAGGCAAAGGTCGTCGCCCGCATGAAAGGCGGTGTTTCCTCGATGATCGGCGGCACCGGCGACGGCACGCTGACGATGCGATGGCTCTGGATAAAATCGACCAGCTTGGCCAGCGTGCCGCGGAATGTATCGAGCAATTGCGCGCGATCGGGATGATCGGCACCGAGCTCCGCCAGCACCTGCGCCGGCGTCTTGTGCGGATCGAGCTCCTTGGCGACCTTGGCGAATTCGCGCTGGTTCTTATGCATGTCGTCCATGTCGATCGCCACCAGCTTATCCAGCGGCGTGTCGACCATTTCGTCATACGCGAGCTTCTTGCGGAATGCATCGGCACCGATACGGAAATCGCCGTGCGAGCGCGGCAGCAAGTCGGCCTTGAGCCACTGCTGGTAATCCTTCAGCGCCTTGATTACCGCCGCATTGCTTTGCGCAAAGGCATCCTTGAGCTTGGCGTCGTGGGCATCGGTAAAAGCCGAAGGTACGTCCTTGGCGAAAAAGTCGACCAGGCCGGGGAGTTGTTCCAGCGCGATCTCGGTGTAGATCTTCGGCGGATTCTTCAGGTTGGCGCGCGCCTCGGCCAATACCTGCGGCATCTGCTTTTCGCGCGCAATCAGCGACTTCAGGCGCTCATCGGGCGCGGCAAACTTGCGCGCCATCAGGGTAAAGGCACTACCGGCTATCCCGCTTGAATAATTGTCCGGATTGCTTTCCCACCAGCGCACCTGATCGAGCATCAACAGGCGACCGCGGATATTGGCCAGCACCAGCTCGAGATCGCCACGCCGCTGCTCATCGAGCTGGCCGGCATCCACGGCGGCGAACTTCGCCTCCCATTGCCTGAGCGCAGCAACCGTGCTCTCTACACCCTTGCGAGAATAATCGTCCAGTTGGCTGTCGTATTGGTGCAGGCCAGCGGCTGTGGCCGCGGTAGGCTGATTGGGAAAATAGAAATCGTCGAAATAACTATCGGCCAGCTTGGTGAAAGCCTCATCCGCCTGGGCGGCGGCGGCGGCATTGAAAGCGGCACTCGCCAGAACGAAACCAACCAGGATCTGGCCGAGCGCGAGCGAAAGCGATGCGGAACGCTTGAACATGCGACATACCCCTTGCAACGAAGGGTCGAGTGTAGCGCGCCACGCACCAAGCGATCAGTGCTTCGACGTCTCCGCAAAAACCCGTGCCACGTCATCGGCCGAAAGCATCCTCCATTGCCCCGGCGCCAAGTCGTCGCCTAGTGGCAATGCACCCATGGCAACGCGCTGCAAACTTTCCACCCGGTTGCCCGTGGCGGCGAACATACGCCTGACCTGGTGATAACGCCCTTCGGTCACGGTCAGGCGCGCACGCCGCGGGCCGAGTGGCTCCAGCCAGGCTGGCGCCAGCGGCGTGGTTTCCGATTCGAGCATCAGCGTGCCGCTCGCGAACAACTCGCCCTCGCCGCCGCGCAGATCCTCGGCCAGGGTAGCCTCGTAGACCTTGCTCACTTCGGCACGCGGGGAAATGATCCGATGCAGCAAGGCGCCATCGTCGGTAAACAACAGCAAGCCGGAAGTATCGCGATCGAGCCGCCCCACCGTCGACAATGCCGGATCGCGCTGTCGATAACGCGGCGGCAACAAGTCGTAGACCACCCGGCCCTGGTCCTTGCGCGAACACGTCGCGCCAAGCGGCTTGTTCATCATCAGCACCAAGCCTGACGCCGGATCCAATGGCTCGCCGTCAATGCGAATTCGCTCGTGTTCGATCTTGTCGTCAGCGTAGAGCACTTCGCCATCGCTATCGGTAACGCGCCCCTCGCGAAACATCCAGGCCACCTCCTTGCGGCTGCCATAACCCAGGTTGGCGATCAGCTTGACCAGCTTCATCGACGTACTCCACGCGCTTCGATCACTTTGAAGCCATCCTGCAACGCGACATGGCGCACCTGCTCGAAGCGCTCGGCCAGGCTGGCCTCGTAGGGCAGATGACGATTGGCTACCATCCAGAAGCGCCCGTTCGGCTCGAGCGCATCGGCAGCAGCGCGGATGAACGCCTGCCCCAGTTCGGGCAAGTCGGCCCTGCCCTGGTGGAAGGGCGGATTGCTGACAATGGCGTCGTAGCGACCGGGCACACCGGCAGCAATGTCATGCCAATGCAGCCTGAAAGGAACGGCCTGGCCGCGCGCACGCATCGCTGCTTCAAGATTGGCTCGCGCCGGCTCCAGTGCGCGCGCTTCTGCCTCGAAAGCATCGAGCGAAACGATGCCCGGACACCGCCCAAGCAGATGGGCGCCAAGGTAGCCGTAGCCCGCTCCAAGATCGGCGGCGCGGCCGGCCAGCTCGATAGGCAATTGCGCAGCCAGCAAGGCAGAGGCCGTGTCGATGCGATCCCAGGCAAACAGTCCTGGCCGGCTTACATAACCGGCGGCATTTTCGCGTGGCGCGTCGAGCGCTAGCCAGTCGGCGCACAACGCGGCATCGATCGTCTCGGGCGTAGCCCAGAATACCCGGCATTTGTGCTTGGACACGTTGCCGACCGTGCCGGCGAGGCGCAGCATGTCGGCCTCGATGGATTTGGCGCCTTCGGCGTTGGGCACGCACGCCACCACGCGACCGCCCGGTGCCACCGCGCCAAACGCACGCGCCAGCAGGGCTCGCGCTTCATCGCGCTGCCGCGGCGGCAGCAGCAGAACCAGCGAGAAGCGGTCATCGGTCGCCGGGCTGCCGACGGTCAGTCCGCTGCGTTCCAGTGCTTCGGCAAAAGGCTTGAAACTCTGCTCGCACAACCAACCCGGCTGCTTCATTTCACGCAGAGCGAAGCCATCGCGTGCGCGCAGGAACAGTACACGGCCATCCGGAGGCAGCCGCAAAGCGCCGGTCTGGAAAGGAACGAACAAGGCATCCAGCGCCGCATCGGCAACGGGAAAAGCGGCAACAGTCACGCCAGAAATCCAGGCTAGGAGAATCGCACCCATTTTAGCGGCTGAATGGAGTCGCCAAAAACCTTGGGTAGCTTTTGATTGTAGAGCTTCCCTCTCGCCCCGACCCCGGCGAAGCCAGGGGAGAGGATGGTGTGAGGGAGTAGCGCCTCAGTCCATCGATGTCGCTTCAAACCGCCGACAGGTTTTTTGCGCTAACGTCGATGCATGCACTCCCGGCATGCACTCCTGCTATGGGCCGCCCTCGCTTGCGGCTGCCAGCCCGCGCCGCCGGCCGCGAGCCCAGCGCCCGGGCCGGCCGACTTTACCGGCATGTACCGTAAAGGCGCCGAATGGCTGGATGTGGGCCCGATGAATGACGGTTATTGGGTAAGCATCCAGAGCGATGCTTGTCTCTTCGTAGGCCACGCACGGCGCGACGGTGACGCCCTGAATATCGCGCTGGACGACTGGCGCCCAGGCGCCAGCTTGCGGGTGGAGCACGCCGGCCGCGGCTCGATAGATATCCATCCGGACACCGACGACGACCGCTTCGATCCCAGCTATTTCTGCCGCGGCAACGCATCCCTGGCCGGACGATACGCCCCGGTGACCGCGCCCGCACTCCGATTGGGCCGGATCGAACACGGCGAAGCCGGCCCTGTATTCAGGCCCTGCGGGTCGCGCCTGCGCTACGGACTGACGATATCCGGAGGGTTATCGCTACCGCCAGCCGGGCCAGTCGAACTCAGCGTCGGCGCCGGTACAGGCGAACGATCTTGCGGGCGACGCCGGCCGCTACGCCGTTACCGGCATCCTCCCCGCTGTCACACCCTTGCCCGAGAACTGCCACGCCCCCGCCTCTGCGTCGGAATAAGCACGACAGCAAAATAATTACCGGCTATCCCCGCCCGAGCGTGGCTTGGATACACTCCGCGCGGGGGCGGGACTTTCCGCTCGATCTCGAAACCAGGGGAATGGAAGAAACATGAGGCAGGCAAGCAAATGGCTGGCGCGCCGGATCGCGCCATGGATGGGCCTTGTTGCATTGGCGCTCGTTACGGGCACACAGGCAGCCACGCTGGACCCGGCGATATTGCCCAAAGTGCAGGCAGCGACGTTCGAAGTCGTCATACCCAAGCCGGTCAATGACTCGCTGAGTTACGAGAAACCGCTGCCATTGGACCAGTTGCCCTTCCAGTTCCGCAACGACAAGTATTTTTCCATCGGCACGGCATTCGCGATCGGCAATCATCGCTATGCCACGGCGGCGCATGTCTTCGACGCCGGCATGGGCAGCCTGATGGGCGAACCGGCGCTGCGCGACGCGAACGGCAAGGTGTTCGCAGTGGACAAGATCGTAAAATTCTCGCGCGAAAAAGATTTCGTGGTTTTCACACTCAAGGATGCCCCCGATACGCAGGCGCTGGAAACCAACACCGCGCCAGCTATGAACGATGTGGTCTATGCGGTAGGCAACGCACTGGGTACCGGCGTGGTGATCCGCGACGGCTTGTATACCTCCAACACTCCCGAAGAACAGGACGGTCGCTGGAAATGGATGCGCTTCTCGGCTGCCGCTTCGCCGGGTAACAGTGGCGGCCCGCTGCTCGACAAGGATGGCAAGATCATCGGCATCGTGCTGATGAAGTCGCCGGGTGAGAACCTGAACTACGCACTGCCGATCGATTTCATCCTCAAGGCGCCGGATAACCTCGCCGAAATCGATACACGCATGACCTATCAATTGGACGTGCTCGACAGCAGCAAGACTTCGACATTCAAGACGCAATTTGCCCTACCCAAGACCTTCAAGGAATTTACCGAGGTCTACCAGACGCAGTTCAACGCCACGATCGATGGCCAACTGGCCGACCTGCTCAAGGACAACAAGGACAACCTTTTCCCGGTCGGAAACGGTTCGAACGAATTGCTGCACAGCAGTTCCAACACCGATCCGTTTCCGACGCTGATCGTTCGCTCGAACAACGGCGTCTGGTCGTTCGCGCAGCGCAATATCCACAAGGAAACCCTCAGCAACAACGGTTTCATCACCAGTGGCGTGGCCGGGCACGAAGCGCTGATCCATCTGCGCAAGCCAGACAACATCGGCGTCAAGCAGCTCTATGCCGATCCCAAGCTGATGATGGATTTGATGCTCAAGGCATTGCCGCTGGAGCGCACGGTCGGATCGGAGAAGATCAAGATCACCTCGCTCGGCAAGCCCAGCGAAGATACGGTTTTCACCGATAGCTACCAGCGTAAATGGCAGGTGCGCGTCTGGCCGGTCGCCTACGACGACAGCATGCTGGTCACTTTCTCCCTGCCCGTCCCCGACGGCTACGTGACGATGATGCGCACGACGCGTCCCGCACATCTGCATGACCACATGATCGATTTACGCACAATCACCAACTTCTTCGATGTTTCGTATTCCGGCACGCTGGCGCAGTGGAAGGAATTCCTGCAGCAAAAGACGCTGTTGCCTGCCGTGCTCGACCGCATCGACATCGATTTCGCCTATGCGCACAGCTTCAAGTACCAGTCCAAACGCGTCAGCTTCGACTACACGCCGGACCTGCAGAAGATCGACCAGGATAGTCAGCTGATACTGGGCTTCTCCTATTTCAAGGACGGCGACAAGGTCGTCTGGGACGTATCGGATGTGTTGATCAAGGCCAATGTCGACAACGACGAACTGGTACGAGTCAATCGGCACATCGCACCGTCCGAGGATCTGGATACGTCCTACCAGAACTATTGGAAGAAGGTGCTGCGTCGCGACCATCCGGACGATGGCGCGGCATACAACGAAGACGATATGACCTATATCAGCATGGTCGGCGGCGCGCCGGACAAGACGGGTGCAGAAGCCAAGCCTTCAGTGCTCTATACGGCTTCTTATGGCGCGGAAGGTTCTCGCCCACAGGATGCGATGAAGACCAAGCTGGACCTGCTGATGCGCAACTTGCAGGTTAACGAGCATTGATCGCTACGCTCCCTCCCCTGTTCCCGGGGGAGGGTTGAGGGCCTTTACGTTTGCAAGCCATCTGCCTGTCGTTCCACGTACCGCTCTCTCGCTTCACACTCCCACACCGGCGATACTTGCCCATCCTTCCGCAAGCATCCGCACGACCATGCCCTCATCTACGCTCCAACTTGCCATCATTGGCGGCGGCCCTGCCGGACTGATGGCAGCCGAGGCCGCACGCGCGGCGGGTGCGACGGTGGAGTTATTCGAGGGCAAGGGCTCGGTCGGCCGGAAATTTCTGCTTGCCGGCAAAGGCGGCATGAACCTCACCCATAGCGAGGCGAAACCCCAGTTCACCGCACGCTATGCCGAGCGTGCGCAAGCGGTCGCACGCTGGCTGGAAGAATTCGATGCCGATGGGCTGCGAGCGTGGGCGGCCAGGCTCGGCATCGACACATTCGTCGGCAGTTCGGGGCGCGTTTTTCCCGCCGATATGAAAGCCGCGCCCCTGCTGCGCGCTTGGGTACACCGGCTGCGCGGGGCGGGCGTCCGCTTTCACGTGCACCACCGATGGCTGGGCTGGGACGCGCAAGGCGGCCTCCGCTTTGCCACGCCGAATGGCGAATTGACGGTTCAGGCGGGGGCGACCGTACTGGCGATGGGCGGCGGCAGTTGGCCCCAGTTGGGCTCCGACGGCGCCTGGCAGTCCTGGCTGGCCGAGCGAGGCATCGACATCGCTGCCCTTAAGCCATCCAATTGCGGCTTCGATATCGGCTGGAGCGATTTCCTTGCGATGCGTCATGCGGGCGCTCCGTTGAAACCGGTCGTCGCGCACTGGCGCGATACCGATGGCATCGAACACGCGCGCCAGGGCGAGTGCGTGATTACCGCGACCGGCATCGAAGGCAGCCTGATCTATGCCCTGTCGGCCAGCTTGCGCGAAGCTATCGCCCGCGACGGCGCGGCTGCTTTGGCGCTGGACCTGGCGCCCGACCGTGACATCGATCGCTTGACCGCCGATCTGGCCAAACCGCGTGGCCGACGAAGCCTCAGCGAACATCTACGCCGTCAGGCAGGCATCGGCGGCATCAAAACCGCCCTGCTCCATGAAGTCCTCGACGAGGCTTCGCTGCGCGATCCGGCACGCCTGGCTCAGGGCATCAAGCGCCTGCCGCTGATCCTGAAAAATGCGCGGCCGCTGGCGGAGGCGATCAGCAGCGCCGGTGGCGTGCGACTGGAAGGGCTCGATGACGGTCTGATGCTGCGCGAGCTGCCCGGCACCTTCTGTGCCGGGGAAATGCTCGATTGGGAAGCACCGACGGGGGGTTATCTATTGACCGCCTGCATGGCCAGCGGCCGCCTCGCCGGTGAAGCCGCCGCTCGCTGGCTCCGCAGAATGTGAACCAGCCTACATTTTTATGACAGGCTGCCGATCTTAAAGGCAACCGTAGAGGGAGCGGGCATGAGCTTTTGGGCAAAGCTATTTGGGGGAGCGGCGCCCGCGCCGGGCGTGCGTATGGCGCCGACGGCGACGCGTGCTGTGCCATTGCCCCTGGAACCCGAAACGGCCGCGCAAGGCCTGCCCGCGGCTGCCGTCGAGGATCGATTCTTCCGTTTCGTTTTCAGCCTGCCCGCTTCGGCCGATATCGCACCGAGCGAACGCGAACAACAAGCCCTGCAGCGACTGGACGATATCTGCGGCGGCGATCGCTACGACGTCCGTTCGTTACCGCGCATGCCCACGGTATTGCCGCAGTTGCTGCGCGCACTGAAGAACGACGATCTCAACGGCGCCAAACTTGCCGAACTGATTGGACGCGATCCTGTGCTGGTCGGCGAAATCATGCGCGTCATCGGCAGCGTAGCCTATCGTGTGGTCCAGCCGATCACCAGCCTGCAACACGCCATCGTGCTGCTCGGCCAAGTCGGTTTGCGCCAGGTCGTGTCGATGCACGTGATGAAGCCGATCCTCCTGGCCAACGCCGGCATGTTCGGCCAGGTCGCAGGACAACGTCTCTGGGATCATGCCGAGCGCTGCGCTCACGCAGCGGTTTACCTCAGCAAAGGGTTATGCGACCCGTTCGAAGCGCACCTTGCCGGCCTGGTCAGCAATACCGGTATCGGTGCCGTAGCGCGCGCACTCGACAAAGAGCTGAGCGGTGCGCTGGCTGTCTATACACCGCAGTTCATTGCCAGTGTCGCACGCATCGCCGCCGAGCTGACCTTGCAGGCAGCGCGTTACTGGGAACTACCGCCTAATGTGCTCGAAGCCCTGGCCGAACGCGGTACGGCAACCCTGCCGATGAGTCAGGTGCTGCACGCCGCCAACTTGGCGGCCATGGTCGAGCTGATGTCCGAACATCAGACTATCGAACGCGACGCCGTTATCGAGGGCGAAGGCGCCGGCCGGTTTACGCCGCTGCAACTGGCGCGCTGCCGGCAAGATCTGCGACGCCAGTTCGCTTCGAATGAACAGACTTACGGCAACATCCAATAAGCCTCGGTTCACGTCAGCACATCGCGCACCCGTGCTGCGATCTCGTAGGAACGGCAACGCGCAACGTGATCGAATACGTTCGTGGTGATCATCAGCTCGTCCGGTCGATGGCGTGCCACAAAGGCCGCCAGACCTTCGCGCACAGTCGCTTCGCCACCCACAACGGCACAAGCCAGCGCCTGCTCCACACCGAACTTTTCCGTCGGCGTCCAGAAGGCTTCGATATCGTCGATCGGCGGCGGGATCAGACCCGGGCGGCCGCGACGCAGATTGACGAAGCTCTGCTGCTGCGTCGTGAACAATCGACGCGCTTCGGCGTCGTCAGAGGCTGCCACGACGTTGATGCCGAGCATCGCATGAGGTCGCTGCAACCGTACGGACGGACGGAAGTCGCGCCGGTAGATCGCCAACGCATCGTCCATCGCATCGGGGGCAAAGTGCGAGGCGAATGCGAAAGGCAGGCCGAGCGCCGCAGCCAGCCGCGCGCCGAACAGACTCGACCCGAGTAGCCATACCGGCACATCGATACCCGCGCCTGGCACGGCGCGCACCGGCTGACCCGGCGCAGCCGGTTCGAAATAGGCGAGCAATTCGCCGACATCCTGCGGAAACGCATCGGCACTGTCGAAATAGCGGCGCAGTGCACGAGCCGTGGCATGGTCCGTCCCCGGAGCACGGCCCAACCCCAGGTCGATGCGCCCGGGATAAAGCGAAGCCAGTGTGCCGAACTGCTCGGCCACCTGCAGCGGCGCGTGATTGGGCAGCATGATGCCGCCGGCTCCCACGCGGATCGTCGAGGTGCCGCCGGCGACATAGCCGATCAACACGGCAGTAGCCGCACTGGCGATACCGGGCATGTTGTGGTGCTCGGCCAACCAATAGCGCCGATAGCCCAGCCGTTCGGCATGGCGGGCAAGGTCCAGGCTGCGCGCAAAGGTCTCGGTCGGGTTGCTGCCCTCGGTAATCGGAGCCAGGTCCAGCACGGAAAAGGGAATCATGCGACGTCCTCGAACGTGAAGACGTCTACATGGGGGCCGCCCTAGCGATTGCCAGTCCTATCCGGCGGAAAATGTGCGGCATCCGGATGGCGCTGCCGCCATTGCGCCAGATCGCGCCGATAGCGCTCCAGCGCCTCTTCGTAAAGGTCGAAAATGCACGGTACGCAGCCTTCGCCGCAGCAATCGCCCGCATCGGGCTCGACAGGTGGCGTGGGTGGCGGATCGTCGGCTGGAAAATCGGGCGGCTCGGACATGCGCCCCCAAGGATAGGCCTGGCCGCCATGCACGGCCAGGCCTCGATGACCTCAGGCCTTTGGCTTGCGGAAGCGGTAGATGAACTGGTCGGTATGCCCGCGTATGGATTTATCGAACACCTTCAAGTCGTGCTTGTCGTCCGGATTGCGCAATACGTTGCTCTCGCCGTCGAACACGAAACCGGCAGCTTCGACCTGCTTCTTGACGATCGCCGGATCGATACGGTGCAAGGTATCGGTGTCGCGCATGCCGCTGCCGGCGGCGGCAACATGATCGACGATCACGAACAAGCCGCCTGGCTTGAGCGCGGCGAATACCTGCTTGTTGAACGCCGCCAGATCGACCTTGCCCATGAAGGCGTCGGGATAATCGTGGTAGTTCTGCGCGGTAAACACCAGGTCGACTTTCTCCGGCACGCTCAACTGCGCGGCCGGCTGGTTGAGCACGCTGACATTCTTGTAATGCGCATCGGCGATCAAAGTACGCGTGGCGCCGACACCCTCGGTGTCTTCCTTGGCGTACTCGTCGGGCCAGACCAGGAATACATGCCCTTCAGGCCCCACCACGGCACTGAATACCCGGGTGAAATAGCCCTTGCCGGGAATCAGCTCCAACACCTTTTGCCCCGGCTTGACCTCCGCGAACGCCATGACATCGGCGACCTTCCGGCGTGCATCGTCGGCTTTGTCGGCCACGCGGGCCGGATCGTTCACCGCGTCAGCGATGGATTGGCCGGCAGGCGACGCGGTCTGCGCGAAGATGGGAGCGGCGGCGAGCGATAGTGCAAACACGAACAGAGCAGACGTACGCATGCTTGAGTACCCCCATGGTGAAAAATTGGCGCTCGGTCATTGTGCGCCGGGCACCCTGACGTTCTCTATACGCCAAACGTAAGCGGAAACGTTTTCCTCACCGACCGCTCTTGCCCCATTCGCCAAGTACGCGGTATTCGCGCTGGCCGACAATGCTATGAATCAAGGCATAGCCCTCGACTCGCCACAGGATCGGCTCGATCTGGGCGATGTCCGGCACCGTGCCGTGACTGTAGCCAAGGGTGATGTGCGGAGTGAAACTACCCACCGCGACATGATTGCCGGCACCGGCCAGGACCAGCGCATGGCGCAGGTCTTTCCACAACATGACAAGTTCCGCTGGCGTCTCCGTGCTGCGCAATACGCAGGGCGGTTGACGACCGCGAAAACCGGCCAGGTAATCCAGCGTCCAGTCGAAACTGCACGGACCGACCTTGCCCGCGGCGGCAATGGCCGCCTCGGCCACATCGGGGCGCCAAAGCGGAAAATCCCCTAGAAAGTGCAAAGTAGCGTGATAGCGTGCCGGCACCACCCAGCGCGCCCGGATCGGCTGCTCGCTGCGCAGGATATCCGCCGCGCGGGCGAAACGCTGTCGCACGACCTCATCGGGCAGCAGGGCGAAAAACAAGCGATGGATGGCCGAATCGGCCGTAAGGCTGCCGCCGAGCAAGTCGGGCTGGGATGGTGAAGATGAAGCGTCGCGTCGTGTCGCCATAGCGCCTGGTATCGAGTCGACGGCGCCGTGCCGTCAGCCGGTCAGGTGGGCACTATACGGGAGCAAGGCGCGCCTGCCATCCCCTACCCCTCAAGCACAGCCGCTGGCGTGACCTGCCTGATCACAAATTGAGCAACCCGAGGAAAAAGTTTACTGCTGGTGTCGATTCCGCCCGGTATCGCTCGTCATCTTCATAAGGACTGAGTCCATCAGAGAACCGAGCTGTCTTACCAGAGGAGACGCCCCCATGCGATTTATGGTCATGATCAAAGCCGACAAGAATACCGAGGCGGGCGTCATGCCCAATGAACAACTGCTGGCCGATATGGGACGCTACAACGAAGAGCTGCTGCGCGCCGGCGTGCTGCTGGCAGGCGAGGGTCTGCAGCCCAGCGCCAAAGGGGCACGCGTACGCTTCGCCGGCAAAGCGCGCTCGGTCATCGACGGTCCGTTTGCCGAGACGGGAGACTTGCTGGCCGGCTTCTGGGTTTTGCAGTGCAAATCGCTGGAAGAAGCTATCGAATGGGTCAAGCGCTGCCCCAACCCGCTCGAAGGCGAGCCGATCGTGGAAATTCGCCAGATATACGAAATGCACGACTTCGGCAGTGAATTCACGCCTGAACTGCGCGAGCAGGAAGAACGCCTGCGCGCGGAATTAGCCACCAAGCACTAACCACAACAAGCACTGACTGCAAAAGGAACATTGTATGGATGTCACCGCGTATCTCATGTTCGACGGCCGCTGCGAAGAGGCCTTTCAGTTCTACGAGCGCTGCCTCGGCGGCAAGATCCAAAGGCTGGTCCGCTATTCGGACATGCCCGACTGCCCTCCGGAGATGAAACAAGCCGTTGGCGATCGCATTGCACACGTCAACCTCAAGGTGGACGGATGCATGCTGATGGGCTCGGACAGTGGCGACCCGCAAAAATACCCGCACGAGGGTTACAAAGGCTTCTCTGTGTGCATCAACAGCCAGGATGTCGATCAGGCGGAAAAGGTCTTCCAGGCTCTCTCCGAGCAGGCCACGACGATCACTATGCCTTTGTCCAAGACCTCCTGGTCGGAGCGATTCGGCATGCTGGTCGACCGCTACGGTGTGGAATGGATGGTCAACGTCGACATGCGCGGCTGAGGCCGGTATACCGACGTGCGACACGGGCGGCCTTGCGCCGCCCGTATCGACCTGCTGTGATTCCCGGCCATGACGACCGATATCCATCGCAGCATCGATGCACTGTGGCGCATCGAATCGCCACGACTGATCGCCAGCCTTGCGCGCATGGTGCGCGACGTCGGCCTGGCCGAGGAACTGGCCCATGATGCGCTCGTGGTGGCCCTCGAACAGTGGCCGACGACCGGCCTGCCCGATCAACCCGGCGCTTGGCTGATGACCACCGCAAAGCGTCGTGCCATCGACATGCTGCGTCGCAAAACGCTCCATGCGCGCAAGGAAGACGAGCTGACGCGCGAGATCGAAGAGCAGATGGCGCTGAGCGGCGAATCGCCCGAGGTCGCCGCCGACGATCCGATCGGCGACGACCTGCTCCGCCTGATCTTCGTCGCCTGCCATCCCGTGCTGTCGGCTGAAGCGCGCGTCGCCCTCACCTTGCGTCTCCTCGGCGGCCTGACGACCGATGAAATCGCCCGCGCCTACCTCACGCCCGAACCGACCGTCGCCCAGCGCATCGTGCGCGCCAAACGCACGTTGAGCGACAAGAACATTCCTTTCGAGGTACCACGCGGCGACGAGCTGAAACAGCGGCTGGATTCGGTACTCGAAGCGATCTACCTCATCTTCAACGAAGGCTACGCGGCCACCGCCGGCGACGATCTGATGCGCCCGACGCTCTGCGAGGACGCCATGCGACTGGGACGCATGCTGGCGCAATTGATGCCGCGCGAACCGGAAGTGCACAGCCTGGTGGCACTGATGGAACTGCAAGCCTCACGCACCGGTGCGCGCGTCGATGCCTCGGGCGCAGCCGTGCTATTGCTGGACCAGGATCGCAGCCGCTGGAACCAGATGCTCATCCGCCATGGCCTCGATTCGCTCGAGCGGGCCGGCAAGCTCGGTGGCGGTATCGGCCCTTATGCCCTGCAAGCAGCCATTGCTGCCTGTCACGCGCGCGCCACCCGCGCGGAAGATACCGACTGGCGCCGCATCACCGCGCTCTACGGCCTGCTCGGGCAGGTATTGCCGTCGCCGGTGGTAGAGCTCAATCGTGCCATGGCGACGAGCATGGCCTTTGGAGCAGCTGCGGGGCTCGTGCTTGTCGATCGCCTGCTCGACGAGCCGGCGCTGGATAAATATCACTTGCTGCCGACAGTACGCGGCGATCTGCTGGAAAAGCTTGGGCGGCGCGACGAAGCGCGGGCTGAGTTCGAGCGCGCCGCGGCGCTGACGCGCAATGCGCGAGAACGCGAAGTGCTGCTGGAGCGCGCCATGAAGTGCAAAACG
>NZ_DATCRY010000153.1:0-4830 GCF_036568765.1 Dyella sp. | reverse complement strand
GCAATACACATCGCGGCCTACCCGCCGCGGCGGTGCTTCAGTCGATACCCGGGACGCTCCCCTCTGGGGCTGCCCGCCGCGCAGCCATGCATGGATGCGCTGTTTCCACCAGCGTAGGGAGGCTTCGTCATAGCCGCTCGTATAGAGTTTGCGATCGCCGTGAAGGCGCAAGTACAAAAAGCCGGCCGTGATGTCTTCGATAAACGGCCATTTGCCGGCGGTATCGGCCAGTACGACGGCAATTCGGTGCCGACGCAGTTGTGCGATGAACTCGGGTGTCGCGAAACTCTCGTGCCGTATTTCTATGGCATGCCGCAAGCGCCTTCTTACGGACGAATGGATAACGGGGTGGCGAATGCGATCGTGATGGCGCGCGAGCTCTGAGGCCTCGTCCGTCGTACGGGGAAGTTGCTGCAGGAAGGCCTCGAAGAGATCCGGGTCGTAACGCAGATTGGGCGGAAACTGCCAGAGTATCGGGCCGAGTTTCTTGCCAAGCTCAAGCACGCCGGAAGCGAAAAAATTGCCCAAGGGCTTGTCGATCTCGTGCAAGCGCCTGACATGGGTGATGTAACGTGGCGCTTTGACCGCAAAGACGAAGCTGCCGGGCGTGGCGTCGTGCCACTGCCGATAGCTTTCTGGATGTTGCAGTGAATAGAACGAACCGTTGAGTTCGATAGTGGCGAACTGGCGTGCGGCATATGCCAGTTCCTCGCGCTGCGGCAAGCCCTTGGGATAGAACTTGCCATGGCGCCATGGCGGATAGCGCCAACCGGAAATACCGATGCGTGCCTTGGCCATGGAAATTTCCTCGAAGGCGATGTCTCGGGTATGTTTCCGTCATGGCGGCGCGTGCAGTGTGAATACCATCCGGCGATCGTGTGAATTCCCTCGGCGGCATTGATTTTCCGTAGGGATAGCGCGAATGTGTCGTGCAGAACGAGAGGAGGTCCGCGATGAAATTGGTAACCTACGAACGAGAAGAGCAGGTTGGCGTAGCTCGCTGGGATGGCCAGCGAACGTTTCATCGGCTGCTTCTTGCCGATGGTGAGCCTGTCTACAGCATGCTTGGCTTGATACAGGCGCGACTCGCAGGCATGACCGTTGTCGACGGGGACATGATCGATCGTGGGAATGTGCGGTTGTTGGCGCCGATTCCGCGACCGGCGAGGAATATCTTTTGTGTCGGCAAGAACTATCGTGCCCACGCCGAAGAATTCAGTCGCAGCGGCTACGAATCCGGACAGCAGGCGCAGGATGCCGTGCCCGCGGCACCGATCTTTTTCACCAAGGCACCGGAGACGGTCATTGCAGACGGAGAGGCTATCTGGGCCGCCGAAGGTGTAACCGAAGCACTCGATTACGAGGCCGAGCTAGCCGTCATCATCGGCCGAGGCGGGCGCGGCATCATGAAGGCCGATGCGATGGATCATGTCTTCGGTTACACGATCGTCAACGACGTCACCGCGCGCGATTGGCAGAAGCGTCATCAACAGTGGTTCCTGGGCAAGTCGTTCGATACATTTGCCCCGATGGGGCCGGCGATCGTGACGGCCGATACGATCGACGGTCGGAATCTAGAACTGCGCTGCCTAGTTAACGGCGAGGTGCGCCAAAAGGCCAATACGCGAGACCTCATATTCGATATTCCCATTTTGATTGAAACCCTGTCGGCGGGGATCACGCTTTATCCCGGCGACATCATCGCAACAGGAACGCCCGAGGGCGTTGGTGTTGGTTTCAAGCCCCCCAAGTTTTTGGGGAAGGGCGATGTGGTGAGGATCGAGATCGAAGGGATTGGAGCGCTGGAGAATTCGGTGGGCTAGGGTCTTACCGCAGTATCAACCTACTGTCACACTGCCTTTATCTATGCTGTCGATTCCAATCTCCAGCTCGATCTCGTGGCCAATATCGGCTTGAATAACGTCACCCCCGATCAGCAGGTCTATCTAAGCGCGTCATACCGCCGGTAGCCCCTTTCGCGAAGCGTTTCCGGGACAAGCTGGCATCGTTGTTAGCTGTGCCATCTAAAACAAAAAATCAGGTGCCGATATCTTCAGTTGTTACATCTAATGATAGCTGGTAATAGTCCGGATCGCGTCGAGCCAGTTCCCGTCTGGTCGGTTGGGGTGCTGTCTCGATCTTCGGTTCCCTGCAGTGTTGCCTGTTTCTTCACGCACCTAACAACTGTGCACGTATGCTCCGATAAACCGGCCGCGCCCAGCGTTTGATCGGTTTCTTGATGTTCCACATCAGCCATTGCCGCGAACGGTCGGTACCGGCACCCAATGCCAGACACACCGCCCGTTCCGGCGGCGTGTCGTGCACGATGCTGTAGCGACCCACTACCAGGCAACCATCGATGTCGTGCGTCGTGACGACGGGCTCGGATGTAAAAAGATAACGAATCCCTTGTGCAGCTGCGGCATGCGCCACGGCGTCGGAGTAGAAGCCGCCGGGTATAGAAGCAACGGCGATCGCCTCACCAAGCAACTGCTGGAGGCAGTCGGTGCTGCGGCGCCACTCCGCCGCCAACTCCGCTTTGGATAGCCTGGATATTTCTGTGGGATGGGTGTGCGAATGACTTCCGACGATATGGCCTGCGGCGCGTATTTCGCGCAGCGTGCGCGACGTCGCAAAGCTCGGCTGGCCGATCCGTGCCGTGGTGATAAAGAAATGCCCACGCATGCCTCGAGCGCTTAGCCGAGCGGCAATATCCATGACACTTGCGCCACCGTCGTCGAATGTCAGCAGGCAGCCGGTGGGGCCACGCTGGGTAATGGCCGGAAAGGTGAGGCGACTCGCGTTCAGCGCGGACAGGTGCGCGTCGAAAGCTCGGGTATCGAGCTTGTAGTGCGCCGCGGCTGCTCCGGGAAAGCCGCTGGCATCGGCCGCGCCCGGCCTGACAATGTCGTGGTACATCAACGCCGGAATCTTCATGGGACAGGCATCCTCGCCGCGGCGCGCTGCCAGCGTAGGTAGCGGGTAAGCCACGGTTGCCCCCAGGTCGCGCTGTCGCGGCCGCGAGTGTCCACCGGCTGGGCGGTGCCGTCGGCGATTTCGTGCAGGCGTGAAGCCAGGACGTCGAGGTTCTCCATCACGACGCGGTACTGGATTACCACGTGCGATTCGTGGCGCTCGTCGAATGAGTAGCGGTAATAGCCGTATACCGGGCCGGTATCGATGCCCGGATCTACCTTGAGCAAGGTCATGCCTACGCGGTCGAGGTCGCGTTCGCTCAGTGCCCAGAAGCAGCCGTGCGCGTTGCGGTACTCGGGGCAGATGCCCGGATGCATCACGAAACATCCCATCTTGGGCACGGCAATGAGTCTCTTCTTCAATAATTGCTTGCAACGCGCCAGAGCGATATCCGGTTTGACACGACGCATGAAAGATATGACGTCCGGATGGTTGACGTCCGCAGCGACGATGGTCGGCACCTGCGGCGGTTCGCCGTATCGTGCACGCAAGATGGCGAGTGCGCGCAGTGTCCAGGCGCGATCTCGAGCGGCCAGTGCGGTGCGCTGATACAAGCGCATGGCTGCCACATCGAGAAAGCGCAGCCAGCCGACCCGGCGCAACTCGCGTCGGATGCGAGCACGTTTCTGCGCGCTGGTTTCTTCCAGAACGACAACGCCTGCCAGGTGAGAGAACGAGGCCAGCCAGGCAGCCAACCCGATTCGGTCGAAATCGTCGCCCGCGTGGCAGATCAGCACGCTACGCATGAGGTGCTCCCTGTGGCCGGGGTAGCTCGAAATCGCGCCAGAGGTTCGGATTGCCTTGCTTGCCGGCTTCGGCCGCCTTGATGATGTTATACATCTCTCGCGCGGTGACGTAGTGGAGCACATAGCGCTCGCCGTCGTTGTAATGGTTTTCGAGATGCTCATGCATCGCATGCGCTGGCGCGCCAAGCAGGGTGTCCATGTCGCGCTCCTGCGTACCGTGCGTGTGCACTTTGACGAACACCCATTCCGGTCGCCCTTGCACATGGATGCCAGTACGTATCCATGCATCTACACGACCGGGCGTGGGCGGGCAGGCGCGCCGCACGTCGGCATTCTCGATGCGCGGGATCAGGCCGTAGCGACGCTCGCGCCAGTTCAGGCCCAACGGACCTTGCACAATCATCAGGTCGCCGCTGGCGTGGCCGCCGACACGTACTGGAACGCCTACGTCGTGCGACTTCGGTTTGCCCGGATCGTCGGTGGCGTAGTAGATGGTGTTAACGGTGCGCGTTTGCGTGTCGCTAGGTGCGGAGGGCAAGGTGAAATCGGCGTAGCAGCCCAATTCGCGCAGCAGGATCAGCTCATTGTTCAGCCCGCACCAGCGACCGTCGGCACGCGAGTTGTCCAGGCACCAGTTGCCGTGGATAAATCCAAAGCGCAACTGCCCGGTATGCGGATCGCGTGGTAGCGCACCGTGACGCTCGTGCAGCAAACGGTTGAACCGGGCGATGGTGATGCGAAAGTTGTCTGGCGTATCGTTATCGTGGTGCAGATGGATCTCCAGCTCGCCATAGCCTTCGGCGCATAGCGCAGCGATTTTGTCCAGGTGTTCTTCAAGGTATTCTTCTTCGGGATAGAAGAAGGTGTGCTGCGGTGGTCTACCGTCCGCATCGCGGTGCGACGACGCAAGCGCGCGATATTCTGCGCACCAACGGTCGACGCGCGCCCGTTGGGTCGCCAGGTCGACCTTTCCCCAAGCTGGCTCGAAATGATCGACAAAGCAGAACATCACGTGTACCGGACCATCGGCGGCCAAAGGCCGAGGCCGTCGCAGGTAACTACCCAACCAGATTTGCATATTGCGTGCGCGGATACCCCAGGCCAGTAC